>JAYGEA010000346.1:0-10363 GCA_046582635.1 Alphaproteobacteria bacterium
TGCCAACACCTGCCGAAATAGCCACAAACCGGCGAACAATCCACCGATAGATAACAACACACTGCCCGCAATATAGAGGAATGCGGACGCCATGGCGCCGCGCTCCAACAATTCAACCGCATCCAGGGAAAAGGCCGAGAATGTGGTGAAGCCGCCCAACAGGCCGACCAGCAGAAAACCCCGCACTTCGGGCATATGGGACCAGCGCTGGGACAGATATTCGGCCAGCAGCCCCATGACGAAGGAACCGGCGATATTCACCGCCAGGGTGCCCAGGGGAAAACCCGCGCCGGCCCAGCGCATGACCTGGCCCGAAACCAGATAACGCCCGGCCGCCCCCAGGGCGCCGCCGGCGGCGACGGCGAACAGCATGTTCATTTGTCCGGCTCCTCCCCTGTGCGGGCGCGCAGTTTATCCCAATACGCCATGCGTTTGGCCACATCCCGTTCAAATCCGCGTTCCACCGGCCGATAAAAATTCTGCCGGGGCATGTCTTCGGGAAAATAGTTCTGACCGGAAAAACCGTCCTCCGTGCCATGGTCATAGACGTATCCATCACCATAGCCCAGATCTTTCATCAAGCCGGTCGGCGCATTGAGGATATGTTTCGGCGGCATCAGCGAGCCGGTGTCCCGGGCCGCGCGGTTGGCCCGGCTCAAGGCCTCGTAGGCGGCATTGGATTTGGGAGCCGTGGCCAGATAAATCACCGCCTGGGCAATGGCCAGCTCCCCTTCCGGACTGCCCAGAAAATCGAAGGCTTCCTTGGCGGCATTGGCCTGGACCAGGGCCTGGGGGTCGGCCAGCCCGATATCCTCCACCGCGAAACGGACCAGTCGGCGGACAATGTACAGAGGCTGTTCCCCCGCCCCCAGCATGCGCGCCAACCAATACAGGGACGCATCCACGTCCGAGCCGCGCAGGGATTTATGCAGAGCGCTGATCAGATTGTAATGCCCCTCCTGGGCCTTGTCATAGACCGGGGCCCGGCGCTGCAAGGTCTGGCTTAAGGCTGCCACGTCCAGGGGCGGCACATCTTCAAGGGCCAGCAGTTCTTCGGCCAGGTTAAGGGCATAGCGGCCGTCGCCATCGGCCATGGCGCGCAGGGTCAACCGGGCCTCGCCGTCCAGGGGCAGAACGTGTCCGGCGGCGGCCTCGGCCCGGCACAGCAGCTCTTCCAAGGCATCATCGTCCAATCGGTTCAGTACCAGAACCTGGCAACGGGACAGCAGCGCGGCGTTCAGTTCGAACGAGGGGTTTTCCGTGGTGGCGCCGACCAGGACGATGGTGCCATCCTCCACATAAGGCAGGAAGCCATCCTGTTGGGCCCGGTTGAAGCGATGGATTTCGTCCACGAACAACAAGGTCCCCTGGCCGCTGAGCCGGCGCTGGCCGGCGGCGGCAAAGGCCTTGCGCAAATCCGCCACGCCCGAAAACACCGCCGACAACTGTTCGAAATGCAGCCCCACGTGGGCCGCCAGCAGACGCGCGATGGTGGTCTTGCCGCTGCCGGGTGGACCCCACAGCACCAACGAGGCCAGGCGGCCGGCCGCCAGCATGCGGCGGATGGCGCCGTCCTTGGCCAGCAGATGGTCCTGGCCGATCACCTGGTCCAATGCGTCCGGTCGCAGCCGTTCCGCCAGGGGCCGCAAGGGACCCTGGTCCATGCCCGCGCTCTCGAACAGGTTGCTCATAAGCCAAACCGGATGGTGCGTACCTTGACCCCGCGCTTCATGGTGATCTGCCATTCCTCCACCGGCTTATTCATGACCTTGACGAGATCCTTCACCAGCCCGATACGTGCCCTGTTCACTTGCAGGATCTTGTCACCGGTCCGCAAATAGCGCCGGGCCGGGGTGCGCTGGCCGACACTCATGATGATCACGCCGCCACCTAGGCTGTCCAAACCCAACTCTTCCGCCAGGGCGGGCGAGAGGTTGGCGATGGTGGCGCCGGAGAGGGGTTGGCGGCCGTGCAATCTGGTCAATCGGCGCGGCGGTGTTTCGGGCGCCGCCATGAGCTTAAGGGTGACTTTGCGCCTATCACCGCCCCGCAGAATAGTGAAGGGCGCCTGTTGCCCGATCATGCGGGTGCCCAGGCGGAAATTCAAAGCCTTGGGCGAGGCTATGTCATGACCGTCCACCGCCAAAACCACATCACCCACCGCCATGCCGGCGCGATCGGCGGGGCCGCCGGGAAAGATCGAACGGACCATGACGCCCAGGGGCCGTTTCATGCCGATGGAGATTGCGATATCGGCCGTCACGGCCTGGGTCGAGGCGCCCAGCCAGGGCCGTTTCACGTGCCCCAGGCCGGCCTTGGCCGAGGCCAGGACCGTGCGCACCATGGATGACGGCACGGCGAAGCCGATCCCGTGGGAGGCGCCTGTCTTGGAATAGATCGCGGAATTGATACCTACCAGGCGGCCATCCATGGTGATCAGCGCACCGCCGGAGTTGCCCGGATTGATGGCCGCGTCGGTCTGAATAAAAAACTGAAAGTCCGAAACCCCGATGCCGGTCCGGGCCAGGGCCGAGACAATGCCGGAGGTGACGGTCTGGCCCACGTTGAACGGATTGCCGATGGCCAGCACCAGATCACCCACTTCCAGGCTGTCGGAATCCCGCAACTTCAAAAACGGCAGTTTTTCGCCACCGGTGTCTATTTTCAGCACCGCCAGGTCCGTGCGTTCATCATCCAGCACCAGGGTCGCCTGGAACTCGCGCCGGTCAGACAAAGCCACGGTAATTTCATCGGCACCGACGATGACATGATGATTGGTGACGATCATGCCAGTGGAGGTCAACAGCACGCCGGAGCCCAGCGAATTCTGCTGCCGCCGCCTTGTGCGCCCCGCACCGCCAAATCTGTCGCCGAAAAAACGGCGAAAAAACGGATCGTCGAACAGCGGCGAGCGCGCCACCTCCTTGACCACCCGGCGGGTGTAAATGTTAACCACGGCCGGGGCGGCCCGTTTAACCAGGGGGGCGAAGGACAGCTGAATTTGCGCCTTGCTCTTGGGCACGGATTTCGCGGCAACATCCATGGGCGCGGCCATCGCGGCCGCCACAAAAAGCAAGGCCCAAGACAGTGCGGCAAAGCTGTTCACGTTGGATCGTTCCTTCACATTTAACGGGTCAATTTTAACGGGGCCGAACAAACTGGGGCCGAACAAACTGGGGCAGCCAAAAGGCTGCCCCAGTGTGATGCTATTGTGCCGCCTGGCAAGCCTTCATCGTCAGGCGGCTTCTTCCTCGTCCTCGTCGCCACTCATGTCAGGGCCTGAATCCAGACCCTTGGCTTCGACGTCGCGATCAACAAATTCGATATAGGCCATGGGGGCGCAATCGCCATAGCGGAAATTGGCCCGGATGACCCGGATATAGCCGCCCTCGCGGTCCTTGTAGCGTTCGCCCAGCACATCGAACAGCTTGGCCACCATGGCCCGGTCCGGAATGCGCGCATAGGCCAGCCGACGGGCGTGCAAATCGCCCCGCTTGCCCAGGGTAATCAGCTTTTCCACGATGGGGCGCAGTTCCTTGGCCTTGGGCAAGGTGGTCTTGATCTGCTCGTGCTTGATCAAAGCCGACGCCATATTGGCGAACATTGCCTTGCGGTGGGAACTGTCCCTGTTCAGTTTGCGTCCACTTTTGCGGTGCCGCATGTCGCTACTCCTTTATCCAGCCAAAATTGATAAGGCTAGAAATCTGTTTCCATCTGTTTCGCCAGATCGTCGATATTTTCGGGCGGCCAATCGGCCACTTCCATGCCCAAATGCAGGCCCATCTGGGTCAACACTTCCTTGATTTCGTTCAAGGATTTGCGGCCGAAATTCGGTGTGCGCAGCATCTCGGATTCCGATTTCTGCACCAAATCGCCGATGTAAATAATGTTGTCGTTCTTCAGGCAATTGGCCGAACGCACCGACAATTCCAGCTCGTCCACCTTGCGCAGCAGATTGCGGTTGATGCGGGGCTGTTCGGGCTCCGCATGCGCGGGCTCTTCGCGCGGCTCTTCGAAATTGATGAACAACTGCAACTGATCCTGCAGAATGCGGGCGGCATAGGCAATAGCGTCTTCCGGAGTTACCGTGCCGTCGGTTTCCAAATCCATGGTCAGTTTGTCATAGTCCAGGACCTGTCCCTCGCGGGAGTTTTCCACCCGGTAGGAGACCTGGCGCACGGGCGAGAACACACTGTCCACCGGGATCAGGCCAATGGGGCTGTCATCGCCGCGGTTATGTTCCGCCGCCAGATAGCCCTTGCCGCTGTCCACCGTAAATTCCATGGACAGTTTGGCGCCCTGGTCCAAATGACAAATCACCAGATCCGGGTTCACCACCTCGATATCCGGGCCCATGTCCAAGGCCGATGCCGTAATGGGGCCGGGGCCTTCCGCCTTCAGGGTCATCCGCCGCGGACCTTCGCTGTGCAGACGCACGGCCAGGGCCTTGATGTTCAGGACAATGTCCGTCACATCCTCGCGCACGCCGGGAATGGAGGAGAATTCATGCAGAACTCCGTCGATCTGCAGTGAAGTCACCGCCGCCCCATGCAGGGATGACAAAAGGATACGCCGCAGCGAATTGCCCAGGGTCAGACCAAAGCCGCGTTCAAGCGGTTCCGCCACCAACGTTGCCTTGCGATCCGGATCAACATCCGTATCAATGCTCAACTTGTTGGGTTTAATTAGTTCTTGCCAGTTCTTCTGGATCACGTCGTATCCTCGCGCTCGCCAACCGCCGCACCGGGAAAATCCCGGTAATTAAAAGTCTCCATCCAGCCGGTGCCACTGTGGTCCCGGCTGGCTGGGTTAGACCCGCCGCCGTTTGGGTGGCCGACAACCGTTGTGCGGTATCGGCGTTACGTCCTTGATGAAAGTAATGGTGAAACCCACCGCCTGCAGGGCCCTGAGCGCGGATTCTCGCCCCGACCCAGGACCTTTTACAAATACTTCAAGAGATTTCATGCCATGTTCCTGCGCCTTCTGGCCGGCATCTTCCGCCGCCATCTGGGCCGCATACGGCGTCGATTTGCGAGAGCCCTTGAACCCCTGCGCGCCGGCGGACGACCAGGCAATGACATTACCCTGCACATCCGAAATGGAAATCATGGTGTTGTTGAATGTCGCATTGACATGCGCGACGCCCGAGATGATGTTTTTCTTCTCGCGACGGCGGACGCGTGTACGATCTTTTGCCATTGCTGCCTACGCCTTCTTTTTGCCGGCGATGGGCCGTGCCGGGCCTTTGCGCGTGCGCGCGTTGGTATGGGTGCGTTGACCGCGAAGGGGCAGGCCCTTGCGGTGACGGATGCCGCGATAGCAGCCCAGATCCATCAGACGCTTGATATTCATGGCCACCTCGCGGCGCAAATCGCCCTCGACCATATGGTCTTGGTCGATCACCTCGCGAATTCGAATGACCTCCTGATCGGTCAGCTCCGCCACCCGGCGTTCCCGGGGCAGGCCGACCTTTTCGCAGATTTCCGTGGCCTTGGTCCTGCCAATGCCATGAATATAGGTCAATGAGATCTCAACCCGTTTATTGGTTGGAATATTAACACCAGCTATGCGCGCCACCCAGTTTCTCCTCGTCTCGATCCCGTATTGGACCGTCCAAAATTGCTCAATTTGCCCAGCCTGGTCGCCCAGCCCGGCCCATTACCCGAAGAACACGGGCCCCGGCCACGGGAGCCACCACAAAAGCGGCGTTCACAATGCGTGTGGAACACCGCGATCTAATGCTTTTTTGCCGCCAAGTCAATGCCTTAACCCAACGCCAGAACGTCATTCAATTGCCGGGTCACTTCATCGATATCGGCCATCCCGTCAACCGTCTTTAAACTGCCTTTGTCCCGGTAAAAGGGCAGCAATGGCGCTGTCTGTTCATGATAGGCCGCCAGCCGTGTCGTCACCGCCTCGGCATTATCGTCCGAACGGCGGCTGAACTCCGTGCGGCCGCAATTGTCGCAGATACCAGCCACTTTCGGCTTCAAATTCTCATCGTGATAGCCGGCACCGCAATTGGCGCAGGTAAAACGGCCCGTGATACGGCCGATCAGCAAGGCGTCATCCACCTTCATCTCGATAACCGCATCCAGCTTCAAGGACTTCTGCGCCAGCATGACCTCCAGCGCCTCGGCCTGGGCCAGGGTGCGGGGAAAACCATCCAGAATGAAGCCGTTGCCGCAATCATCCTCGTTCACCCGGTCGGAAATCATGCCGATCAGGATATCGTCGGAAACCAGATCGCCCGCTTCCATCACCGCCCTGGCACGCTTGCCAATGTCCGTCCCCGCCGCCACCGCCGCCCGCAGCATGTCGCCGGTGGATAATTGCACGATGTTATGGGCCTCAACCAGACGCTGGGCCTGGGTGCCCTTGCCCGCGCCCGGGGGGCCAAGAAGAATTAATCTCATCACCAAATCCTCATCGGTTTCGACCACGCAATTTGGATTTCTTGATCAGGCCCTCGTATTGATGGGCCAGCAGATGAGATTGGATCTGGCTGACCGTATCCATGGTCACGCTGACCACGATCAGCAACGAGGTGCCGCCGAAATAGAACGGCACCGCATATTGCGACATCAAGATCTCGGGCAGCAGGCAAACCAGGGCCAGATAGAGCGCGCCGACCACGGTCAGACGGGTCAGCACATAATCGAGATATTCCGCCGTGCGCTTGCCGGGCCGGATGCCGGGAATGAAGCCGCCGTATTTCTTCAGATTATCCGCCGTATCGGCCGGATTGAAGACAATGGCCGTATAGAAGAAACAAAAGAACATAATGCCGCCAATATACATCGCCATATACAATGGCTGCCCGCGCCCCAGCAGAGAGGTCACCGTGGTCAGCCATTCCGGTCCGCCCTGGGCGGAGAAGGAGGCGACGGTAACGGGCAGAAGCAACAGGGACGAGGCGAAAATCGGCGGGATGACGCCGGCTGTATTCAGCTTCAACGGCATGTGGGTGCTTTCGCCGCCGAACATCTTTTGGCCGACCTGGCGTTTGGGATATTGCACCACGATGCGCCGCTGGGCCCGCTCGACAAAGACGATGAAGGTAATGGTGCCGATAACCAGGATGATCAGGAACAGAATAAACAGGGTGTTCAAGGCGCCGGTACGGCCCAATTCCAGGGTCGAGGCGATGGCGGAGGGCAATTGCGCCACGATGCCGGCAAAGATGATGAGGGAAATACCGTTGCCAACGCCGCGCGCGGTGATCTGTTCACCCAGCCACATGAGAAAAATCGTGCCACCGACCAAGGTGATGACCGTGCTGGCCTTGAAGAACATACCCCCTGCCAGAACCACGCCCTGCCCGCCCGAGGCCGTCATGCCCTCCAGTCCGGCGGCAATGCCGTAGGCTTGCAGCGCGGTCAGGACCACGGTGCCGTAGCGGGTATATTGATTGATCTTTTTCCGGCCCTGCTCCCCCTCTTTCTTCAACTGTTCCAGATGGGGTGACACGGTGGTCAGCAGCTGAATAATGATGGAGGCCGAGATATAGGGCATGATGTTCAGGGCGAAGATGGTCATGCGCCCCAAGGCGCCGCCCGAAAACACATCGAACATGCCGAGGATGCCGCCCCGCTGCTGTTCGAAAATATCCGCCAGGGCGGAGGGGTCGATGCCGGGAATCGGGATATAGGTGCCGATACGATAGACGATCAAGGCGCCCAGGGTGAACCACAGGCGTTTCTTCAACTCCGTCGCCTTGGAAAAGGCGCCGAAATTTATGTTAGCCGCCAGTTGTTCAGCCGCTGATGCCATGTTGTTCGTCCCTATGGCGGCCCTGCATCCAACTGCAAACCCGCCGGTTCAACCTAATCGCCCTAATTGCCGCTACGCTTCGGCCCCGTCATCGGTCACGACTTTATCGGCCGCAACCTCCTTGGCCACGGTCACGGTAACCTTACCGCCCGCCGCTTCCACGGCCGCGATCGCGGCGGCCGAGGCCCCGGCAACGGTAATGTCCACCTTGGCCTTCAATTCACCCTTGGCCAGCAGGCGCACGCCATCGCGCGCCTTGCGCACCACGCCCGAAGCCAGCAATTCTTCGATACCGATAGCCTTGGCCCCATCCAGCTTGCCCGCGTCGATGGCGGTCTGCAGCCGGCCCAGATTGACCACTTGATAATGCTTGGCGAAGATATTGTTGAAGCCGCGCTTGGGTAAACGGCGGTAGAGCGGCATCTGGCCGCCCTCGAAACCCTTGATGGCCACGCCGGAACGTGACTTCTGTCCCTTGTTGCCGCGCCCGGCGGTTTTACCCTTGCCGGAACCGGGGCCGCGGCCCAGGCGCTTGGATTTGTGCCGCGCGCCTGGATTGTCGCGTAATTCGTTAAGTTTCATGATTTACGCCTCTTCTTCAGCTTCGACGCGGACCAGGTGATGCACCCGGTTGATCATGCCGCGCACGGAAGGGGTATCCTCCAACTCGCGGGATTTGTGCATCTTGTTCAGGCCCAGGCCGACCAAGGTCGCCCGTTGCCATTTCGGCCGCCCGATCGGCGAGCCGATCTGGGTTACGGTCAGTGTTTTCTTTGCTTTCGCCATGGTTCGTTTTCCAAATTGGCCCTAACTGGGGCCCATTTTGGCCATATCTCTTGGCCACATATAGGTATCGTACTTGCCTTTGACAGCTATCTCTTTGACAACTATGCGTCAGCCGTTTCCGCATCCTGCTCCACCGCCTCTGCGTCGGCGGCACGGCCACGGCTGCGGCGGCCAATGATATCGGCCACTTTTTTGCCCCGCTTGGCCGCCACAGTACGTGGAGACACCTGATTTTTCAGCGCTTCGAACGTGGCGCGCACCATGTTGTAGGGGTTCGACGAACCTTGCGACTTGGTCACCACGTCCTGCACGCCGACACATTCAAAAACAGCGCGCATGGGGCCGCCGGCGATGATGCCGGTGCCGGGAGGTGCGGCACGCAGCAAAACCTTGCCGGCGCCGTGACGGCCGTGAATATCGTGGTGCAGGGTCCGGCCCTCGCGCAACGGCACGCGGATCATGCTTTTCTTGGCGGTTTCCGTCGCCTTGCGAATGGCCTCGGGCACCTCGCGGGCCTTGCCGTGACCGAAACCCACCCGGCCCTTTTGATCGCCAACCACGACCAAGGCGGCAAATCCGAACCGGCGGCCACCCTTGACCACCTTGGCGACCCGGTTGATGTGGACCAGCTTGTCGACGAACTCGGAATCGCCCCGATCGCCGAAATCATTACGTGCCATTGCGACCTCGCCCCTCTAAAAGCTTAGGCCGGCTTCACGCGCGGCATCCGCCAGCGCCTTCACCCGTCCGTGAAATCTGTAACCGCCCCGGTCGAACACCACGGTGTCCACACCGGCGCTTTTCGCCCGCTCGGCAATCAAGGTACCCACCTTGGCGGCGGCTTCCTTGTCCGCGCCGGTCTTCAAGGAACCACGCAGGTCCTTTTCCAAGCTGGACGCGGACGCCAAGGTTTTTCCAGCAATATCATCGATCAGCTGAACATAAATATGTTGCGAGGACCGGAAGACCGAAAGCCGCGGACGGCCGGCATTCCTCTTTGCCAGTGCGGTACGGTTGCGCCGCTGGCGGCGTTTGAATAGTTCTCTTGAATTTGCCATCTTCGCCTACTTCTTCTTGCCTTCCTTGCGGAAGATATATTCGCCCACGTAGCGCACACCCTTGCCCTTGTATGGTTCGGGCGGCCGGTAAGAGCGGATGACGGCGGCAACCTGGCCGACCTTCTGCTTGTCGATACCCTTAACCTTGATGGCCGTGGGACGCTCGCATTCGATTTCGATACCATCGGGGATCGGAAAATCGATGTCGTGGCTATGGCCCAACTGCAGCTTCAGAATTTTGCCCTGAAGTGCGGCGCGATAGCCGACGCCCTGAATTTCCAGCTCCTTGACGAACCCTTCCGAGACACCGGTCACAAGGTTCTGGGCCAGACTGCGCTGCAGGCCCCACATGGACCGCGCCAATTTGCTCTGATCCTTGGGCGTAACGACGATCTGGTTGTCTTCGTGCGACATCTCAACCTGATCGACCACGGCCATGGACAATTCGCCCAACTTACCCTTGGCCGTCAACGCTTGAGCGGCCAGGGTGATGGTGACGCCGTCAGGCACTACCACCGGTTTGCTTCCAATACGGGACATCGTATTTTCCCCTAAATTCCTACTAGAATACCTGACAGATGACTTCGCCGCCCACGTTGGCTTCCCGCGCCTCGGCGTCGGACAGCACACCCTGGGGCGTCGTCAAAATCGAAATACCCAGGCCGTTGGCAACGCGCGGCAACTGCTTCACGGAGGAATAAACCCGCCGGCCCGGTGTGGAGACCCGCTTGATCTGTTGGATCACC
>JAYGEA010000358.1:0-5041 GCA_046582635.1 Alphaproteobacteria bacterium
TTCGCATCATGCCCATCAAGCAAAAAAGACGGAAGAAAATGACGCCTAAGCCGGATAAACTGTAACCTATGTCATGACCAAAAACTGTTACCCATGTCGAGACGCGGTCAGCGCGGTGTTGCAACGAAAGTTGAAAACGCTCTACCGGGTCGGAACCGGTGTCTCGCCGCGATAGTCGTAGAAGCCGCGTTCCGCCTTGCGGCCGAGCCAGCCGGCCTCGACATATTTCACCAGCAGGGGGCAGGGCCGGTATTTGGTGTCGGCCAGGCCCTCGTACAGCACCTGCATGATGGCCAGACAGGTATCCAGGCCGATGAAGTCCGCCAGTTCCAGCGGCCCCATGCGGTGGTTGGCGCCCAGGCGCATGGAGCTGTCGATGCCTTCCACTGTGCCGACGCCTTCGTATAGGGTGTAGACCGCCTCGTTGACCATGGGCATGAGAATGCGGTTGACGATGAAGGCGGGAAAATCTTCCGAATTGGTCGGAACCTTGCCCACTTTCAACACCACCTCGCGCACGGCGGCGAAGGTCGCTTCATCCGTGGCGATGCCGCGGATCAGCTCCACCAGCTCCATCACCGGCACCGGGTTCATGAAATGCATGCCCATGAATTTTTCCGGCCGGCCGGAGACAGAGGCCAGGCGGGTGATGGAAATGGACGAGGTATTGGTGGCGATCAGGCCGTCCGGATGCAGCACCCCGCCCAGATCGGCCAGGATCTCCCGCTTGACATCCTCGTCCTCGGTCGCGGCTTCGACCACCAGGTCCGCATGGGCCAATTCGGGCAGGCCGGCGACGGTCTGGATCCGGGCCAGGGCGTCCACCGCCTCCACCTGATCCAGTTTGCCGCGGCTGACCTGCCGCCCAATGTTGCCCTCGATCACCTTCAAGGATTTTTGCATGGCCGCGTTGGAGGTATCGGTCAGCAGGATGTCGTAGCCGCCGACGGCCAGGACATGGGCGATGCCACTGCCCATCTGACCCGCGCCGATAATGCCGATGTTCTGGATCATATTTTAGCCTTCGACAAATAGGGGGACGTAATTTTTATATCCCATGATCAATATTTCAATACGCTCAGTCGACACGAGGGATAAAAATATTACGTCCCCCTATTTCGCTTACGCAGGCGGCAGCTTTTTCAGCTCTTCTTCCAGTTCCGGCACCGCCTTGAACAAATCGGCGACCAGGCCGTAATCGGAAACCTGGAAGATCGGCGCCTCTTCATCCTTGTTGATGGCGACGATGACCTTGCTGTCCTTCATGCCGGCCAGATGCTGAATGGCGCCCGATATGCCCACGGCGATATACAGCTCGGGGGCGACAACCTTGCCGGTCTGGCCAACCTGGTAATCGTTGGGCACGAAGCCCGCATCGACAGCGGCGCGGGAGGCGCCAACAGCGGCGCCCAAGAGGTCGGCCACCGCCTCAATAATGGGGAAGTTGTCACCCGACTGCATGCCGCGGCCGCCCGAGATGATGATCTTGGCGGCGGTCAGTTCCGGGCGTTCGGATTTGGACAATTCCTCGCCCACGAAGCTGGAAATGCCGGGATCGCCGGCGCCGTCCAGGCTTTCCATCGCCGCGGAGCCGCCCGTCGCCTCGGCCTTCTCGAAGCCCGTTGTGCGCACGGTGATAACCTTGATGGCATCCGATGACTGCACCGTCGCCATGGCGTTGCCCGCATAGATCGGCCGAACAAAGGTGTCGGGACTGACAATCTCGGAAATTTCCGAGATTTGGCTGACATCCAGCAGGGCCGCGACACGGGGCATGAAATTCTTGCCCACGGTATTGGCCACCGCCAGCACGGCGTCATAAGTCTTGGCCAGGGGCACCACCAGATCGGCCAGGGGTTCGGCCATCATGTTGGCGTATTCCGGCGCATCGGCAACCAGTACCTTGGCGACGCCCGCGACTTGCGCGGCGGCCTCGCCGACCGCGCCGCAACACTGGCCGGCGACCAGGATATCAACGTCGCCGCCCAATTGAGAGGCGGCCGTTACGGCGGCGAGGGTGGCCGGCTTTAATTCGGAATTGTCGTGTTCTGCAATGACCAGGACGCCCATTAGATTACTCCCGCTTCATTACGCAATTTATCCACCAGCTCGGCCACATCCGCGACGATCACGCCGGCCTGGCGTTTCGGTGGGTCCTCCACCTTCAAAGTGATCAGCCGGGGTGCGGTATCGACGCCCAAATCTTCCGGCGTCTTCTCGTCGATGGGCTTTTTCTTGGCCTTCATGATGTTCGGCAGAGAGGCGTAGCGCGGCTCGTTCAGGCGCAGGTCCGTGGTGACGATCATGGGCAGGTTCAGCTTCAGGGTCTGCAGGCCGCCATCCACTTCCCGGGTCACATTGGCCGTGCCGTCGCCCAGCTCAATGGCCGAGGCGAAGGTGCCTTGCGGCCAGCCCAACAGTGCGGCCAGCATCTGGCCCGTCTGGTTGCAATCATCGTCGATGGCCTGCTTGCCCAAAATCACCAGACCGGGCTGTTCCTCATCCACCACGGCCTTTATCAATTTGGCCACGTGCAGGGGCTCCAACGCTTCATCGGTCTTGACCAGGATGCCACGATCGGCGCCCATGGCAAGCGCGGTGCGGATGGTCTCCTGACACTGTTGCACGCCGATGGAAATGGCGATCACTTCGTCCGCCTGGCCGGCTTCCTTCATGCGCAGAGCCTCTTCGATGCCGATTTCGTCGAAGGGGTTCATGGACATTTTCACATTGGCTAGATCGACCCCGGTCTGGTCTCCCTTGACCCGGATCTTGACGTTGTAGTCAACCACGCGCTTGACGGCGACGAGAACTTTCATCAGCTGCCTCTTCTTTGGGGGAAAGCCTAAAATTTCGACCAGTAATAGTCACCGGCGCGCGGCATCCCGTTCCCGCATCCCGGGCGGCCGGAAATTCGCGACCGCTGGTTTATGTTGCGCTGCAAAATAGTGAAGCGGCAAACATGAGTCAATCAGAGTCCGCGCGTCCGGGCGCCATTCCGGGTAAAAGGTAGGAAAAGGCGGATTACTCCGTAAAATGCGGCTCCAGGGCTGGGTTTGTGGAGAGAAATTCCAGCAAATTTCCATCCGGATCGCGAAAATAGACCGATTGGCCCCAAAACCCCATCGACGGCCCAGCGTGGCGCCGGCCCCTCGATGATCTCTATACCCGCCGCGTTCAAATGCGCGACCGCCTCCTCGATCGTGCCCTCCCAGCGGAAACAGACGTCAAGGGTTCCCGCCTCCAGGGTCTCGGCCACCAGATAGGCGGGCTTGTCCAAATATTGCTAATTGATCACCGCGCCGCCCAATTCGATGGGCAGTACCGGCGGTTTGCCATCTCGAAAGCGTTGCAAATAGCGCGCGCGCCCGCCCAGGGTGTCGCAATAGAAGGCAATGGAACGCTCCATGTCCGAGGCCATGACGACGGCATGGTCGATGGTGCGGATTTTCAGGGTCATCTCTAAACTCCATCTTGACGGGCGGCGGTTGGGCGGCTGTTATCTGTGCAACCAATTTGGAGCATACCATGTCCGAGATCGAATATTTCTATTCCGCCCATTCCATATTCGCTTATTTGGGTTCGGCCCGAATCCAGGAAATCGCCAAGGCCTCCGGGCGCAATCTGCTGCATCGGCCCATTGATCTAAGCCAAACCGTGCCGGCGGGCGGGGCCTCGTCGTTCAAGGAGCGGACGCCTAAACAGCGCGCCTATTTCTTCCGCCGCGAGATCGACCGCTGGTCGGAGGAACGCAACGCGCCAGTGATGGAGGGTTACCCCACCCATCATTTCAAGGATACGGCACTGTGCAATGGCATGGTCATCGCCGGTGTCGTGCAAGGCCACAATATGGATCAGTTGTCCCATGCCATGTTGCAAACTCATTGGCTGGAAGACACGGATCTGGCTGACCCGGATACCTTGGCGCAACTGGCCGAAAGCGTTGGTCTCGCGCCACGGCCTTTGCTAGATGCCGCTATGTCGGACGAGATCCAGGCTATTTATCAGGCCAATACGGACGAGGCCATCGAACGTTCGGTATTCGGCTCTCCTACCTACTTCGTGGATGACGATATGTTCTATGGTCAGGATCGCCTGGAAATGGCCGAACGCGCCCTGCGCCAGCCGTACAAACCATCCGGCGCCCCAAATGTACCGCCCGCCTGACGGAGTGAGAGATGCCTGAAATTGAATATTTCTATTCCGCCCATTCCGCCTATGCCTATCTGGGTTCCGCCCGCTTCATGGCCATTGCCAAGGCGGCGGGCCGGACCATTACGCATCGGCCCAATGATCTGCGCCGCGTCGTACCCGCCTCGGGCTCAACCCCGTTCAGTGAACGCAGCAAGGGGCACTACGCCTATTTCTTCCGCCGCGAGATCGACCGCTGGGCCGAGGAGCGCAGCGCCCCGGTGATGGCGGGCCGGCCCACGTATCACGACAACGACATGACGTTGTGCAACGGCATGTTGATCGCCGGTCTGGTTCAGGACAAGAACATCGATCAACTGGCCCACGTCATGCTGGAAAGCCATTGGCGCGACGACAGCGATCTGGCGGACCGGGATACCTTGGTGTCGTTGGCAAAGCGCGTGGACATGGACCCTGAACCCCTGCTGGACGCGGCCCTATCCGATGAAGTTCAGGCGATCTATGAAGCGAACACGGTTGAAGCGATCGAACGCTCCGTGTTCGGCTCGCCGGCCTATTTCGTTGACGGCGATATGTTCTATGGCCAGGACCGCCTGGAAATGGTCGAACGCGCCCTGCGCCAACCTTATACCAAGCGACGTTGATAAAGACCTATTGAGACGCCTTTCGGTGGTTTTCGGGTAGGAGCGCGGGCCGACGCGATACGGGGTATCGTTAGGCGTGCGCGACGCCATCCGAAAGCCTCCGAAAGGCGCCTTCGGGCGTCTCCCAGGCCCCCCGGATGGCGTCGTGAAGCCTTGATGATGTCCCATATCACCTGCGGCTGCACTCCTACCCGAGGGACCTGGAAGACGACCTCAATAGGTCTTTATCAACGTCGCTTGGTATA
>JAYGEA010000027.1:0-9551 GCA_046582635.1 Alphaproteobacteria bacterium
CGGGGGGGCGTTTTTCGCTGTTTCGGCAGCCCGGGCGGATGAAGTAAACCTCTATTCCTCGCGCCAGCCGTTTCTGATGAAACCCCTGCTGGCGGCCTTCACCAAGGAGACCGGCATCAGGGTCAACATGGTCTATCTGAAAAAGGGCATGTTGGAACGGCTCAAATCGGAAGGCCGCAACAGCCCCGCCGATCTGATCCTGGTGTCCGATATCGGCAACCTGCACAACCATGACAAGGCCGGCCTGTTGCAGCCCGTGACATCCCCTACCCTGTCGGCCAACATTCCCGCCCAATACCGCCATCCGAGTGGCAACTGGTTCGGCCTGACCGTCCGCGCACGGGTCATCTATGCCTCCAAGACACGGGTTAAAGCCGGCGAAGTGACCACTTACGAGGATCTGGCCGATCCCAAGATGAAGGGCCGGGTCTGCATCCGCTCCGGCAAGCATGTCTATAACATCTCCCTGCTCGCCTCCATCGTGGTCGCCAAGGGCGAGGCCGGGGCCACGGCCTGGGCCAAGGGCCTGAAGGCCAATCTGGCCCGCAAACCCCAGGGCAACGACCGGGCCCAGGTCAGGGCGGTGTACCAGGGGGGAATGCGACGTGGCCGTGGGCAACACCTATTACATGGGCAAGATGGCGACCAACAAGAAGGATCCCATTCAGAAGGAATGGGCCAAATCGGTCCGTATTATCTTCCCCAATCAGGCCGGCCGGGGCACCCATGTCAACGTCTCGGGCACCGCTGTCACCAAAAGCGCCAAGAACAAGGCTAATGCGGTTCGCTTGATCGAATTCTTGAGCGATGACGCGGCACAAAAAATCTATGCCGAACAAAATTTTGAGTATCCGGTCAAGGCCGGCGTGGCCCTGCATCCCCTGGTTGCCTCTTGGGGCCGCTTCAAGGCTGACAAGGCCTATCTGTCGAAAATTGCCAACCAACGGACCACGGCGACAAAATTGGTGGATAAGGTGGCCTTCAACAACTAGGCTATTCGACATGAATTTGCGCGAAATATGTGCAAGGTGGGGCTGATCGGCGGCGGGCGCCGGTCAGCCTTTCGCCGTACCGGGGACTTGGATGGCGATCTCTTCGGTGACGGCCGGGCGATAGGGTTTTTGGCGGTTGGGACGTGGCATCAGAACAAGCATCAATGGGCGAGCCGCTAATACGGACACTGTCCGCCAGACGGTTGTGGCAATGGCTCGACGGATGGACCTTGGGCACCCTGGCCATCGCCGGCTTTGCCATGGTGCCCATTGCCGCCGTCATTTATCTGGCCTTTACACCAAGCGATAATATCTGGCCGCATTTGGTCTCGACCGTACTGGGCGGCTATATCACGACAACCCTGACATTGATGCTGGGCGTTGGCATCGGCACCCTGATCATCGGCGTCGGCACCGCCTGGCTGGTCACAATGTGCCGCTTTCCCGGCCGGCGGATCTTCGAATGGTGCATGCTGCTGCCCATGGCCATGCCGGCCTATATTATCGCCTATGTTTATACCGATATCCTGGAATATGCCGGCCCATTGCAGGCCGCCCTGCGGGATCTGTTCGGGTGGAGCGGCAAGCGGGATTACTGGTTTCCCGAAATCCGTTCCGTGGGCGGCGCCATCGCCATGATGACCCTGGTGCTCTACCCTTACGTTTATCTGTTGTCCCGGGCCGCCTTTCTGGAACAGTCCATGGGCGTGTTCGAGGCCTCCCGCTCCCTGGGCCGGGGGCCGTGGCGCAGTTTCTTCACGGTCGCCCTGCCCTTGGCCCGGCCGGGCATCGTCATTGGCCTGTCCCTGGTCTTGATGGAAACCCTGAATGATTACGGCACGGTTGATTATTTCGCCGTTAATACCTTTTCCCTGGGCATATTCGATGTCTGGCTGAACATGAACAACGTCTCGGGCGCGGCGCAATTGGCCACCGTCATGCTGTTGTTCGTGGCTTTGCTGGTATTTGCCGAACGTTTTGCCCGGCGCAAGCAACGCTTTCACAATACCTCGTCAAAATATCAGGCCCTGCCCGGCTTTCCCCTGACCGGGGCGCGCGGGCTTGGCGCCACCGCCGCCTGCCTGCTGCCCGTGCTGCTGGGTTTCGCCCTGCCGACCCTGGTATTGCTCCACTACGCCTATCTGCATTTTGATCCGGAACTGACAGCGGAAATCCTCGGCCACGGGCTCAACAGCATCAAACTGTCGGTGCTGGCGGGCGCCATGGCCGTGGTCATCGCCGTCATCATGGCCTACAGCGTCCGCATCAAGGGCACATATGTGCTGCGGGCGGCCAGCCGGGTCGCGGCCATGGGTTATGCCGTGCCCGGCGCCGTCCTGGCGGTGGGGGTGATGGTCGTGCTGGGCAATCTGGACAACGGTATCGATAGCTTCGCCAGAACGAACTTCGGGCTCTCCACCGGGTTGATATTTTCCAGCACTATCGCGGCCGTGACCTTTGGCTACCTGGTGCGCTTCCTGGCCCTGTCGTTCGGCACGGTGGAGGCCGGCCTGGCCAAGGTAACCCCCAACATGGACGGGGCCTCGCGCAGTTTGGGGCGGGGCGCCTTCGCCACCATGCGCCTGGTGCATCTGCCCCTGATCCGGGCCAGCGTGCTGACGGCGGTGTTGCTGGTTTTCGTGGACTGCATGAAGGAGCTGCCCATGACGGTGATCCTGCAGCCGTTCAATTTTCAGACCCTGGCCACCTTTGTGCATCAATATGCCTCGGACGAACAATTGGGCAATGCGGCATTGGCCGCCCTGTCCATCGTCGGCGTCGGCGTGGTGCCGGTGATCCTGCTCAGCCTGACCATCGCCAAGTCACGGCCCGGCCACGCGGTGGGGGACTAGATCCATGCAGGGACTGCACATGGTGGCCATCCATCACGCCTATGGTTCAACCCCGGTCCTGAACAATATTTCCTTTACGGTTCCCGCCGGCGAGCTGGTCTGTCTGCTGGGACCATCTGGTTGCGGCAAGACAACATTGCTGCGCATCGCCGCCGGCATGGAGCGGCTGCAGGCGGGCAGTGTCACCATCGATGAAGAGGTGGTGGCCGACGCCACCGTTCACTTGCCGCCCGAGGAACGGCGGATTGGCTATATGTTCCAGGACTATGCGCTGTTCCCGCATCTTTCCGTGCTGGACAACGTGACCTTTGGTCTGTTTCGCCGGGACCGCTTGACGGCAAGGGAACGAGCCATGGAAATGCTGGATCAAGTGGGCATGGCCCACCACGCCGCGCGTTTCCCCCATATGCTGTCGGGAGGCCAGCAGCAACGGGTCGCCCTGGCCCGGGCGCTGGCGCCCGAACCGCGGCTGTTCTTGCTGGACGAACCATTTTCCGGGCTCGATACCGGCATGCGCGCACGGGTCCGGGCGGAAACCCTCGCCGTACTGAAGCGGAACAACGTGGCCACCCTCATGGTCACCCACGACCCGGAAGAGGCCATGTTCATGGCTGACCGCATCAAGGTGATGGGGGCCAACGGCCGTATTCTGCAGACCGGCGCCCCGGCGGATATTTACCACAAGCCGGTGGATGAATACGTCGCCCATCTGTTCGGAGACATGAATATGTTCGAGGCAAGGGTCGAACACGGCCAACTGAATTCATCCTTTGGCGCCATCGCCGCGAAAGGCACCGCGGAGGGCACAATGGTACGGGTGCTGATCCGTCCCGAAGGCATGACCCTGAGCAATTCCGGTGGGAGCAATACAGATAGCGGCGGCGCGCTGGTGGATATTCTCTCGGCCCATTTGCTGGGCAACAGCTCTCTTGTGCGTTTTCGGGTCCGTGACGGCGTCAACGGCGGTGGGGAATTCCAGGTCCGCGTGCCCGGTTCATTCGATCTGACCGAAATCGGTCGCATTTGGGCCCGCGTGGACCCGGATCATATTTTCCTCTATCCTTTGGGCTAACGAATCTTCTGGAGATTTGTATCATGGTGAAAATCACACCCTCGTTCGAGATCGAGGTCGAGACGATCGATAACGATCATCGCCGGCTGGTCGATATTACCAATCAGATAACAGCGGCGATTGATGACCAGCAGTATGCGGAATGCGCCCGTCTGGTACCTGAGTTCATTGGCCTTTCGAAACGGCATTTTGCCCGCGAGGAAGCGCTTTTGGACAAGTTTGACTATCCCGGCATCGACCAGCACCGCCAGCACCACGCCGGCCTGGATGACAAGATGGAAACCATGCTGACCCTGGCCGGCCGGGTCGAAGACAACCAATTGGCCCGCGAAACCCTGCGCAAGGAAGTCTTCTTTTTCCTGATGGACGACGTCATCAACGAAGACATGGACTTCAAAAAATTTCTTGTCGACGCACGGTCAAACGAAAAATAGCACTCCAATAGATGGCCCGGAGCGGGCCAGATCGGGCCATCGGCCAAGCGTTTGACGGCGAGGCGGATGACAGGGAGTTACTCCGCCGCCGCCCGTGCCGTTTCGCCATTTTCCGGCAGCAGGGAAAACACGGTGATCTCGTTCAGATCCTCGCCATACCAGGCCCGGATCGCCGCTTCCCGTCGGCCCAGGTATCGTGGCGCGCCCTGCTCCAAGACCATGGGCAGGTCGTGGCCCGGCACCAGGATGCTGTCTGGCAGGCGGCGCCAGTGGCGCCAGATAGCCTCGATCGATGCACTGCTGACCGCGGCATCAAATGTCATATCGGTACCGCGCGAGAGCAATTCGGCCCGGTTCTTGCAGGCATCGCCCGTGAACACCATGTCGCGGTCGCCGCCGCGGAGCACGAAAACCAGGCTGCCGGGGGTATGACCCGGCGCCAGATGCGCGGTGATGCCGGGGAAGACCTCGTCGCCATCATCCACCGCCCGCAAGGTGGGCCATCGTTCCAGCTCCTTGACGTAGAGTTCCGGCACCGGGGTTTCGCCCCATGGTTCATTCACCGACCAGGCCATCTCCGTGCGGCTGATTACGATGTTGGCGTCCTTGAACAAAGTCCAGTTGAGGGCATGGTCGTAGTGGGAATGTGTCAACAGAATGTCGGTCACATCGCCGGGCGCAAGCCCGTGCTTGGCCAATTCGGAAATCAGCAACGAGCGTTGCCCGAACGACCCAACATCCACAAGTGCCACCCGTTCGCCATGGCGGATAAGAGCAATCGTGCTGAAGCCCAAGGAACCATGACAGACCGATTTACCGGGAAAACCATGGATGATGATATCGATCCGATAGTCCCCAAGTTGGAACTGATTGCCGTCTCTGTTGCCGCCTGTTTCGCCGCTCATGTTCACGCCCCTCATCAAGCTTCTGCCTTGTGCTATTGTTGGTCTAAACTTCGGTACGGGGCAACCGTGCATTGACGTGAGAGGAAATTGCACCATGCGTTGTGAAATTGTCGCCATCGGTACCGAGCTGTTGCTGGGCCAAATTGTTGATACGAATTCATCCTGGATCGGCGAGCAATTGGCGCTGATCGGCATTGACAGCCATTTCCAGGTCAAGGTTGGCGATAATTTCGACCGTATGGAGCAAACCATTCGCCACGCCCTGGACCGCAGCGACGCGGTAATCTGCTGCGGCGGCCTGGGCCCGACCCAGGACGACATTACCCGTGAAGTGATCGCCGCCATCATGGGCGTGGAGCTGGAACGGGACGAGGCGGTGGTGGACAAAATTCGGGACATGTTCGAATCCCGCGGCCGGGTCATGGTGGACAACAACCGCCGCCAGGCCGATATCCCCATGGGCGCCTCTCTCATTCCGCAGATGCCCGGCACCGCGCCGGGCCTGATCTGCCCGGTGAGCGCGATTGGGGACGACAAGGTGATCTATGCCGTGCCCGGCGTGCCCCACGAAATGCGTACCATGATGATGGGTACCATTCTGGACGATCTGCGGCGGCGTTCCGGCGAGCGGGCGGTGATCCGCAGCCGGGTTCTGCGCACCTGGGGCGACAGCGAATCCGGCTTGGCCGAGCGTCTGGCCGCGCGTATTGAGCATTTGGATACCCTGGGCAATCCCACCCTGGCATTTCAGGCCAGCGGCATGGAGGGCATAAAGGTGCGCATTACCGCCAAGGCGGCCGACGAAGCGGCGGCGGCGGCGATTATCGGGGCGGAGGAAGCGGTGCTGCGGGAGCTGATTGGCGATGTCATTTTCGGTATCGACGATCAATCCATGGAAGTTGTGGTGCTTGATTTGCTGCAGCAACGGGGCCTGACCCTGGCCGTGGCGGAGGGCCTTACGGGGGGCGTGCTGTCGGCCCGCCTGTCGGAGGTGGATCACGACCTCGCCACCTTCCGGGGCGGCAACGTGGACGGTAACGTGGCCGGCGAGCCAGGCGGCGAATTGCAATCTGGCGCGGACATCGCCGCCGAAGCCGCACAAAATGTCCGCCGCGACTTCCGCACGGACCTGGGCCTCGCCGTCATTGCCGCCCAGGCCCATGATGACCAGGCGCCGGGCACGGTGTTCATGCAACTGGCCATGGAGGAGGCGCAACATGGCGGCACGGTCTCCCTGCCCGGCGATCGGGCACGGTTCCGAAATTATGCCGTCATCAACGTGCTGAATTTTCTGCGCAAAATATTGGTGGATAATTGAGCCATGAGCATGCGGATCAGCAAGATCAAGTCCCATATCGGCGCACGGGTAACCGGCATCGACCTGACAACGCCTGTTGGCGCGGACGACCGCCAGCGGCTCCATGATGCCCTGGTGGACAATGTCGCCCTGGTCATTCGCGGCCAGAAGTTTTCGGCGGCGCAGTTTCAGGCGGCGGGAGAATTGTTCGGGGATTTGATGGAGGATCAGAACCGCCGGTATCTAGTGTCCTGGTTCAGAAATACGTCGTGTTTAGGACGGTCATACAAGCCCCTCGGCTAGGAGGGTGGTCCGCAGTGATGTGGTACATCATAAGGACCGCCCGACGACCTCCGAGGGGCTTGTATGACCGCCGAAACGGTCGTTTCTCAGGGCCTCCGGATGGCGTTGGCGTCCCTTGACGATGTCCCGCATCGCCGGCGGCACGCCTCCTACCCGGAGGCTCTGAGAAACGATCCTAAACATGACGTATTCCTGAACCAGGACACTAGCCCCGGCGTGCCCCTGGTCAGCACCTTGTCAAACCGGCACAAGGACAGCCGGGGCAATGTCGCCAAAGTGGCCAAGGCCGCCACCTGGCATACGGATCACACCAACCAAGCCTGCCCGCCGAAGTTCACCGCGCTCTACCCCGTCGCCCTGCCCGACCGGGGCGGCGGCACCTCGATCTGCAACATGGCGGCGGCCTATCAAGCCTTGCCGGACGAGCTGCGCCGGCGCGTCGACGGCATGAAAACCACCAATACCCTGATCTCCAGTGCCCGCAGCGACAGTGCCAACCCCGATATTGTCAGCGACCAGATGGCGGCGGCGTCCGGCCCCACGTTCCAACCCGTGATCCAACCCCTGGTCCGCACCCATCCCGAGCGCGGCAGCAAGGCAATTTGGTTTCACCAAGGCAAGACCGAACGAATTCTCGGCATGGAACCGGACGAGACCCAAGCTTTCCTGGCCGAACTGCTGGAGGCGGCCCTGCGTCCCGAATTTATCTACGTCCACGAATACAGCCTCGGCGACATGCTGATCGTCGACAACCGCTCCGCCATGCACAAGGCGGGCTTCGACTATGACCACGCCCAGCACCGCATGCTCTACCGCCTGCTGGTCAGGGGTGACCGGCCATATTAGAACTCGTCCAAAAATAAAATTTTGGCGCCCCATGATGCAAGGCCAACAGGAACAGCCGAATGCGGGCCAGGGTGTTGGATACCGACGGCAGGTGGCTTTCCGCCGCCGAAGCCGATAGCATCGGCATTGGAAACAGCGGATGGAGGTTGACGATGTGCAATGTGATTTATCACGCCCTGCCGGAAATAGCCGCCGCCAGACAGCATCGCCAACAGGCGCTTGGGCGTATTCTCCAAAGTTTCAACTTATTGGCCCTGCTGCGCAATCTGCTGCGCCGCTGGCGCGATGTGACGGCCATACAGCATTGATCAGCGTTTGAAGTCTTGGCGCCTGTCCGAGCCTTTGATTAGGGAGTACATCGAATGGACATGCAGCCAACGGCGCGGCAGCAAAAGCTGATCGACAAGGCCCGGGAACTGGCCATGGATTGTTTCGAGCCGCGCGCCGCCGAACTTGATCGGACGGCGCAATTCCCCGTGGCCGATTATGATGATCTGCGCGAGGCCGGGTTTCTGGGCCTCTGCGTGCCGGAGGCCCATGGCGGCCTGGGCGCCGATCTGGAGACCTATTGCCTGGTCTCCGAACAACTGGCCATGGGCAATGCCTCGACCGCGCTGACCTACAATATGCATTGCCTGACCATGTTGATGATGGGCGAGATGGCCGATGCCCATGACATGGACGAGGCAAAACGCACCCGGCACGAGACCCTCCGCGCCCGCAATTTCGCCGAAGTGATCGAGGACGGCGTGTTTTACGGCCAGCCCCATAGCGAGCCGGTGGAAGACGGCGAGACGGACCAGGTCTTCACCGTCGGCGGGCGGCGGTTCGGCACCACGGCGGACAAGGTTGCGGGCGGTTATCGCCTGAACGGGCGGAAGTTCTTTGTCTCGCTGTCGGATGCGGCGGACTATTTCGCCACGCCGGCGATCCTGAACGTGGACGGGGAGTTCATCTCGCGCACCCTGTATCTCAAGGTGCCGCGCAACGCCGACGGGCTGACGTTTTCCGGTGATTGGGACGCCATCGGAATGCGCGCCACGGTCAGCCGCAATATGGAGCTGCGCGATGTCTTCGTGCCCGACGATGGCGAAATCCTGCCCCCCGGCGTGTTCGGCGGGCTGTATCTGAATTCCGCCCACGGGCCGTTGCTGTTTTCCGCCACCTTCCTTGGCCTGATGCAGCGGGCCTATGCGTTTACGCTGGATTATCTGACCGGCGGCGTGCCGGGCGCGGCGGCCAAGGATGCGGTCGGGCCGGTCATGGGCAACGGCATCGCCGACATGCTGTTCAAGGTCGAGGCCGCGCGCGCCTTGTATCTGCGCTCCGTTTCCGAGGCCAAGCTGACCCCCACCCACGAAATCCGTCAACGGGCCCGGGCCGCCCACGTCATGGTCCAGCGCACGGTGGTCGAGGTGACCCAGGAGGCCGTCCGGGTCTGCGGCGGCCGGGCGCTGTTGAAGCAATTTCCCCTGGAGAGATTTCTGCGCGACGCCCAGGCTGCGTCCGTCATGCGCCCCTGGACCCGCGAGATCGCCACCGAAGCCGCCTGGGACAGCGCCTTGCAACAGGCCCGCGCGGACAATGGGGCGAAAGATTAGGCCGTGGCTTGTTGCAGATAGTCTTGCAGCCTGGACCCATAGTCCGCCAGCTCCGCCTGGATCGCCGGAAATGTTTCGATCCGGCGGCGATAGGCGATTACCGCTGTCGGCAGATTTTGTTGAAGAAGTCGGAGTTGGCACCGATCGGGCTGCGTTGGTTTTGGTTTGTTGATTTCGGGCAGTGCTCTTTGACCACCTTTGCCACCGCATTCGGCGGCTTTGGGTGGTTTTAAGTGGCTTTTGGCGTC
>JAYGEA010000110.1:0-4704 GCA_046582635.1 Alphaproteobacteria bacterium
TGACCGCCGAAACGGTCTTTTCTCAGGGCCTCCGGATGGCGTCGGCGCCTTTTGACGATATCCCGCAACGCCGGCGGGACGCCTCCTACCCGGAGGCCCTGAGAAACGATCCTAAACATGACGTATTTCTGAACCAGGACACTTGGATTTGCCCCGATTAGTACTGGCGGTGTCAGACCGTCGCGTTAGAGGAACTCATGCCGTTGGATAAGACTGAAATTGAAGAGCGCATGATCGCCCTGCGGCAGGAACATCGTGATCTGGACGGCGCCATTGCGGCCCTGGTCGAAAAAGGTGTCCACGATCAGTTACAGTTGCAACGCATGAAAAAGCGCAAACTTGCCCTGCGCGATCTGATCGGGCGGCTGGAAACGATGTTGGTACCCGATATTATCGCCTGATCGCCGAGGTTGATAAAGGCTGACTATGGCTGACCAAGGCTGAATTGAGTAACCGCGTTGGCGGCTGGGCGGGCAACGCTGCCCGTTACGAGATGATCATGCCTATTTGACAGCCTTTTGGGCGTTTTTATGCACATACATGGCGCGATCGGCCGCTTCCATGGCTTCCTGCGCCGATTCGCCTTTTTTGAACGTGGTAATGCCGTATGATGCCGACACCGCGATCCGCACATCCTCATATTGCACGGCGGTGGCCTGAATGGCATGGGCCAGCTGACGCCCTTTTTCCAGGGCGCGGTCAGCGTCGGTATGGCTAAGAATGACGCCGAATTCGTCGCCGCCCAGACGTCCCAGCATATCCGATTCCCGAAGGTTCTCCATCAAGGTCTTGGCCACATGCATCAAGGTGGCATCACCGGCGGCATGACCATGCTGGTCGTTGATTTCCTTGAAATTGTTCAGGTCGAGATAAACCAGGGACGACACCGCGTCATAGCGTTCGTTGTAGGAAATGACCCGGCTCATCTCGCGCACGAAGGCGCGCCGGTTGGGGATCGGCACCAGGGTATCCTGATCGGCCAGACGCTCCATATGGGCAAGCCGGCTGTTAACCCGTTCAACCTCGACCCGCAAATTTTCCACCTCCTGCATCAGGGTCATAATGGCGTTGCGGACCTTGGGCGTTAGTTCGGGCTCGGGTATGCTCATGACCGAGGCACTGTCGGTCGGCGCGGTGGCGCCAAGATCGGATGATGAGGCATAGGATGCCGCCGCCGCGCGTTCCCGGCGCGGTGCCGAAGTGGGCCTTGCGGGACGGGTTTCGGTGATCTTCATGAAATCAGTCATACCCTATTCTTGACGGATTCTTACCGGAATGATCGTCGAGGCAAAAGGTTAACAAATGCCTTTTTAGAATCCCATTCGATGACAATATAGTCTTTTTGTAATGAATTCCGACTGGATTTACGATATTTAGCGATTTTCCGGGTGGGTCGCGCGCCGCCGAGCACCTATAATCCTCCTCCCCTACCATTTTTTGCAAGCAATAACGGATAGACGGAAATTATGACGGAGTCACGATCACAGGGTGTCGTACGGGTCGGCGTGATCATGGGCAGCCGCTCTGATTGGCCCACCATGCGCCACGCGGTGGAGGTTTTGGAAGAATTGGGCGTCGGCGTGGAAAGCCGGGTAATTTCCGCCCATCGCACGCCCAAACGGATGTTCGACTACGCCGCCGCCGCCCAGGACCGCGGCCTCCTCGTGATTATCGCCGGGGCCGGCGGGGCCGCCCATCTACCCGGCATGACCGCCGCCATGACCGCCCTGCCGGTGCTTGGCGTGCCGGTTGAAAGCCAGGCGTTAAGCGGCCAGGACAGCCTGCTCTCCATCGTGCAGATGCCCGCCGGCATTCCCGTCGGCACTCTGGCCATCGGCCGCCCGGGGGCGGTCAACGCGGGCCTGATGGCGGCCGCTATCGTGGCCTTGCAAGACGATGACGTGGCGGCCAAGCTGGCCGCCTGGCGGGCCCGCCAAACCGACGCCGTACCCGAATTTCCCGAAGCTGCATCCGAGGACTGACATCATATGAGCGCCCTACCCCCTGGCAGCCGCATAGGCATTCTGGGCGGCGGCCAGCTGGGCCGGATGCTGGCCCTGGCCGCCGCGCCATTGGGCTATTCCTGCCATATTTTCGGGCCCGAGGCCGACCCGCCGGCGGGTCAGGTCGCCGACCGGGTCACCATTGCCGATTATCTTGACGAAGCCCGGTTGGCGGCATTCGCCGACGATGTCCACGTGGTTACCCTTGAATTCGAAAATGTGCCGGCCGCCTGTCTCGAATTTCTGGCCGATCGGTGCCCCGTCCGCCCCTGCGCCCGGGCTCTGTCGACGGCCCAGGACCGCCTTGTTGAAAAGGATTTCGCCGCTTCGATCGGGGCCGCGACGGCGCCCTATATTGCGGTCGCTTCCCGCGCGGAACTGGAAACCGCCATGGTGGAAATTGGACCCCGGGCCGTGCTGAAGACCCGCCGCCTGGGCTATGACGGCAAGGGCCAGATCATCATCGATCAGGCGACCGACCTGAATGAGGCGTGGCAGGCCTTGAAGGGGGCGCCGTCGATCCTGGAAGGCTTCGTTCCATTCGATATTGAAGTCTCTGTTGTCGCCGCCAGGGGCCTGGATGGCGCCATACGGGCCTATCCCCCCATCGCCAACCGCCATAAAAACCATATTCTGGACACCTCGACCGTGCCTGCCAGTCTCAATCCGGTGCAAACAAACCGCGCGATGACCATCGCCGCTGATTTGGCCGCGGCCCTGGATTATGTTGGTGTGTTGGCGGTGGAGCTGTTTGTTTTGGGCGATGATCTGTTGGTCAACGAGTTTGCCCCCAGGGTGCATAATTCCGGCCATTGGACCATAGAGGGCGCCGTGACCAGCCAGTTCGAACAGCACATCCGGGCCATCTGCGGCCTGCCCCTGGGCGCGGTTGAGTTGTTGGGGCGGGTCGAGATGACCAATCTGATCGGCGACGACGTGGACCTGGTGCCCGCCCTGCTGGCCGAGCCCGGCGCCCATGTGCATCTGTATGGTAAATCCGAGGTCCGGTCGGGACGCAAGATGGGCCACGTCACCCGCGTGTTTCCCGGACCAGAAATGTCATGATTTGGTCCCTGGGCCTGCGCTTTTTGCATCTGCTTGACCCCGAGATCGCGCACCGCCTGACCATACGCGCCCTGCGTCTCGGCCTCGGCCCCCGTGCTGCAATCGGCGCGGCAATCGGTGCGACCAGCCGCCCCGACCCGATCCTGGCCAGCACCCATTGGGGGCTGAACTTCCCAACCCCCTTGGGTGTTGCCGCCGGTTTCGACAAGAATGCCGAAGTGCCCGCCCAGGCCGCCGCCATGGGTTTCAGCTTTGTCGAGATTGGCTCCGTCACCCCGCGTCCGCAGCCGGGCAACCCCCGCCCCCGCCTCTTTCGTCTGCCCGATGACGGCGCCGTGATCAACCGCAACGGTTTTAACAATGACGGCCTCCAGGCGGTCGCGGGGCGCCTGGAAAAGATGGGAAACCGCACATTTATCCTGGGCGCCAACCTGGGCGCCAACAAGGATAGCGCGGACCGCATCGGGGACTACGCCGCCGGCATGGCCGCCCTGGGGCCCCTGGCCGACTATATCGTGGTCAATGTCTCCTCCCCCAACACGCCGGGCCTGCGGGAGCTGCAATCCCGCGCGGCCTTGGGCTCCCTGCTGGACGGCGTGCGCCAGGCCATCCCGAAGCCGCCGCCCATCCTGGTCAAGATCGCCCCGGATTTCGACGACGACGGCCTGGCCGAACTGGCGGAAGCTCTTTTAGCCCTGGCAGTGGACGGCGTCATCATCTCCAACACCACCATCGCCCTGCGCGAGGCCTTGCGCAGCCCCCATCGCGGCGAGACCGGTGGCCTCAGTGGCCGCCCCCTGTTCGATTTCTCCACCCGGCAACTGGCCGCCGTCTATCGCCACACCAAGGGCCAAATTCCCCTGATTGGCGTCGGCGGCATCGACAGCGCGGAGGCGGCCTACACCAAGATCCGCAACGGCGCCTCCCTGATCCAGCTCTACACCGCCCTGACCTACCACGGCCCCGGCCTGGTCCCGGAGATTACGGCCGGCCTGGCCGACCGCCTGCGCGGGGACGGATTTGCCAATGTTTCGGAAGCCGTTGGGGCCGATGCGGGTAATTTATCATAGGTCGGATGTTATGGAGACAGTCCACAAACTATCACCGTAACCCATCAGGGCAACCCAATTGCCTCAATCAAACGGAAGCGTGAAATCCAGGGGTAACTCCAACCACGATTTCGCTTCATCCACATCTCGAAAGGTACGAAGGTCTTCTTTCAAACCCTCATATTCCGCATGGAGCTCGTACATCCGGCGCATGCCGAAGAGATAGTTGCTATCAACCAACCTGGCCACCCGGTTCGAATTTCGCCGTGTGACCAGAGGCAGGGCTATTGTCGCCTGCTCGATTAATTCAGCGCTGGTGATATTGCTATTGCAGCCACGATAGTCGATCAACTGGTTCATGCCCGAGGCAATATTTGGATGCGCTTCGACCTCGGCCAACCGATCCAGATTGGCCTTGATATTGAACATTCCATAATGGCGAACAAAAATTCAAGGGGCTGACCCAGATAACGCCAATGAGGTGTTATTATGGTCCGCATGCGGAAGAGCAGATTGAGCCAGGCAAAACAGTACCGGTTAATGGAACATTTTGTTGCCGGCACGACGGCGCGGTGCGCGGCAGCACT
>JAYGEA010000125.1:0-7661 GCA_046582635.1 Alphaproteobacteria bacterium
CGTTCTGGGGCTGTCCCCCCCGGCGCCAGAGCCCAACCCTGTCCATGTACAAGACCCGCGCCTATGACGACAAAACGCCGGAGCGGCGCCTGTGCGAGGCCTGGTTGCCACGCAGCCAGCCGTGTTGGAAGTTGTACACCACCGGTTCCGTGGGCAGTCAGGCCTTGATGGGCATCCCGGTCCTGAAAGCCCTGCGCGACGATCCCGCGCTGGCGCCCGTGACCCTGGTCTGGCCGTTCGAGACCGGCTTCGGACCGCCCGATCCGGTGCAGCCATGGCACATCGTACTGGCGGAAGTTTATCCCTCCATTCTGCCCGTTAAGCCCAAGGCCGGCGAGATCAAGGATGCGGGGCAGGTCGAGACCATCGCCCGGCATCTGGCAAAACGCGATGCCCATGGAGACCTGGCAACGGACCTGGCGGGGCCGCCTGAGCTATGTGCGGATAGCCGGCACCTGGTCGAACGGGAAGAAGGTTGGATTTTGGGCGCCGGCACGTTTTGCTAGAGCATTTTCAATGCAGTCTGAACCACCCGCTCCCCCGGCCCAACCACCCATTAATGGTACCTTGTGGGTGCCGATAGAGTCTGGGAGGACGGGGGAGCGGGTGGCCCGGTCTGCATTGAAAATGCTCTAATGCCAAGTAACGGTACTAAAGCCCCAGCACCAGCTTGGCCATGATGTTGCGCTGAATTTCGTTCGAGCCGCCGTAAATGGCGGCGGCCCGGTCGTTCAAATAGCGCGCGGTCAGGGACATTTCATCCCGTCCGCCAATGGGTGCCAGATTGGCGCCGGGCAGGCGTTCCTCCGGCTGATGGGCGGCGGCGTAATAGGCGATGGTTTCCAGCGCCAGTTCGCTGACCGCCATTTGCACTTCCGTGCCACGGGTTTTCAACATGGACGAGGCCGGGCCCGGGCTGCCCCGCTTGGCAATGTCCGCCATGGTGCGATGTTCCACGAACTCCAAGGTGGTCAATTCGATGTTCAGGGCGGCCAGCTTTCGGGCAAAGGCGGGATCATCCAGAACACGTGCGCCATCGCTGTGCCGCCGCCGCCCCGCCATGGCGCGGATATCTTCCAGGCTGACCCGCAGGCCGGTGGACTGGGCGGCGGTGCCGCGTTCAAATTCCAACAGATACTTCGCCACGGTCCAGCCATCATTCTCGGCCCCGACGCGGCCGCTTTGGGGCACCCGCACATCGTCGAAAAAAACCTGATTGAATTCGTGGTCGCCGCCCAGAATGTGGATCGGTTCCACGGTGATGCCGGGGCGGTCCATCTCGAACAGCAGAAAACTGATGCCGGCCTGCGGTTTGCCATCCAATTTGGTGCGGACCAGACAGAAAATGCGGTTGGCGTTGTGGGCATTGGTGGTCCAGATCTTGGTGCCGTTGATGATGTAATCGTCGCCATCCGCCACCGCCCGGCACTGTAGCGAGGCCAGGTCCGAGCCCGCGCCGGGTTCCGAATAACCCTGGCACCAGACATCCTCTCCCGACAGAATGCGCGGCAGATAGAAAGCTTTTTGTTGATCGCTGCCGTGCCCCATGATGGCCGGGCCGACCATGCTCAAACCCAGGGCAGAAAGGGGCGGAGCCCCGGCCCGGGCCAGCGCCATGGCGAACAGGTACCGCCGCATGGGGTCCCAACCGGGACCGCCGTGTTCCACCGGCCAGCTCGGCGCCGCCCAGCCCCGTTGGTGGAGGATCTTGTGCCAGGCCTGGGTGGCGCCGTGTTCCGCCAGGATAGTGGTGGACAGACGCCCGGCCTCGCGGATTTCAAGGCTTAGGTTTGCCGCGAGAAATGCGCTCACCTCATCCTGAAATTGGCGCAATTCGGCGGATAGTTCCATGTCCATGGGCAAATACCTCTATTCGGCCGTCAGATCCCGCGCGATGACCAGTTTCTGAATATCATTGGTGCCCTCATAGATGCGGGCGCCGCGCACGCCGCGATAGATGCGCTCCACGGGGAAATCCTGCAAATAACCATAGCCGCCCAGGGTCTGCATGGCATCGGAACAGACCGCCTCGGCCATGTCGGTGGCAAACAGTTTCGCCATGGAAGCCTCCTTCAAACATTTTTGCCCGGCGCCGCGCAGGGCGGCGGCATGCCAGATCAATTGCCGCGCGGCCTCCAGTTGCGTTGCCATGTCGGCCAGGCGGAAGGCCACGGCCTGATGTTCGAAAATCGGCTTGCCGAACGCCTCCCGTTCCCGGGCATAGAGCAAAGCCACTTCAAAAGCCGCCCGCGCCATGCCGAGCGCTTGTGCCGCGATGCCGATGCGGCCGCCTTCCAGATTGCCCAGGGCGATGCGATAGCCCTGGCCTTCTTCACCCAGCAGCGCATCCCCGGGCACGGCCATGTCGTTGAAGGCCAGTTGCGCTGTGTCGGAGGCGTTCTGGCCCATTTTCTTTTCCACCCGCACCACCTCGTAGCCCGGCGTGTCCGTGGGCACCAAAAAGGCGGAAATGCCACGCTTGCCCCTGTCCGGGTCGGTGACGGCGAAGACCAGGCACAGATCGGCGTTCTTGCCGGTGGTAATGAACTGCTTGCCCCCGTTGATGATATAGCCACCGTCCCGCCGTTCCGCCCGCGTGATCAGCGCACCGGCGTCCGAGCCGCCCTTGGCCTCGGTCAAGGCAAAGGCGGAGAGCAATTCGCCCTGCGCCAGCCGGCGCAGGTAGCGGTCTTTTTGCGTTTGGGTGCCGTATTCCAGGAGCGGCATGCAGCCCACGGAATTATGCCCGCTCATGACGATGGCCACGGCGCCGTCGCCGGCCGCGATCTCCTCCAGGGCAATGGCATAGGTGACATAGTCCAGGCCCGCCCCGCCCCATTCGGCGGGCACGGTCATGCCCATCAGGCCCAGCCTGCCCATGGCCGCGAAGACATCACGGGGAAAGTGCGCCCGGTCCTCCCAATCAGCGGCGAAGGGTGTAATTTGTTCGGCGGCGAAGGCCCGCGCCATGTCGCGGATCATGATTTGTTCGTCGCTAGGGATCATCGGTCCGTCACCTCCCGTCTAGATGTGGCTTCTAGTTCACTGGATCAATTCACCTGGCGATCATGGCCTTGCCAATAGGGTTTGCGCAATTCCCGTTTCAAGATCTTGCCGGACGGGTTGCGCGGCAATTCGTCCATAAAATCCACCGAACGGGGGATCTTAAAGCCGCCGATCCGGGTCCGCGCGTAGGCGATGATCTCGTCCTCGCTCAACGCCGCGCCCGGTGCCAGGACCACGACGGCCTTCACCGTTTCGCCCCACTTTTCGTCCGGCACGCCGATCACGGCGACATCGGCGATACTCTCGTGCCCGGCCAGGGCGCTTTCCACTTCCGCCGGGTAGATATTTTCCGCACCCGAAACGATCATGTCCTTGACCCGGTCATGGATATACAGATAACCGTCCCCATCGAAATAGCCTGCATCGCCGGAATGGAACCAGCCGTCGCGAATGGATTTTTCTGTCTCCTCGGGCAGGTTCCAATAGCCCTTCATGACCTGATCGCCGGAGATAATGATCTCGCCCACCACGCCGGGCGGGCACTGCTGGCCGTCGCCATCGACCACATGCACCTTTGCCGAACTCATGACCTTGCCGCAGGATTTCATTTTTTCGCTGCCGTCATGATCCTCGGGCGCCAGATAAGTGACCGCGCCCGTGGTCTCCGTCAGTCCGTACAGCTGCGCGAAACCGCAGTTGAACATTTTCACGGCGCGCTGCAACACCGGATAGGGAATGGGCGAGGCGCCGTACATGACGTGGCGGACGGAGGAGACATCCGTGGTCGCGGCGCCGGGCGTTTGCAGCAGGAACAGGATCACCGCGGGGACGAAAAACACCTGGGTGATCTTATATCGTTCGATGACGTCCAGTATCACCGGTGGATCGACTTCGGGCTGTAGGATATTGGTGGTGCCAACATAGAGACCAAGAAAGGCCCAAACACAGCCGCCCACATGGTACAGCGGCATGGCGACCAGGTTGACATCTTCCGCCACCCAACCGCCCCAATCCTCCAACGCCCGGGGCGCAAAGGGCACGAAGTTGCGATGCATCATCTCCACGCCCTTGGGATGGCCCGTGGTGCCCGAGGAATAGGCCTGCAGCGCGGTCGCCTCCGCATCAACTTCACGGTGGGGGTCGGTTTTGTCCTGGGCCTGCCGCCAGGCATCGTGTTCGGGCCAGTGGCCATGGCCGCCATGCAGGGCGATGGTCTTGGTCACCGTGGTCAGATCATCGGCGATGCCCGCCACCAGATCATAATATTCATCGGTGACGAACAAGACCTTGGTCTCGGCGTCGTTGAGCACATAGGCCACCTCCGCCGGGGCCAGGCGGAAATTGATGGGCACCAGCACGGCGCCGGCCTTGGTGGCGCCGTAGTAGATTTCGAAAAACAGATCGATGTTCTTGGCCAGAATAGCCACGCGCTGGCCTGGCGCGACGCCGGCGGCGATCAAACCGTTGGCAATTCGGTTGGCGCGCCGATCCAGCTCGCCATAGCTGATTTCCCGGCCCTCGAAGATCAGGGCCGCCTTGTCGCCGCGCACCGCTGCGTGATGGCGGATCGGGTCCGCCATGTAGGTGTAGTTTTCCGAATTGTACATGCTAGGGCCCGCGGACAATTACCGCGCCGCCGTGGCGGGAGCGATTTTTCGCCCACGGTAGGAGCGGGCGGCGCCTTGTGGCAGGCCCCACATAAGCCGGTCGCGACGCCGTGTGGGCGAAAAAGCGTCCCGTCCCGAAGGGATCTGGCCAAAATGCCCCCTGGCTACGTCGCTCGTCGTTGAATATGCTTGGCATGTCCTTCCTCCTCGCTCCTCCCCAGGGGGCATTTTGACTCAGACCACGGCGGTGCGCTAATTGTCCACGGGCCCTGGGTCCCGTGGGCTAGTTCACCTGGCGGTCATAGCCTTCCCAATAGGGCCGGCGCAGTTCGCGTTTTAAAATTTTACCCGAGGGATTGCGCGGCAGTTCAGCCACGAAATCCACCGAGCGGGGAATTTTATAGCCGGCGATACGTGTCCGCGCATAGGCCATGACCTCTTCCGCCGTCAATGTCTCGCCCGGCTTGACCACCACGAAGGCCTTCACCGTTTCGCCCCATTTTTCGTCCGGCACGCCGATCACGCCCACGTCGGCAATTTTTTCGTGTCCCGACAAGGCGCTCTCCACCTCGGCCGGATAGACGTTTTCGGCGCCGGAGACGATCATGTCCTTGACCCGGTCATGGATATAAAGATAGCCCGCCGCATCGAAATAACCGGCATCGCCGGTATAGAGCCAGCCGTCCCGGATCGCCTTGGCCGTTTCGTCATCCAGGTTCCAATAGCCCTTGGTGATGGTCTTGCCCCGGACGATGATTTCACCAACGGTGCCGACCGGCAATCCCGGTCATGTTCATCAACAGCGCGGATTTTCGCCCCCTCCATGACCTTGCCCACGGACTTCATCTTGTCGCTGCCATCACGGTCGCCGGGGGCCAGATAGGTTACCGCGCCCGTGGTTTCGGTCAGTCCATAGAGCTGGCCAAAGCCGCAATCGAAAATCGCCACCGCCCGCTCCAGCACCGGCAGGGGAATGGGCGAGGCGCCATACATGATCATCTTGACGGAGGAAACATCCGTCTCCTCCACGCCGGGGGTTTGCAGCATGAACAGGATCACCGCCGGCACCAGCAGGGCCTGGGTGACCCTGTATCTTTCGATGGTTTTGAGGATCAGGGCGGGGTCGACCTCGGGCATCAGAACGTTGGTGCCGCCCACATAAAAGGCGGTGTAGGACCAGACGCAGCCGGCCGCGTGTAACAGCGGGTTGGTAACCAGACAGACATCGCCCGCGTCCCAGGCACCCCATTCGTCCATGGCGTTGGGCAGATACTGGATGAAGTTGTCGTGGCTGATCTCCACCCCCTTGGGATGGCCCGTGGTGCCGGAGGAATAAACCTGGATGATGGTGTCATGCTCGGACACTTCAGCCATTGGGTCGGCGTCCGAGTGGCCGTCGCGCCAGGCTTCGTAACTGCCGTCATGCAGGCAGATCGTTTGCGCCACGCTGCTCAGCTCAGCCGAAAGGCCCGCAATCAGATCATCATAGCCTTCGCCAACGAACAGCAATTGGGCCTGGGCATCGTTGATGACGTAGGAGACTTCCGGCGGGGCCAGGCGGAAATTGATCGGGGCCAGCACGGCGCCGACCTTGGTGGCGCCGTACAGCAATTCGTAAAACAGATCCGTGTTCTTGGCCAGAATGGCAATCCGCTGGCCCCGCTGGATGCCCGCCGCGACCAGGCCGTTGGCGACCTGGTCGCAGCGTTGATCCAACTGCCGGTAGGTCGTCTCCCGACCCTGGAAGATCACCGCGACACTGTCGCCGTGATCGCGCGCATGGCGGCGAATTGGATCCGCCTTGAAGCGGTAGCCATCCCGATTGCTCATAAATGCGGCGCGGTCAGCCGTGCATGGTCAGGCCGCCGGACACAGAAATGGTCTGACCGGTAATGTAGGAGGCGTCGTTGGACAGAAAGAAGGAGACCAGGCCGGGGAAATCTTCCGGCTCGGCGATGCGCTTCATGGGGATGGCGCGCTCCAATGCGGCAACCAGTTTCGGGCCCTGTTCGGCCAACAGAGGGGTGTTGGTGGGGCCGGGGCAGACGGTGTTCAGGGTGACGCCCTTGCGCGCCAACTCCCGGCTCATGGTCTTGGCAAAGGCGATCAGGCCGCCCTTGCAGGCGGAATAGACCGCCTCGCCCGAGGAGCCGACCCGTCCGGCATCGGATGAAATGTTAACGACCCGGCCCTCGCCCCGTTCGGACATGCCCTTGAGGACCACATGGCACAGGTTCAACGGCCCGTACATGTTGATGGCCACCACTTTGTGCCAAAGCTCCAGGCTGGTTTCCAGGAATGGCATGGATTGATCCCAACCGGCGTTGTTGACCAGGCCATAGACGGGGCCGCAGTCAGCCTCGAAGGCCGCCACCGCCGCCTCGACCGCCGCGTAATCACTGACATCGCAGGCGTAGCTATGGGCCGTGCCGCCCGCGGCGTTGATGTCGCCGGCGACCATTTTGGCGCCGTCGCCGTTCAGATCAAAGATGCCGACGTTGCAGCCTTCCTCGCCCAGGCGCAGGCTGAGCGCCTGGCCGATCCCGCTGGCGCCGCCGGTTATGATGACATTCTTGCCCTTTAGTCCACGCATTTTACGAATTCCTCTATCTAAAACATCAATTTCCACAGAAGATAAAAGCAATTGCCAAGGGAGTCTCGCATTTGTTCGAGCAAACTGGATATGGGAGCGGACATACATGACCGTGCGGCTGTTCGCCATGACCTGCGGCTGGCTGACCTTGCCCTTGAAGGTTGTGCTCGATGGCGAGACGGGTGAGTTGCGCATGCCCGTCCCCTGCTATCTGATCGACCATCCCAAGGGCCAGGTTTTGTTCGACAGCGGCATGCATGCGGATTTGCAGGCGCCACCGGAACATCAGGATGATCACACGGCATTGCTGGTCAAGCGTTTCAAAACGGAGTTCAAGGCCGGCGCAGAACTAGTGTCCTGGTTCAGGAATACGTCATGTTTAGGATCGTTTCTCAGGGCCTCCGGGTAGGAGGCGTCCCGCCGGCGATGGGGACATCGTCAAGGGAGGCCGACGC
>JAYGEA010000241.1:0-3142 GCA_046582635.1 Alphaproteobacteria bacterium
GGCGCTGCCGCAGATTGGCCAAGGATTGGGAAAAAACAATCGCTTCCGCCGAAGCTTGGCTCCTCATCGCCCATATCAGGCTCGTCACTCGGCGCCTCGCAAGATATTGTTATGAAACATAGAGTTTCGAGTCAGACTCTACGATAGATTCATTGCCTCCCCTGGCAAGATATTTCAAAAAGGAAATTAGATAGTTTTTGCTCGCCATCTCAAACCTGCATGGAGATTTTGTAGGGTCGGGCCAAATATAGTTGTAAATTTCAAATCCCTCGCACGCCCAATATGACTAACAAATATTGTAATTCAGATTTTGACTCTAACATACAGATTTCCTTTTTAAAGAAAGAGACAAGATTATAACAATATTGGTAGCGCCACGTGTAAGAAATTATTGTGATCTTAGAATAACATATTTGATATGAATTAAATTACTGTGCCGACATTTAAGATCAGAAAAAATATTCGTATCCATCTGGGTAGGATGCTCACTAATTTTTCGAATACAAACTGATAAATTTTTGTCGCCAATCCTTCGAGTATTGCCATCAACATCCCGATCCCGTCAATCGATTACCCATTATGGACGGATTTATTTACCTGACCGGTCCATTTCAAGAAATTTGATTGCACAACTCCCGAGTTCGTTCTTGAAATGACCGTCCAGATTTTTCGGTTAGAACAAAAATTGGTGGCATTAGCCGCTCTTTCGCCCCGCCTGGCGCCGGCGAAAGGTGGTTACATCACGGCTATTATTGCGCCCAATTTTCGGCCTACCCTACCGCCGAAACGGCCCCAAATGCGCATCGATATTCTGCGTCATCACCCGGTTGAAATCCATGGCCGCGCCTTCGATGAAGGCGTACAGCGCGTCGTCACGGTCGTTGATGGACATGTTTTCCGGCATGGTGCGGTGGCGGGTGGCCTCGGCGGCAGCGAAGCCTTTGCCCAGGCCGCCGGCGATTTCCACTTCCAGGCGGGCTTTCAGGCTGGCGTTGTAGCGGGCGGCCTGGGCAAGGGTGAAGGCAGCCTTGAGGCCCTTTTTCTTGGTCAGGGCCACGGCGGTGACCTCCGCCTCGATGATGATGAAGCGGGCCGTGCCGGAGGTGCCCACCGCCTGCAAGCGGTCACGGGCCCAGTTGCGCAGGGCCGTGGCCGGGGCCAGGGGCAGTAGGTGTTCCACGTTGGGGGCTTTCAGGGGCGGGCTGTAGTGCTCGACGATCTCAATCCGGGCCACCTCCAGCTTAATGGCGGGCAGATGATTGAAGCGCAGTTCGGGATAGCTGACCTGCGGCAGGGGGCTTTCGCAGGCGGTCAGGGACAACATCAGAATGACGAGGGCCGCGAGGGGCCGGAGAATAATCATGGTTCAAGCCTTAAATGGTTCAAGCCTTCAGGCTGTTTGATCCCGGTCGAACTGGTCCAGGGTGAAGGTAAAGGAGGCGTTGCAGAATTCACAGGTTACAATCAACGCATTGTCCAGCGCCAGGCCGGGCAGCTCGTGGGGGGGCAGTTGCGCCAGGATGCGTTCGGCGCGCTCTGGCGAACAGCGGCAGCCGGGCCGTAGACCCGTCGGCTCGAAAATGCGCACGCCGTCCTCGTGGAACAGGCGAAAGAGCAGATCATCGCCCGGGAGCTCCGGGTCCAGCAATTCGCTGTCCTTGGTGCTGGCCAGCATGGTGACCACGCGGCGCCAATCATCCTCGGACACTTCGTCCCGCTCCACATCCACGCCGCGGGCCAGCAGGGAGGGGTCCCCCTCGGGCAGGCGTTGCAACATGATGGCGCCGCCGCGCCAGGCACCGCTAGCGCTGTTGCTGTCAGGGTGGCGCCCGCAGGCCAGGACAATGGCCGTGTCGATCTGTTCGGACTCGCGAAAATAGTTATGGGCGCAGTCCGCCAGGCTTTGCCCTTCCAGGGCGACGATGCCCTGGTAACGCTCCGTATCGGCGCCCTGATCGACCGTGAAGGCGATGTGCCCGCCGCCCAGAATACGTGGAATGGAGGGCCGGGCATCGGCCTCGAACGCGGCAATGGCCTCCGGCTCGAATTTGGCATAGCCGCGCAGATCGCCGGGCGATTTCACATCCGCCACCATGGCCGACAGCGGGCCGTCGCCCTTGGTCTGCAAGGTGAAGACACCGTCGAATTTCAAGGCCCCGGCCAGGGCCGAGGACAGGGCGACGGCCTCGCCCAGCAGGTGGCTGACCAGATCGGGATAACCATGGCGGCTGAGGATTTCGTGCAAGGCGGGGCCCAGGCGGACCAGACGGCCGCGCACGGTCACGCCTTCAATCTGAAACGGCCGCAAATAATCGTCGGGCATCGGGGTCACGGTATTATCCCAGGCACCACGTCATTCCAGGCACCACGTCAAAATGCTTTTTTGGGCGTGCAGGCGGTTTTCCGCTTCGTCCCAGGCCAGCGATCGGGGGCCGTCGATCACCTCGGCCGTGACTTCCTCGCCCCGGTGCGCCGGCAGGCAATGCATGAAGACGGCATCATCCTTGGCCTTTGCCATCAATTGTTCGTTAACCTGAAAGGGGGCCAGCATGTTGTGCCGGTTACCGGCGGCCTCGTCATCGTCATGCATGGAGACCCAGGCATCGGAAACCACGCAATCGGCGTCCGCAACGGCCTCCTCGACGGACTGCGTGACGGTAATGTGGGCGCCATTGTCGCGGGCCCATTGCACGGCGGGGGCCGAAGGGCTGAGTTCGGCGGGGCAGCCCAGGCGCAGTTCATAGCCGAATTGGGCCGCGCCGTGAATCCACGACGTGGCCACATTGTTGCCGTCGCCGGACCAGGCAATGACCTGTTCATGGATCGCGCCGCGATGTTCCTCCAAGGTCATCACGTCCGCCATCAACTGGCAGGGGTGGGAGGCATCGGTCAGACCGTTGATGACGGGCACCGTTGCGTGCGCCACCAATTCCTCCAGCATCCCGTGACACTTGGTGCGCAGCATGATGGCATCCACGTAACGGGAGAGGACGCGGGCCGTATCGGCCATGGTTTCCCCGCGCTCCAATTGCAGGTCATCGGCGTTCAGCACGATCGTCTGGCCGCCCAGTTGCCGCATGCCGACATCGAAAGAAACCCGTGTGCGGGTCGACGGCTGGATGAAAACCATGGCCAGAACCTT
>JAYGEA010000230.1:0-11560 GCA_046582635.1 Alphaproteobacteria bacterium
ATCTCACCAAGCACAACGAGGCCGCCAAACCTTTCACCTGGACCGCCGCCGCACAAGACATCATCAAAAAAGTGGACCGGGCGCGCAACACACTCAATCAAGTAAAAGCCGGTACTTCTTAAATGAGTCGGAACACTAACACCGATAGACCTGCCTTGATCGTCCAGGATTGGTGAAAAAGTATTACGGAAGTATATTGTTTCCCCCGCCGGCCCGGGTGTCATGCCCGCCACGCGGCTGGTCACGACCGCCTCGCCACTCTTCAGCGCCTGGCGCAAGGCTGGTTCAATGTTGGCGGCCAGATCGGGAAACAGCTCACCGATCAGGCGACCCAAATGGGCCTCGGCCGCGAGGCCGTTTCGTTGCGCCAGGGCCGTGTTGATATAGCAATAGCGGAGATCGGCATCAAAAATGCAAAACCCGACCGGCGTCCTGGAGAAGACCCGGGCAAGGTCGTGCAACGGCTGTTCCAACTCCCTCACGCTCAACTCATTTCTCCCCCAAATATGTGTTGGCCAACACTCCCCGGGGCCGTCCTGCGTCATTTCAACACGCCGCCCAAATTGAAGCAATTCGCGACCGTGGGTATTCAAATGGGGCGGTTGATATATTGGCAATGCCATCAATAGCACGAATTGGTTTATGCATCGTTGTTGCCGTTGGCCCGGTGACGTAAACTTGCTGTAAACCTAGTGTCCCGGTCCAAAATAGATTGTGTATGTAACATGTCCATTCCCGCCCCCCTTGATCTCTTTACCGCCACCGTGAAGCCAGAGTGGATTGACCACAACAAACACATGAACATGGGGTTTTATTTGGTGGTGTTTGACCTTGCCACGGACGAATTCATGAAATTCGTTCACCTCACCCGCGCCCATCGCGAGGCATTCAATGTGACGACGTTTTCCCTGGAAGGTCATATCACCTACAACCGGGAAATTGGCGAGGGCGAACCCATGCGCTTCACCACGCAACTGCTCGATTTCGATGCCAAGCGCTTGCACTATATCCACCACATGTATCATGCCGGAGAGGGCTACTTGGCGGCCACCAATGAATTGATGAGCCTGCATGTCTCCGAAGTCACGCGCCGCGCCGCACCCATGGAACCAGCTATTCTGGAACGCTTGGCGGCGATCAAGACGGCCCACGGCGTCTTGCCGCCGAATCCCCATGCGGGACGCCACATAGGTCTGAAATCTAAGGCCACGACCAATAACTGAAGTCGGAGGGCGGTTCGTTTTACGCCCCAAATCGGGTAAAAATAGATTTTGAGCTTTTTGGAGTGCACACATGTCCCGAATACCGACCCTGAGTGTTGATGAAATGAATGCGGAACAACAACGGTTCCATGAAAACATCATCGCTGGTCCGCGCGGCAGCATGGGCGGCCCGTTTCAAGCCTGGATTCACAGCCCTGATTTTGCCGACCGGGCGCAAAAAGTCGGGGAGTATTGCCGCTTCAACAGCGTGTTGGAGCCGCGCCTTTCGGAGCTGGCGATATTGTATACAGCCCGACATTGGACAGCCCAGTTCGAATGGTTCGCCCATGCGCCAATAGCCCTGAAGGGCGGACTGTCGCCTGATATTATCGAGGCCATACGGCTGCGGCGGACGCCTGAATTCCCGAAGGCCGACGAAGCGGCGGTCTACCAGTTCTGCGCGGAATTGTACCGCGACAGCCAGGTCACCGATGCCACGTACGGGAATGCCAGGGACCAAATAGGCGACCAAGGGCTGGTCGATTTGGTCGGTATCCTCGGCTACTATGCGATGGTTTCCATGACTTTGAATGTGTTCGAAATGCCGCTGCCCGAGGGGGTTGCGCCGCCCTTGGAGCCGTAAGAACAAAATGCGGTGAAAAAGACCCTGAACCGGCGCAAAGTATGCGGGAAACCTTGATCGAATAGCCGACCGCCCGAAAATGGTTTACCGGCTCGGAAGTTGGTGAAAACCGGCGGGCGGGATCTCGTTCCAGTCCGATGCCGTCACCGACGTCGCCCGCGCGGAGGGCGGACCCTGGTGGCAATGCGCCAGCATGGATTCAACGGCCTCGCTTGGGCCGCTGAATACCGCCTCGACGCTGCCGTTACGGCAATTTCTTATCCAGCCGTTCAGGCCTAGCGCCGTGGCCGTTTCAACCGCCCAGCCACGGTACCATACGCCCTGCACCCGGCCCCGAATGACGGCGCGGACGGTGCGGGTTGGTATTAACACATCCCCGGCCTATTCGAATTCCAAGATGACGTCATCCACGGCCAGGTTGTCGCCAGGCGCCACACTCAGGGAGGCAATGACGCCGTCCCGTTCGGCGCGCAGGATATTTTCCATCTTCATGGCCTCGACCACCGCCAAGGCCTGGCCGGCCTTGACTTCCTCGCCGACCTCGACGGCCACCGCCACCACCAGGCCCGGCATGGGGCACAGAAGATATTTCGACGTATCGGGCGGCACCTTGACGGGCATCAAAGTGGCCAGTTCCGCCGCCCGCGGCGTTTGCACGGAAGCCACGGCCTCCACCCCGCCATGATGGAGGTGGAAGCCAATGGCGCGGGGCTCCACCTGCATGGTGACATGGCGGCCATTGACCGTGCCCTGAAACAGAGACTGTCCCGGACGCCAGCCGCTGCGCACGGCGATCAACCGCGTGCCCAGCCGCACGTCAAAGCCATCCTCCACATCCTCCACCACGACCTCGTGATGGGCACCGACCAGGCTGACCACCCAGTCCGCCCCGAAAGTAGGACGGTAATGGGCCAGTTGACCATCAATGGCGCTGTCCCGCCGGGCCTGGCGGCGATGCATCAGGACGGCGGCCGAGATCAAGGCATCGAGCACCTGGCCCTCGCGCGGCGCGCCTTGGAAGCCGTCTGGATATTCCTCGTCGATAAAGGCCGTGGTCAGGCGGCCTTCGGCAAACCGGGGATGGCTGATCAGGGCATTGAGGAAGCTCAGGTTGTGGCTGATGCCGCGCACCTGATAGCTGTCCAGGGCCGCCGCCATGGTCGCAATTGCAGCCGCACGGTCCTGACCCTTGGTGATCAGCTTGGCGATCATGGGATCGTAATACATGGTGATTTCCGAGCCTTCGACGACGCCTGTATCCACCCGCACGTTGTCATCCTGGGCCGGCGGGCGGCAACGCACCAGACGGCCGATGGAGGGCATGAAATTTCTGTAGGGGTCCTCGGCATAGAGGCGGCATTCAATAGCCCAGCCATCCGCCCGGACATCGTCCTGGGCAATGGCGATGGCCTCGCCGTCGGCGATGCGGATCATCTGCTCCACCAGATCCACGCCATAAACCATTTCGGTCACGGGATGCTCCACCTGCAGGCGGGTATTCATTTCCAGGAAATAGAAGTTTCTGTCCCCATCGACAATGAACTCCACGGTCCCGGCGGAGCGGTAGTCAACGGCCCGGGCCAGGGCAACGGCCTGCGCGCCCATGGCGCGGCGGGTGGTCTCGTCGAGAAACGGGCTGGGCGCCTCCTCGATCACTTTTTGGTGGCGCCGCTGGATGGAACACTCCCGCTCGCCCAGATAGATGCAATTGCCGTGGCCGTCGGCCAGAACCTGAATTTCAATATGGCGGGGCTGTTCGATAAATTTCTCGGCAAAGATCCGATCATCGGCAAAGGAGGATTTTGCCTCGTTGGTGGCGGAGACGAACCCTTCCCGCGCCTCGGCCTCGTTATAGGCGACCCGCATGCCCTTGCCGCCGCCCCCCGCCGAGGCCTTCAGCATCACCGGATAACCCAGGCTTTCAGCCACCCGTACCGCATCATCGGCATCTTGCAAGACTTCCAGATGGCCGGGCACGGAATTTACGCCGGCCTTCTGCGCCAACTTTTTCGAGGCGATCTTGTCGCCCATGGCTTCAATCGCGCCCACCGGGGGGCCGATAAAGGTGACACCGATCGCAGCCAGATCCCTGGCAAAACCGGGGTTCTCGGAGAGAAATCCGTAGCCGGGATGAACGGCTTCGGCACCGGTAGCCCTGACGGCATCAAGAATACGTTCGCCAACCAGATAGCTCTCCGCCGCCGGGGCCGGGCCAATGGCAACGGCTTCGTCGGCAAGGCTCACATGCAAGGCATCGGCGTCGGCCTCGGAATAGACGGCAACGGTGGCAATGCCCATGGCCTTGGCCGTGCGGATGACCCGGCAGGCGATCTCGCCACGATTGGCGATCAGAATCTTAGAAAACATGTGGCGCGTACTTTCCCGTTGGAGCCACACGATACACTGTCATTACCGGGCTTGACCCGGTAATCCAGGGTAACGGACATAGGTGTTTGCAGCTCTGGATTACCGGGTCAAGCCCGGCAATGACGTCCGTGAGGTAATATAGCGTGTGCTTGCCCATTAGAGCGGAATATTGCCGTGCTTCTTCCACGGGTTTTCCAGGCTTTTGTTTTTCAGCATGGTCAGGGCCCGGGCCAGGCGCCGACGGGTATTGTGGGGCATGATGACGTCATCTATATAGCCCCGCTTGCCGGCGCTGAACGGATTGGCAAAGGTATCCGCATATTCCTGGGTTAGGGCCTCGATCTTTTCCGGGTTGCCCAGCTCGGACCGGAAAATGATCTCCACCGCGCCCTTGGCCCCCATGACGGCAATCTCGGCCCCGGGCCAGGCAAAATTGACATCGCCGCGCAGATGCTTCGAGGCCATGACGTCGTAGGCTCCGCCATAGGCCTTGCGGGTAATCACCGTCACCTTGGGCACCGTCGCCTCGGCATAGGCATAGAGCAATTTGGCACCGTGCATGATAATGCCGCCGTATTCCTGCGCGGTGCCGGGCAGGAAGCCCGGTACATCGACAAAGGTTACGATGGGGATATTGAAACAGTCACAAAAGCGCACGAAACGCGCCGCCTTGCGGGCGCTGTCGATATCCAATACGCCGGCCAGGACCATGGGCTGGTTTGCCACGAAGCCGACGGTGGAACCATCAATGCGGCCGAACCCAATGACGATATTAGCGGCGAAGTCGGGCAGGATCTCGAAAAAGTCGCCGTCATCCACCACCTTCGCCAGTAATTCCTTAATATCATAAGGCTTGTTGGGATTGGCGGGGACCAGTGTGTCGAGGGATGGCTCGGGCCGGTCGACGGGATCGTCGGTGGGCCGGTTTGGCACCTCTTCCCGGTTCGACAGCGGCAGGAAGTCAAACAGGCGGCGAGCTTCCGCCAGGGCCTCCACATCGTTCTCGAAGGCCAGGTCCGCAACACCGGATTTCCGGCTGTGGGTCGAGGCGCCGCCCAATTCCTCGTGGGTGACCTCTTCCTGGGTCACGGTTTTCACCACATCCGGGCCGGTGACGTACATATAGGAGCTGTCCTTGACCATGCAGATGAAATCCGTCATGGCCGGGGAATAGACCGCCCCGCCGGCGCACGGCCCCATGATCATGGAGATTTGCGGCACCACGCCGGAGGCCATTACGTTACGCTGAAAGACTTCCGCATAGCCGCCCAGGGAGGCCACGCCCTCTTGAATGCGGGCACCGCCCGAATCGTTCAGGCCAATCACCGGCGCCCCCACCTTCATGGCCTGGTCCATGATCTTGCAAATCTTCTCCGCATGGGCCTCCGACAGGGAGCCGCCGAAGACCGTGAAATCCTGACTGAAGACAAATACCAGGCGGCCGTTGATCGTACCCCAGCCGGTCACCACGCCGTCACCGGGGATGCGCTGATCGGCCATCCCGAAATCTTCCGCCCGGTGTTCGACGAACATGTCGTATTCCTCGAACGAGCCGGTATCCAGCAATAATTCAAGCCGCTCCCGCGCCGTCAGTTTGCCCTTGCCGTGTTGTGTTTGAATACGTTTCTCACCGCCGCCCAGGCGCGCCGCGGCGCGTTTTTCCTCGAGCTGACGCAGGATATCCTGCATGTCGCTGCCGCCTCCCCAGCGGAATGTTATCTTACCAATTGGCTTGATAGCACGATACCGCGTCGGGTTTCACCGCGCATCGGCGAAGAATATAACTTTTCACCTAACTATCGAGTATTTCGCGCACCCGTTGGGTCAAGGATGCCGCGCTAAATGGCTTGCTCAACAATTGCACCCCGTGATCAAGCCGGCCCTGATGCACGATGGCGTCCCGGGAATAGCCCGACATGAACAGCACCTTCAGTTCGCCATGATCGGTGGTCGCCGCATGGGCCATCTGTTGGCCATTCATGCCGCCCGGCAACAGAATATCCGTCAACAACAGGTCAATTTTTGGATTGTCCACAATTACCGCCAGTCCCTGCCGTCCATCCTCGGCCAGGAAAACCTCGTACCCCTGCTTTGTTAGGACGAGGGAGATCATGGCCTGGACGTCCACATCATCTTCCACCACCAAAATGGACTCGCTGTTGGCGGCTGCAACGACGTCGGCCACAGTCACGCCATCCACCGGTTGGCGGTCCCCCTCGGTTGTCAGGTACATGCGAAACGTCGTGCCTGCGCCTTGCGTCGAGTTAACGGTAATATGTCCATTCGATTGCTTGACGAAGCCATAGACGATGCTCAAACCAAGGCCGGCGCCCTCGCCCACGGATTTAGTCGTAAAAAACGGATCGAAAATACGCTCGACAATTTTATCCGGAATACCGGCGCCGTCATCGCTCACCGCGATTACCACGTATACGCCGGGCGACAAATCAATCGGCCGTTCCTTGTCCTCCGCCGAATAGGACACTTCCGCCGTCTCAACCCGCGCCTCCAGCGTGGTGTAGGCCAGTTGCAGTTCGGCCGCCGTGCGTTTTTCTTCGGTCACGTCCATGGCAACGCCGGTCATTTTGATCGGTTTGCCCGCCGCGTCCCGGATCACCAATGCACGCGCGTTGATATCGCGCACCTCGCCATCGTTTCGGCGGATAATCCGGTATTCCACATCGTATTTGGCGACGCCTTCCAACGAGCGGTCCACCGCCGCCAGCACCATCCTTTTGTCATCGGGATGCAGGCTGGTCATGAAATCATCCGACATGACGCCGCTCCGCTCTTCAACATCCATGCCCGACATGGCCAGCATTCTGGCATCCCAATAATGGCTGCCGTCAACGAGATCCCAGCTCCAAACGCCGATGTGGGCGGCATCAAGGGCAAGTTCGAGCCGTTCTTCATAGTCCACCAACGCCGCATCAGCCTGCTGTTGCGAGACCGCCGCGGCATCCTCGACATTTCTTTGTTCCGAAATATCCCGCAACATGCAGGTCAGGCCGATGACGGCGTCATCTTCGTCTTTCAGCGCGGCATAGGTATATTGGAAGTACCGTTCCCGTCCCGAACCACCCAATACGCCGGGCCGGCGCGCGCCGCCGATAACCGGTTTGTCCGTTGCCAGAACCTCGTCCATGCCGCGTTCCGCGTCGGGCCCTATGATGGGAAGAATTTCGGAAACCGTCCGGCCAATATGGTCCGCGATGGCCAGGCCATTACTATCCGCCAATGCTTGGTTTACGTACACATATCGGCGTTTCATATCAAAGACACAAAACCCCACCGGCAGATAATCAAAGATGCGCGCCAACGCCCGCAACCGTTGGCGCATTCGCCCCTCATCGCTGTCTTCGATAGCCCTCATAAAACGACGTCCCCAAACCTCGTTTCTCCATGACAGGGACTGTACTTGTAATTCCCTGATCAGGTATTAACCTAATACGCTCTTTTTAAGAGCGTTATTTTATATTCTACTCGCAATATTATTGATTACTTCACTCGCAGGAGATCAAGAAACCGGGCGGCGTGGCCAAATTCACGCCGCAAGAATTCGCCATGCTTGACCGCTTCGTCATCCTTGCCCCATTTCTCGGCCTGAAAATCATAGTCCAACCGGATCGCGGCCCAGGCCGCGGACAACTCCAACGCGCCGGCGCTGACCGCCAGACCCAAAACCAGAGAGCCGGCAATCGTGACCAGATCGTTCAAGGCGGCCAGCTCCATGACGTCGTGGTGATCCACGGCCCCGTGTAGGGCCGACAGGGCCGCGTCAGGTTGGCGCAAATGAGTAATGCCATAGGTGGTCAGCAGGACCGCGCCGTGCCGCGAGGCGGCCCAGTCAAGCCATGGCGACCAAAGGCTGTCTTGACGCCGCACCAGTTCGTCGGGCTCTTCGGCGCGATAGCACAGCAGATCCGTGTCGCCAAATCCCGCCAGGTTATCCACCACCGCATCCCGCCGCGGGGCGATCATGTCGATGGCGGTATTGGCCAGGCGAAATATCGGCATGCTTTCAGGCTGAATTTCGTCGCCCTGTTGTTGCCATTCCGCCGCCACGGCCGCCGCCACGGCTTCCCCCGGCACGGCGAAGACCGACTTTTTTGGCGTGCGGATCTGCTTGCCGTCCAGTTCAACCGAAAACCCGGCCGCGCCGGCCGCCACCGCGGCGTGTTTATAAAATCGTTTCATTCCGAACCCAAAACTTTACCCGGCAGTTTCAACAACTTTCCCACAATCGCGCCGACGCCCAACCGAAAATATTTTAACCCGTGGGCCATTGCGCGCTCACCCAGGCCGCCAGATCACGAAAATCCTCAACGACCGCCTGGGCGCCCGCGGCTTGCAATTCGGCCGCCGGATGATAGCCCCAGGCGACGCCGATGGGCCGCACGCCAGCATTCACCGCCATGGTCATGTCATAACTGGTGTCACCGATCATCATGGTATCCACCGCCTCGACCCCGGTTTCGGCCATGGCCTGATGCAGCATGGCCGGATGGGGCTTGCCCGGATGACCGTCGCCGGTCTGCCGCGTGACAAAGATATCCGTTAGGTCGTGATCCCCCAACACGGCGTCAAGGCCGCGGCGCGATTTCCCCGTGGCCACGCCCAGCAAAAATCCAGCATCGTCCAATTCGCGCAGCACGTTGCCGGCATCGGGAAACAAGGGATCGGGCGCTCCTTCGGCTTGCCGCTGGGCCACGAACTGTTGGCGGTAGCCGGCCACCAGGCGTTCGATCTCCCCGCCGCCGATGCCCGGCAACAGGCGGGCGAAGGTGTCTTCCAATGACAGGCCGATCAAGGCCCGGATGGCGGCGGGATCGGGGGCTGGCAGGCCCAGTCCATCAAAGGCGGCCGTCATCTTGGCGACGATGCCGTGCTGGCTGTCCACAATGGTGCCGTCGCAATCGAATACGATCAGGCGCAGAGGCATGGCAGACACTTGTCGCCACTTATCAGCTCTTATCCGGTCCGGCCACCAGGGCGGAATCCGAAACGGAGCGTGGATCACGCAGGGTCCAACGGTCCTGCTCCACCATGGCGATGAATTCCGCCACGGCCTGGTTGAAGGCCGCCGGTTCTTCCAGATTGGCGGCATGTCCGGTGCGGGGCAGCATGACCAGGCCGGACGAGCGGATACTCCGTTTCAGATACAGGTTGGCTTCCAGGCAGGGTTCTTCCTCGTCCCCGATGACCAGCAGGGTCGGGACTTCCAATGCCTTCAGCTCGTCTTCCAGATCGTACAGTGACGGCCGTCTGGCCTGCACGCCGGCCATGGTACGCCCGGTGCCTTCCGCCGAATGGCTCAGGAAGCGCTCTTGAAAATCAGCGAAGCCGCGCGGGTCCTTGTTTTGGAATTGCACCCGCGTGGGGCCCAGGGAATAGGGTGTGCCGATCTCGATCATGCCCTTTTCCAGGAAGGAGGCGGCTAATTCGGCAACTTCCGCGTTGAAAGTTTGACGGCCATCCTGCTTGGCGCCATAGCCGCAGCCCAGCACCACCAGGCTGCGCGCCATGTGCCCATATCGCAGGCCGAAATGCAAAGTGGCAAAAGCACCCATGGAGCAGCCGATGATATGAGCCTTGTCGATATCAAGACCACGCATCACGGCGGCAATATCGTCAGTCGCCAAATCCTGGGAATAAAGTTCGGGATCGCTGGGCACGTCCGAGGGCAGGTAACCCCGCGCGTTGTAAGCGATGCAGCGGTAACGGCGGGAGAAATAGCGCATTTGCAGCTCCCAACCGCGCAGATCATCGGCGAACTCGTGCACGAAGATGATGGCGTCGCCGCTGCCGGCTTCCTCGTAATACAATTTCGCGCCCTCGGCTTGGATATGCGGCATTCGATGGATTCCTTCCTAAAAGTCGTCTTCGTCCTGTAATTCCGCCATGCGTTCCCCAGCGGCCTCCGGGTTAAACCCCAGGGTCCGCATAGTCGTGCGGAAATGGTCCGGTATTTGCGCCTCAACGGACAGAATACCACCATCGGGATGGGGCAGGGAGATGGATTTAGCATGCAGATGCAGGCCTTTACCCAGGTCCATGCCCGGCAGGGTGCCATCGATGCCGCCGTATTTGCCGTCGCCCAGGATCGGCGTGCCAATGGCGGCGCAATGGGCCCGTAACTGATGCGTCCGGCCGGTACGCGGCCACATGGCCAACCAGGCCGCCTGATCGCCGATTTTCTCCAGCACCGCAAAATCAGTCAGCGCCACCTTGCCATTGCTCCGGTCGACCCGCACCCGTTCGCCGTCCCGGCCCGGAACCTTGGCCAGGGGCAGGTTGATCCGGCCCCGGTCATGGGACGGCGCCCCGGCGGTGATGGCCCAATAAAGCTTATCCGTCGACCGGTCCCGAAAGGCGCCGGTCAGGGCCGCCGCGGCACGGGCATGACGGGCCAGGACCAGCACACCGGAGGTATCCCGGTCCAGGCGATGCACCAGGCGGGGCCGCTCGGAGGCATCAAACCGCAGGGCATCCAGCATGCCGTCCACATGGCGCAGGGTGCCGCTGCCGCCCTGTACCGCCAGCCCGGCAGGCTTATCCAGCACGATCACCGCTTGATCCTGGTGCAGGATGCGTTCCCGCAGCTCCTTGGCGTCATGGGACGACACTTTATTGCCAGCAGCCTTCTTCGGCCGGGCCTTTGCTTTCGGGGCGTCCAGGGGCGGCACGCGGACCATCTGGCCCGGCGACAGACGGTGTCCGGCCTTGACCCTGGCGCCATCGACCCGAACCTGGCCCTTGCGCAGCATCTTCTCCAGCCGGCCGTGGCTAAGGGCTGGGTAGAGGCGGCGGAACCAGCGATCCAAACGCACTTCGCCGTCGTCGCCGTCCACTTCAATCATTTGTACCGTGCTCATGCCAGCACCTGGCGAAACAGCCACAAACCGGCAAACAATCCACCAATCGATAACAATACACTGCCGGCAATATAGAGAAACGCCGAACCCATGGCGCCACGCTCCAACAACGCAAACGCGTCCAGGGAAAAAGCCGAGAATGTGGTGAAGCCACCCAACAGGCCGACCAGCAGAAAACCGCGCACTTCCGGCATGTGGGACCAGCGCTGGGCCAGATATTCAGTTAGAAGCCCCATGACGAAGGAGCCAACGATATTCACCGTCATGGTACCCAGGGGAAATCCCGCACCGACCCAGCGCATAACCTGACCCGAAACCAGATAACGCCCGGCCGCGCCCAGGGCGCCGCCGGCGGCGACGGCGAACAGCATATTCATTTCTCCGGACCTTCCTGGGTCTTGCGGCGCAGTTTATCCCAGTACGCCATGCGTTTGGCCACTTCCCGTTCAAATCCGCGTTCCACCGGCCGATAA
>JAYGEA010000068.1:0-16166 GCA_046582635.1 Alphaproteobacteria bacterium
TACGGTTACAGAAATTCCGCGAAGTCCCCAGCCTGAATGAAGCATTAGGGATCTTTGCCGCCGCCGTCATTGCCGCGATCAGTCTGACTGCGACCATGACATTACGAGAGGCTTGGCTGAACCAGTAGCAATCGAAGGGTCGCGAGGGTTTACTTCGACAGCTTCACTTCCAACAACAGCCGAAAATCGGGCACCGACCCCAAAATTAAGGATGAGGATTCTTGAGCGAGATGATTACCGCTGTTGCATTTGTGGGCGACGTGCTTCCGACCATGTTGACATTGAACTACACGTACATCACATCCGACCATGGGGAATCGGAGGCCTTACTGTTGAAAAAAATCTGATCACTCTGTGCCACACCTGTCACAACGGTTTGGTCCCTCATCATAAGCCTGCATTGTTTCGGATAATAGAAGGGTCGGAGAACACGAACATTGAAAACCATGTTAAAGAGTATTGGAATGGGGTTCACTATTATCAGTTAACTGTCGAGCGAGAATCCCAGCTCGTTGGGTACCCTTTTGTATCAGATAAATAATTCCTGAATGCGTTCAACCAAATCCGCGTTGATCTGTCGCGCAGTAAAAGACGACGCTTCCCCCTTTAATTGATTTGGCGGCAAAGACCAGATTTAGAACCCGTCCGAACAATTCGGCCTTACCCCCGTCTCGCGCGGCTTAAATCTTAGCTATCAGCACTTCAGCCGGGATACCGAGGCCGGCGTTTAGGTTTCTGATCATGGGTAAGGTCAGCGGGCGTTTTCGGGAGAGCACTTCCGAGACACGGCCTTTCGAGCCGATGAAGGGGACCAGATCGGCCTGTTTAAAGCCGGCCTGCTCCATGCGGAATTTAATGGCCTCGATGGGGTCCGGCGGGTCAATGGGATGATGTTTCGCTTCGTAGACCTCGACCAGTGTGGCGAGCACGTCCAGGGCGTCACCTTCCGGGGTGCCGGCCTTGGCATCCATAAGGCTTTCAATGGTCGCCAGGGCGGTCTCGTAATCCGCTTCCGTGCGGATGGGCTTTATCTCGCAAACCATGATTTATGCCGTCCTTACATCAATTTTGTCGTAGTCCCCATGGGTGCCAATGAACTTTATGTAAACGATGTGGTGGGGGTCGTTGATCCAAACCACCAACCGGTACTTGTTGCCGGCAATATTGAACACGATGCGATCACCGACAAAGGATGCGTTGCGGTATTGCGCCTTTACATCCGCCGGGCTTGACCAGCCTGCCTTGGCGGCCTCCTGATGCCAAGCCCTCAACGGTTGCTCGGCATCGGCGTGCTTTACCCAAAATGCCCGCAATGTTCTTTTTGCGATGATCCGCATGGGCAATATATAGCAGTTCCCATGTTGGGAACAAGGGAGAAATTGCGAAAATCCAACTGACCGGCGAACTCCAGGGGGTTTTGGATCAAACGCCGCCCAAAAACCACAAAACCCCGACGGTTCCGCGACCGCCGGGGGCTTGGTATTTTGGTGGCTCCTCCCAGACTCGAACTGGGGACACCGGGATTATGATTCCCGTGCTCTAACCAGCTGAGCTAAGGAGCCGCATGAACTGGATCGAGCTGGGATATAGGGTTCCGGGCGGGCCGCTGTCAAGATGTGTTCGACTCACGATCATGGGGCATTTAGATTGGCAACTATGTCAGAAACCGCAGATCCCATCGCCCGCTTCCAGTCCTGGCTGGGGGAGGCGGAAAAGTCCGAACCGAATGATCCCAGCGCCATGGCGCTGGCCACCGCCGACGGCAACGGCATGCCCAATGTGCGCATGGTGTTGTTGAAGGGCGTGGATGCTCGCGGCTTTGTCTTCTACACAAATTTCGAAAGCGACAAGGGAGCCGAGCTGGCCGCCAACCCCCAGGCTGCCATGTGTTTTCATTGGAAATCCCTGCGCCGCCAGGTCCGCGTTCAGGGCCGGATCGAGGTGGTCAGCGAGCGGGAGGCGGATGACTATTTCGCCACCAGGGCCAAGGACAGCCAGATCGGCGCCTGGGCCTCCCAGCAATCCCGCCCCCTGGAGGACCGTTTTGCCCTGGAAAAGGCCGTCGCCCGCTATGCCGCCAAGCATGTCCTGGGCACGGTGCCCCGGCCGCCCTATTGGTCCGGCTACCGTCTGGTGCACCAGCGCCTGGAGTTTTGGACCGACAAGCCGTTCCGCCTGCACGACCGGGAGATTTTCCACCGCGATGATAGCGGCAACGGCGATGGCTGGCGGACGGAGAAGCTGTATCCCTAATCAGCTCGCGCCGACCACAGCATCGGCGCGAAACACCACACGAAGATCCCAAATGCCAGGGCCCAGCACAGGCCTGAACCCAAGAGGGTCGCCTGATAGGCATCACCGTCCAGGAACGGGCTGACGACCCGCAAAATGGGCGCGGCAAACATCAGGGCATAGGCCGCCAGCATGGGCCGGGGCAGGATCAGCGCGCGGCCCGTATGGCCCAGGCAGACCCGGGGCATAATGGCCATGATCATGGTTCCCACCGCGCCCATCGCCACCGCGTGGCGGGCGGAAGCGGCGGGGATGAACGCGCCCAAATAACCGCCGCCCTTCAAGATCAAGGCCAAGGCGAGCCAGAGGTAGCCGAGATGCATGATCCAGACCAAGGGGTGGCCCAGAGTATGGTGGCCGCCCCAGCCGGACAGCCGCGCCAAATGGACCAGGCCGAGCACCAAGGCCAGCATGCCCATGGGAACAGCGGTCATCCCCGGCACCAGCCGTGGCGCCGCCAGTTCGAGCAGGGTGAGCACGATCAGGCCGCCGATGCAGATGATCTACAGCCAGACCGGATGGCGGATCGTCAATGGTCGTCCCTGGCCCTGCATCCAGTTGGCGGAGAACATCGGGATAACCCGGCCGCCGATCACCGCGATCATGATCAACAACAGGTTCAACATCAGGTTCAGGGCGGGGCCGGTGGTGTCTTCCCAAATATCCATCATCTCTAGATGCCAGCTCAGATTGGCCAGGCCGATCACCGCCAGCAAAGCGATGAAGACAAAATTCCGCCGGTTGCTGGTTACCAGCAACATGGCGCTGATCACCGCGCACAGGGCCAGGGGAAACAGCAGATCAAGCGCCATGGCGGCCAGGGGGCCAATGGCGCCCGCGCCCATCATCGCCAACCGTCCCAGCACCCAGGTGCCCGCCAGCGCCGCCAGGCCGGGGCCCCGCAACGGCGTGGCCCCCGTCCATTGCGGCACCGCCGTCAATTGAAAGCCCGCGACGGCGGCCAAGGCAAAGCCGAACAGCATCTCGTGGGCATGCAGCTGAGGGCCTGGGTACAGCGCCGGCCAGCCCCACATATCGCCCAGCCAGCCGCTCCAGGCCCCCACCGTCACGGCGCCATGTATCCCCGCCAGCAGAAAGAAGGGGCGAAAACCGACTGAAAACAACGGTATGGAGAGCCGAGCAAGAGGGGCTGACATTCGGGGCGCGATCCTTCATTTCCGGGTTATAGTGGTACGAATTCCCGTGAGTTCGGTGCGTTCTGTACGTTCGTCATAAGAGGTTTCTTACATGTCCCCGTTACCCTACCCCCTTGAGGGCATCACCATCCTTGATTTCGGTCAAATTTATAACGGCCCCTATGCTTCCTTCATGCTGGCCATGGCGGGGGCGCGGGTGATCAAGATCGAACCGCCCCATGGCGAACCCCTGCGCCGGCGCACTGCCGCCGACGGCGGCTCGGTCCCCCTGGCCATGCTGAACGCCAACAAGGAAGGCATCACGCTGAACCTGAAGCATGAGCGCGGCAAGGAGCTGTTGCGCAAAATGGTTTGCCAGGCAGATGTCGTGTTGGAGAATTTCGCGCCCACGGTGATGGAACGCCACGGCGTCGGCGCGGAGGCCCTGATGGCCCTGAACCCAGGCTTGATCTACGCCTCGGGCTCCGGCTACGGCCGGGACGGCCCCCGGCGGGACGATCTGGCCATGGATCTGACCGTGCAGGCGGTGGGCGGTGTCATGCACGTCACGGGCTTTCCCGACGGCCCGCCGGTGAAGGCCGGCCCGGCGATCTGCGATTTCATCACCGGCACGCATCTTTACGGCGCCGTCATGACGGCATTGTTCGAGCGCGAGCGCACGGGAAAGGGCCGCCTGGTTGAGGTTGCCATGCTGGATTGTATCTTTCCCACCCTTGCCTCCAACCTGGGCATGTTTTTCGGGCAAAAACAAAAGGGCGGTGAAATTCTCACCCGCACCGGCAACAGACATGGCGGGCTCTCCGTCGCGCCCTATAACGTTTACGCGGCGAAGGACGGTTATGTGGCCATCATCACCGTGCGGGAGGAACATTGGCAGAACCTGTTGGTCGCCATGGGGCGACAGGATTTGCAGGCTGATGAACGCTATCTGACCACCGATGCCCGGGTGCTGCACATGGACGAGGTGGACGAGATCGTCGGCGCCTGGGTCGCCACCCTGACCAAGGCGGAGGCCGAGGCGGCGGCGCAAAAACACAAGGTGCCAACGGCGGCCGTGCGCGATTTGGAGGAAGTCGTCAATGATGAGCATTTGCACCAACGGGGCATGCTGCGCTGGATCGACCACCCAGTGGTGGGCCGCATCGCCGCCCCCCACAGCCCCATCCGCATACACGGCAACGAGCCCATGGAGCTGACCTTGAACCCGGAACTGGGCGCCGATAATGACCGGGTCTATGGCGACTGGCTGGGCCTGGAGGCGGGCGAAATCGACAGCCTGCGGAAGGACGGCACAATCTAGAAAAGAGAGGCGCGCACCATGAGAGAATCACCATGAAAAAAATCAGCTTCACCCGCCGGGCGCTGACCCTCGCGGCGCCCGCATGTCTGCTGCCCAACCTGCTGCCCAATGCCGCCCTGGCGGCCCTGTCCCCAACGCCGGACACCACCGCCGGCCCCTTTTATCCCAAGCGCCGTCCGCTTGATGACGATGCCGATCTGGTCCAAATCTCCGGCTTCGAGCGGCAGGCGGCTGGCGATGTGTTGTACCTCAACGGCCGGGTGCTTGATGCCGGGGGCGCCGCCTTGCCCGGCGCGCGGGTCGAGATTTGGCAGTGTGATACCAACGGTGTCTATCGCCATCCCCGTGACCGGCAGTTCGCCATGCGCGATCCCGCCTTCCAGGGCTTTGGCCGCGCCCTTGCGGATCAGGCGGGGCGTTTCGCCTTTCGCACCATCGTGCCGGTGCCCTATACGAGCCGCACGCCCCACATTCACGTCAGGGTGCATGTTGAGGGCAAGGCGCGATTGACGACGCAGTTGTTTATCAAGGGGCATCGCCAGAACGCCATCGATTTTCTGTTCCATAGCCTGTCATCGAAACAGCGCCGCCGTCTCGAAATGGTTTTGAAACCGCGTCGGGAACCGTCGCGCAAGGCTTTCGAAACAGCCATTGACTTGGTATTGGCTGGCTGAATCCGGGCCAGGGTGACCCCTTGGCGCGGGGCCGTTGGAAAAGTGTCACGGGAGGAGATCAAGTCGAAGGACACGGCCAATATCCCGCGACATAGGGGAGTCTTCACGGGCCGGTCTTCGATCACGAAGTTGATGCGCAATACATAGCGCAATTCCGTTGGTCACTCTCCCGAGCCTATAAAGCGGGATCGTATCGATACGCCCCCATAACCCTTTGGATATAGATAAACAGTCGTTATCGGAACCAGAAACGCGCAGAATACTGCTAATATTTTTTGCATATATTTAGTATTTCATTTCAATAATTATAACAAAATGCATATATCTTTATTCAAATGATAAACTATATAGTAAATATTATATTTTATTAATAGGTAATATTTACTGGTATTATATATATCATCAAATCACTCATAATTACTAGAGTTAAAGCTCGATTCATTATCCGATAATAACCTTTTATTGACTTTTTTGTTTGCACTATCCCGAAGTTGACTTTCGGACGGTCGTTCGCCGGCATTTTCTTCGGCAGCGCGCATACTCCGATGCAGCACATGGACATAGTTTGATCAAAACGCGTCATGGGGCAGACCTGGTCTGCGCGCCATTTGAGCAACACAAAAACTAGGGGAATTTGCAATGTTTAATCTAAAACTCAGAATCCAGGGGCGTCTTATTGGCGGCTTTGGTGTTATGATTCTGCTCACTTGCGGTGCCGTGATGTTCACCTTATGGCAGGTCAACAAGGTCAGCACGGTCGGCGAGCGTATCGTCAACCTGCGCACGCCCACGGCGGCGGCCAGCAGCGCACTGGTCAACAACATCAACGCCTCCCTGGCCGCTCTGCGCGGCTATATGCTGACCGGCAACGAAAAATTCAAGGCCGGCAGGGCCATCGTCTGGGCCGATATTGATGCGGTCCGCGACGATATGGACAAGCTGTCCACCCATTGGACAAATCCGAAAAATGTCGCCGTCTGGACGGACATGAAGACAACCCTGGACGAGTTCCGTACCGCCCAGGGCAAAGTCGAGGCCATCGCCCATACCATCGACGAGCAACCGGCGACCAAGATCCTGGTCAAGGACGCGGCTCCCCTGGCTGGCGTATTGGTGGCTGAGATCACCAAAATGATCACCCTGGGACGGGATTTACCGGCGACGCCCGAACGCAATGCGCTTTTGGGCATGATGGCCGATACGCGGGGCACCACGGCCCGCGGCCTGGCCAATATCCGGGCCTTTCTTTTGACGGGTAATCAGAAATTCCACAAACTGTTCAACGTGATGTGGGAGAAAAACCGCGAACGTTTCGGGCAATTGAAGGCCAACATGCATCTGCTGAGCCCGGAACAATTGGTCAGCTTCAAGAAATTTGATGCCGCCCGCACAAAATTCCTGCCCATGCCGGACAAAATGTTCGACATTCGCGGCTCGAAGAAATGGAACATGGCCAATTACACCCTGGTGGCGGAAGCTGCACCGCGGGCCGGCAAACTGCTGACCACACTGCTTGGTCCCAAGAATGACCAGGGCGTCCGGACCGGCGGCATGGTGGACAATCAAAAGGCGCTTTTGAGCAAAGACGCCGAGGCCAATGCCTCCTCCATTCACCAGCTCGAAATCATTGAGTGGGTGTTGTTGCTGGTCAGCATCGGTATCGGCAGTGCCTTGACCTTCATCATGGTCCGCGCCATCGTCACCCCGGTCGTGGCCATGACCAACGCCATGGGCGCCTTGGCCAACGGCAATCTGCAGACGGAAATTCCAGCCCAGGGCCGCACGGACGAAATCGGTGAAATGGCTGGTGCGGTGCAAATCTTCAAGGACAACGCCATCAACGTCAAGCGCATGGAAGGCGAGGCGGAGCATCAGCGGGCCGACAACGAAAAACGGGTCCGGGACGAGCGTCTGCAACTGGCCGATAATTTCGAAGCTGCCGTGATGGGTATCGTGGAATCGGTGGGCGATAGCGCCACCACCATGAACGGTTCGGCGGAACAGATGCGCGGCATTGCCGAGCAGACCTCCTCTCGGGCCGCCACCGTGACCACCGCCTCCGTTCAAGCCAGCTCTAACGTGCAATCGGTCGCCACGGCGGCGGAGGAAATGACCGCTTCGATCCAGGAGATTGCCCGTCAGGTTGCCTCATCCTCGGAAATCTCCAAAAGCGCGGTGGTTGAATCCCAACGCGCCACGGAAGATGTCCAAGGTCTGGTGGAAGCCTCGCAGAAGATCGGCGCCGTGGTCAGCCTGATCAACGACATTGCCTCTCAGACCAATCTTCTGGCCCTCAACGCCACCATCGAGGCGGCGCGGGCGGGCGATGCGGGCAAGGGCTTTGCCGTGGTCGCCTCGGAAGTGAAGAACCTGGCCACGCAAACCGGCAAGGCAACGGAAGAGATCTCGGAACAAATTACTCAGATCCAAAACGCCACCGGTTCCGCCGTCACGGCCATCGAGGGCATCTCCAAGACCATTGGGCAGATTTCCGAGATCGGCAGTTCGATTTCGGCCGCGGTGGAACAGCAAGGCGCCTCCACCCAGGAGATCAGCCGCAATGTGCAGGAAGCCGCCCGGGGCACCCAGGAGGTTAACGACAACATGGGTGATGTTAACAATGGCGCCCAGGAGACCGGCTCCGCCGCCGGTGAAGTTCTGGACGCGACCAACGAATTGTCCAAACAGGCAGCCACCCTGAGTCAAGAAATCGACAAGTTCCTGACCACCGTGCGGGCCGCCTGATTTGGCAATACCGACCAACTGGGCGGGATGATCTAGCTTTTCCCTGGGTCATTCTACCTGTCCAACGCGCCCCGGCCGACAAAAATCGGTTGGGGCGTTTGGCGTTTGGCCTCAATTCGGCTTCAAACCAGCCGCCCCAAACCGGTGGCGTCCTCGATCAGGTCCTCGGCCGCCTCGCTCAACAATTCCTCCATGCTGTCGCCATGGACCGCTTCCTTGCCGATTTCCAGCATCAGGGGCACGGCCAGGGGCGAGACCCGTTCAAGGCGGCGAAAATCGATGCGCCCCTGGATGCGCGCCAGCATTTGGCTTAGCCGGCCGATATCCAGCAAGCCCGTGGCGGCGTCCGCCTGGGTGGCCCGCAACAGGATGTGGCCGGGTTCGTATTTGCGCAGCACATCATAAATCAGGTCGGAGGAAATGGTCATCTGCCGGCCGGTTTTTTCCTGACCGGGGTGGCGGCGGTCGATCAGCCCGGCGATCAGGGCGACATTGCGGAAGGTGCGTTTCATCAGGTTGGACTCCGCCAGCCATTCCTCCAGATCGTCGCCCAGCATGTCCTCGCCGAACAGCGGCGCCACATCCCGGACCTGGTTGAGGCTCCACACCGCCAGGGCATATTCCGAGGCAACGAAGCCAAACGGCCGACAGCCGGCCCGCTCCATGCGGCGGGTCAACAGCATGCCCAGGGTCTGGTGCGCCAGGCGCCCCTCAAACGGGTAGCAGACCATGTAATGCTTGCCGGCACGGGGAAACGTCTCCACCAGCAGGCCGTCCGGGCCGGGCAGGACGGATCGCCGCCGCTGCATGGACAACCAGTCGCGAACCGGGGCCGGCAACTGCTTTTGCGCCTCTGGATCCGCCAGCAGATCCCGCAACCGGGCGGCAAGATAGGTGGACAGGGGAAACTTGCCGCCATAATAGGACGGCACCTTGGCCTCGCGCCCCGGGGCCCGGCTGACGATGGCGGTGGTCTCGCGCATGCCCTCGAAACGCAGGATCTCGCCGGCGAAGGCGAAGGTATCGCCCACCACCAATTGATCGATGAACCATTCCTCGATCTGGCCCAGATTGCGGCCGCGTTGCAGGCGCACGTTGATCATGGGTTCGGCCACGATGGTGCCCACGTTCAGGCGGTACTGCCGGGCCACGCGGGGGCCCGTGACATGATGATAACCATCGGAGTCCCGCACCAATCGGGCGTAACGTTCATACTGGCGCAGGGCGTAGCCGCCCGTCGCCACATAGTCCAGGACCGCATCGAAGGTATCCCGGCTCAACCCTTCGTAGAGCGAAGCGCGGCGCACCTCCTCGTAAAGCTCCCCCGCCCTGAACGGGCCGCCGCAGGCAACACCCAGGATATGCTGGGCCAGGACATCCAGACCGCCCCGGCGCGGCACCTCGCCGTCCAATTCGCCCTCCATCACGGCGCCGGCGGCAGCCTGGCACTCCAGCACCTCGAACCGGTTTGACGGCACCAGCAAGGCCCGGCTGGGTTCGTCCAGGCGGTGATTGGCCCGCCCGATGCGCTGCACCAGGCGGCTCAACCCCTTGGGCGCACCGACCTGGATCACCAGATCCACCGCCCCCCAATCGATTCCCAGATCCAGGGTCGAGGTACAGACCACCGCGCGCAGGACACCCTTGACCATGGCTGCCTCCACCTTGCGGCGCTGCTCCACCGCCAGGGAACCGTGATGCAGGGCGATCGCCAGCCCGTCATCGTTCAGACGCCACAGATTATTGAAGACAACCTCCGCCTGGGCCCGTGTGTTGACAAATACCAATGTCGTCCGCTGTTCCCGAATGGCCCCATAGACATCCGCCATGGCATGCAGGGTCATATGCCCGGCCCAGGGCACGCAGGTCGAAGCGGCCAGGATGGAAATATCCGGTTGCGGACCGGGGCCGCCGTCAATGACGGACACCGGCCCGGCGCAGCTCAGAAACCGCGCCATCTGGTCTGGTTCGGCGACGGTCGCGGACAACCCGATCTGACGGGCGGCGGGCGCCATCGCGGCCAGGCGGGCCAGGCCCAGGGCCAGAAGGTCGCCGCGTTTGTTGGCCGCCAGGGCCTGCAGTTCATCGATCACCACATAGCGCAGATGGGAAAAATAGCGCCCGGCGTCCCGGTACGACAGCAACAGGGCCAATTGTTCCGGCGTGGTCAGCAACATATGGGGCGGGTTCCTGCGCTGCCGCTGGCGGCGGGATTGGGGAGTATCGCCGGTCCGGCTTTCGACCCGGATGGGCAGGCCCATGTCGGTGATGGGTTGCTCCAGATTTCGCCGCACGTCCACCGCCAGGGCCTTCAGGGGCGAGAGGTAGAGAGTATGCAGTTTACCGTCCGGGAAGCCGCTATCGCCGTCCATCATCAAATCGCAGAGGGACGGCAGAAACCCCGCCAAAGTCTTGCCGCCGCCCGTGGGCGCGGTCAACAACACCGAACCTCCGGCCCTGGTCTGCTCCAGGACCGCCAACTGATGCGGCCGGGGCCGCCATCCGCGAGCCTCAAACCACGCCGTCAAGGGCCCAGGCAATCCAGTGTCTTGCGGCGGAGTATCCATGATGGCTAATATAATGTCCCAGTGTCCTAGGCTCTGTTGACAGACATCCAATCGCGGGCCCAGCCCACTCCCCCACCTGGCCGCCCCATTAGGATAATCCCGTGGGCGGCCAGGTGGGGAGCGGGCGGCCTGGCATTTCCGCCGTCGGCGTAAAAACCCTAGAGCAACTCGACTGCGTTCTTTCAAACGCAGTCGAGTTGCTCTAACCCTATAGATTAGATCAAATTATCAGCCCGAAAATGATCTCGTTTTAAGGCTGTTTGATTTAGTCCGGCATCCCCGCCATATCCACCGCCGGATAATAGCGGTCATCGCCCAGGGCGTTGACCCGCGCCCAGAATTCCGGGCCGGCGGCCAGGCCCGTCTCGTTGACCTCCGCTGCCTGGCGCCAGATATTCCAGGATGTGGGGTGCAGGCGCGAGGCCTCCGCCAACTGTTCGTTGCCTTCCCCCGCGCGGTCCTGGCGTAACAGATACTGGCCCAGGCGGAAGTGGCAATGGGCCTGGGCAATCTCGGCACTGGGGGCTGTGGTATGATCACGGGCCCGGCCGCTGTCGAAGACATGCACGCTGTCGGCCCCGCTCAACGCCCAATCCCGCACCGCATCCACATAGGTCGACTTGGCATTGGCCGCCGTCGCCGCCTTGTCTTCCGGCACTGTCATGGTTTCGAAATTCAACGAGCGGAAAGCTTCGAATGCGCCGGCGTTTTCCGCCGGGCGGACGATACGGCCCTCTTCATCGATCCAGACCGCCTGGGGCACATTGACCATGTTGTACAATTCGGCCACGCGGTGGTCCCGGTCGATCAGCGCCGGGTAAGCTGGCGCTGCCTCTTCAATCCAGGGACGGGCGGCATCTTCCCGGCTGTCCATGGCCACGGCGATAACAATGAAATTGTGCTCTTTCACTTCGTCGTAAAGTTTCTGCCACACGGACAGATCAGCACGACAGCCTCACCAACTGGCCCAGTTGGCCGGCAGGACCTTTTTGCCTTTGTAATCGGACAGGCTGTGGGGCTTGCCATCTAGGTCGGGCAAGGTGAAATCAGGGGCCTGGAGCGAGCGCAGGCTTTCCGCCCGTTCATTGGCGCCTTCGCCCAGGGCCCAGATTTCGCCGTCGGCGCTGTGGGCGGCCGGCTTGTCCATGTGGGCCCAGAAGGCGGCCAGATTGACGCTGCCATCCGCCACGAATTCCGCCTCCCGGCTGGGGGGCACGGGCACGCAGACATTGCCCCGGCACAGCCCTTCGGGCTGCAAGGCCCAGCCGGTGGCGGTTGCCGCCTCCTCCCGGCTCAGCCATAGCCCGTCGCCCGCGCCGCCAGTTTCCGTGGCTGTGGCCGTGACGGAAAATTCGCCTAGATCCGATAGTATTGGCGTCATTTTTCGTGCTCCCCTTTTGTCATGTAGCGTTGTGGTTATGTGTCCATCATCCGGCGCATGGTTTCCTCCCGCGCGCCGGCCATGGCGAAGCCGTCCTTGGCGCGGCAAATTTCCTCGGTCTGGGCCATGATCTCCTGGTTTGAAAGATCCAGATCAAACGGAATGGCGGCGGGCTGAGGAATGTACCATGGCGTATGGGCGTAAATTTCCAAGGTATTGTCTTCCGGATCGGAAAAATAGACCGACCAGGCATTGCCGTGGGTCACCACCCGGCGCACCGCCATCCCCGCGGCCACGATCCGGTCCCGCATTTCCCGCACTTCGTCCAGCGAGGCCACCACGAACGAGATTTGCTGCGCCACGTTGGCGTTAGCGCCCTCTTCCCGGCCGCCGACCAGCACCACCTGGTGATGTTCGCCGGGATTGGCCGACAGGAAAGCGATGTCGAGATGAAAATCAGGCGGGCGGCCGGCATCCGTGACGGTCAGGCCAAAGACCTGCGAATAGAACGCCAGCATCTTGTCCATATCCTTGACGTAGATGCCCACATGGGTGAGTTGCGGTTTGATCATCCTCTCGCCTCCCAGAAATCGATCACCATCATAGTCCTTGACGCGCCCGCCGCAACAGCCACCAGGCGATGCCGAGGTGAACCACATTGACGGCCACCGCGTTGATGAAGGCCAGGCGGTAGGAACCGGTCCAGTCATATGCCAGCCCCGCCATCCAGGCGCCCAAGGCCATGCCCAGCAAGGTGACCGACAACACCAGCGAGATGCGCCAGCCGGCCTGGCCGGGCGGGAAATAACGCCGCACCACGATGGCATAGGACGGCACGATGCCCCCCTGGCTCAAACCGAACAGGGCCGCCATCAAATACAGCGGCCACAGGCCCTCGGCAAACATGAAGAAGAATAATGCCAGGGCCTGCAAGCCGCCGCCCAGCAGCAAGGTCGGCAGGCCGCCGATGCGATCCGAGATCCAGCCGAAGGCCAGGCGGCTGATAATGCCGGTGAACAGCATCAGGGCCAGCATCTCGGCCCCCCGCCGGGCCGCATGGCCCAGGTCCGTGGCGTGGGCGACGATGTGGACTTGCGGCATGGCCATGGCGAAGCAACAGGCCAGCCCGGCGCAACACAAGATGCCGTGCAAGCGGTTCGGCGCCAGGCCCAGGGGCCGCACGGTCGCCTCGTGGGCCTGGGATTGGGCCTCCAGCATTCCGTCGGGCCGGCGGCGCAGCAACAGGCATAGCGGCGGCATGACCAGGATCAGGAAGACCGCGATACCGCTGTAGGTGTCGCGCCAGTCCGAGTGGTCGATGTAATGCTGCAAGATGGGCGGCCAGACCACGCCGGCCAAATAAATACCCGAGGCGACGATAGCCACGGCGATGCCCCGTCGGCGGTCGAACCACAGGGTGGTATCGGCGACCAGAGGCGCGAACAGGGCGGCATTGCCCAAACCCCCAATCAACAGCCCCTGGGCCAAATATAATTGCCAAATGGCATCGGCCCGGGCGGACAGGAAAAAGCCCAGGGCCAGCATGACGCTGCCGGTCAAACAGGGCCACATGACGCCAACCTTGTCCGACCAGCGGCCCATGACAATGCCGCCCAGGCCGAAGCCGATCATGGTCGCCGCATAAGCAAGGGAGGCCGCCGATCGGGAGACCCCGAATTCCAGGGCAATGGGCCGCAACGCGACGACGACGGCGTACATGCCCACCGTCCCTATGGTTATCAGGGTCAGGGCGGCGGCCAGGCGCACATAGGCATGGCGAGGTTCGCGCGCCGGGTCGGTGGCTTCAACTGCCATGGTATTTTTTTGTTCCGATTTCGGGGATGGGCCGACTGCAAGATCATAGCTATTTGCCGGTCACTGTCGCGGCAAATATTCCCTATGATCCCCATGATCAACCGGTTGCCGAAATGAAGGAAGCAGATGTTTTTCTCCGCCGCCAAGCTGTTCTGGGTTATTGCCGATCCCCTGAACCTGACCCTGATTATTTTGACACTGGCCGTCATCATGATGTGGACGCCCTGGCGGCGCCTTGGGGTTTGGCTGGCCAGCCTGGTCACCGCCGGGCTGTTGGCCGTGGCCATCCTGCCGCTTGGCGCCTGGGCCTTAGCGCCCCTGTCCGACAAATATCCGACCCACGCCATCGTCCAGGACCCGGTTGACGGCATTGTTCTGTTGTCGGGGGCGGCGGTGGATCTGGGCATATCGGCCAAAATGGGCCACCCAATTCCAGGCAAGGCGGCCGACCGGCTGGTTGAATTCATGCGCCTGGCCCGGGCTTATCCGGCGGCCCGTCTGTTGATTTGTGGCGGCAACACGGGCCTCGGCGCCCGGCCTCGGCGCGAAGGCCCGGCCATCGCCGATTATCTGGTCAGCCGGGGCCTGTCCCGCGACCGCATGATGGTCGAGGGCCAATCCCGCGATACCTATGAGAACGCCGTGCATGGCAAGGCCCTGGCCAGGCCGGCACCCGGTCAGCGTTGGCTTTTGGTGACCTCCGCCTGGCACATGCCCCGCGCCATGGCCACTTTCCAATCCCAAGGCTGGCCCATCAAAGCCGCCCCACCGACAAGCCCAGGCATAACCTTCCGCCCGCGCTTCAACCTGCGCCGCGGCCTGAACCACTTCAAGGTGGCCCTGCACGAATATATTGGTCTGGTGGCCTATCGCCTGAACGGACGGATCAAGTCGCTTTGGCCCGCGCCAAATTGATAATGTCGTGGTTGGGGACCCAGGATTCGAACCTGGACCGACGGAGTCAGAGTCCGCTGTCCTACCATTAGACTAGTCCCCAACAGGACACCTTGCAGCATATTGCGGCAACCTATGAAGCGTTCGCGCCGATGTCAACCGGGCCAAATTGGCGAACCCGCCTATTGCCAGGACGGCGCCAAGAGGTCAAGCTACAAGGCAATAAAAATTGTACCGATTTGGGGCCAAATTGGCGGTGGCGGAACAGGGCGAAACGAAGCACGGGGCGCGCGGATCGGATGGGCATATCTATGCCGCCATTGATCTGGGCACCAACAACTGCCGGCTGCTGGTGGCCCGCCCGGCGGGGGCGGGTTTTCGCGTGGTTGACGCCTTTTCCCGCATCGTGCGCCTGGGCGAAGGGGTCGACGGCAGCCTGCGCCTGTCGGCGGAAGCCATGGACCGCACCATCGATGCCCTGGAAGTCTGTGCCGACAAGATGCGCCGGCGCAAGGTAACCCGGGCCCGCTGTGTCGCCACGGCCGCCTGCCGCCGGGCCGAGAATTGCGACGAATTCCTCCACCGCGTGAACCAGGAAGCCGGCTTGTTTCTGGAGACCATCACGGCCGAGGAAGAGGCCACGCTGGCGGTCGCCGCCTGCCGGCCCTTGCTGACGCCAGAAGCCCGCTTTGCCCTGGTCTTCGACATCGGCGGCGGTAGCACCGAATTGATCTGGGCCCGCCATGATGCGGCGGGACAGGTCGAACCCATCGCCTTTACCTCCCTGCCCCTCGGCGTGGTCGCCATTGCCGAACGCCATGGCAGCGGAGATTTCTCGACAGTGCAATATGAGGCATTGGTGGAAACCATCGCGGTCGAGCTGCGCGCCTTTGAAGCGGACAACGGCATCAACCGGCGGATCAGTGAAGGCGGCGTGCAGATGATCGGCACCTCGGGCACCGTCACCACCCTGTCCGGCGTGCATCTGGGTCTGGAACGTTATGACCGCCAGCGGGTTGATGGCCTGTGGCTGTCTTTCGAGGATGCCCGCCGGGCGGCCGAACAGTTGCGCAACATGAAGCTGGAACAGCGCGCCGCCCACCCTTGTATTGGCCGGGGCCGGGCCGATTTGGTGGTGGCGGGTTGCGCCATTTTGGAGGCGATCCGCCAGACCTGGCCCACGGACCGTCTGCGCGTGGCCGACCGTGGGGTGCGGGAAGGCCTGTTATTGTCGCTGATGGGGCGGGATCAAGGCGCGCCGCCGCCGCTATCATTGCCACCGTTGCCCCACGGCGCCGGGCAATGACCACGCGGGGCAAATGCGGCGGCGGCGGCAAGAGC
>JAYGEA010000279.1:0-12376 GCA_046582635.1 Alphaproteobacteria bacterium
GGTGTCCCCAAAGAGCACTTTGGGCTATTCTTGAAGGAATGTGAGTGGCGTTTCAACAATCCAAAACCACAAGATCAATTACGGCAGATAAAACAGTGGGTTTAGCAGGAACAATCGTAGTTATCTGGGTCAGCCCCAAAACAATAAATAATGGGAGGTTCCAATGGGGCGTACGATCAGGAGAGTGGTCACTGGCCACGACGATAATGGTGTCGCGACGGTTATCATGGACGGCACGGCCAAATGCGTATTGCAGCGGCCCAACCGGCCGGGCGTGACGCTGACAAACCTTTGGCAGGCAAACCAGGCGCCGGCGGTCATGGAAAGCCATGATGATCCGGTCGAAGGCCCGTTGATCCTGCATCCGCCTAAGAACGGTTCGGTGTTTCGTATCGTGCAGTTCGACCCGGAAGACCCCGACGAGCTGGCAAATCTTGACGGTAGGGCTGTATTCGCTGAGATGGGAGCCGGCGCTAGTGTCGTTGCGGGCGCCCGCCACCCGTTCATGCACCGCACTGACAGTATTGACTATGCCGTGATCCTGACCGGTGAAATCTACATGATGATGGACGAAGACGAGTATCTCTTAAAATCTGGTGATACGGTGGTTCAACAGGGCACCAATCACGCTTGGTCAAATCGCGGAACGGAACCCTGCCAAATCGCCTTCATTCTGGTAGACACGTTTAAACCATAGGCTCCGATGGGTGCAGTGAGGCCGCTAGTAATCGATGGGAGCAGAGTTATTTGATTTGTCACAAGATAGTCGCCCGACGGTTATTGCCGCGCTGAACAATGTGCGGAGGAACGCTGGGGAGATTTACCCAGAATTAATTTACTCTGACCCCTTTGATTGCGGCAGCTGCCCGGAATAGCCTTGCCGCTTCATCATGGTCTTGCTCCACGCCCCGGCCTTCCTGGTACATTAAGCCAAGGTTGACTTGAGCCTCGGCATAACCCTGCTCCGCGGCTTTGCTGTACCACCGCACGGCCTCCGTGGCGTCCTTCTCCACGCCACGGCCCTCATCATACATTAAGCCCAAACAGAATTGTGAACGGCTCGCGCCTTGATCGGCGGCACGGCGGAATAACGCCATGGCCTTCGCTGGATCTTCGGCCACGCCCAAGCCGCGAAGATACATATCGCCCAGGTTATGCAGTGATGGTCTAAAGCCCTGGTCGGCAGCCATCTGAAACCACTTGGCGGCTTCGCGATGGTCTTGCGCGACACCATCGCCCTCATCGTACATGACACCGAGGTTATGTTGCGCCTTTGCCAGGCCCTGATCAGCGGCCATGCGGCACCACTTCGCCGCTGCGTTAATATCCTTGGAGACGCCTTCGCCCTGCCGGTACAGCTTAGCCAGGCTGAGTTGGGCGCTGGCATCGCCTTGTTCCGCCAATGCCGCGACAATCCCGGCCGCCATGTCCATGTTTTTCGCCCTTTATTCAAAGAGGTCGGAGTTATTCGACCCTGCCATCATATATCCATTCTGCGTGGCGCAGTACGGACATCAGACGGGACAGCGGTGCGCTTCGGATGACGATGTGTCGTGTGCTTCGCTTCATGCTTCGTGAATGGCGCCGTCGCCCGGTTTCTTGGTCAGGGCGGCGAGCATGTTTTCCACTACGTCGCGGCCCAAATCGCGGGTGATGAAGACGATGCGGGAGCGGTGATCGTCGTCGGGCCAGGCATCAAGCTGCACCGGGGGATGGAACATGTGCTGGACGCCGTGGATCACCACCGGCGTCTCGCTTTCCGCCACGTTCAGTATGCCCTTGATGCGCAGGATATCATCGCCCCGATAGGTGGTCAGCAGCTCCAGCCAACTGGCGACCTGGTCCCAGGGCAGGCGCTCTTCCAGGTAGACGCAATAGGCCTGGATTTTATCGTCGTGGCGATTGACGTCTTGATGGTGGTCATGATCGTGCCCATGATCTTTATGGGGATCATCTTCGTAAGCTTCCGCCCGCAGCCAGCGCTGGACATCCAGGCTTTTGGTCTCGGGATCGTACAGACCGGTGTTGAACAGCAATTTTGGCTCAATCTCGCCCTGGGCCGCCCGATGGATGTGGGCGGCGGGATTGAGATCGCGCAAGCGCGCTTCCAGGGCGTCGATGGCCGCGTCATCGGCCAGGTCGATCTTGGTCACGACGATGCGATCAGCCACGGCGGCCTGTTTCACCGCCTCGTGATGCCGCTCCATGGTTCCCATGGCCAGCATGGCATCGGCGGTGGAAATCACCCCGTCCAGTCGGTAGCGGCCCATGAGGAACGGATCCGACATCAGGGTATGGAGGATGGGCGCGGGGTCGGCCAGGCCCGTGGTTTCGATCACCATGCGGTCGAAATCGGGGATTTCCTGCTTCGCCCGGCGCTTGTACAAATCCTTCATGGTGTCCACCAGGTCGCTCTTGATGGTGCAGCACAGACAACCGCTGGACATCAGCACGACGTTGTCGTCCACATGTTCCACCAGCATGTTGTCGATGCCGATCTCGCCAAATTCGTTGATCAGCACGGCGGTCTTGGCCATGTCGGGGTGCTGGATCAGACGGTTCAGCAAGGTGGTCTTGCCGCTGCCCAGAAATCCCGTGATCACGGAAACCGGCAGGCTGTCCACATCAACCTTGGTCATTCGGCTCGTCCTCTATTGCCTTGATGGGCAGCACTAGCATCCACAACAGATTGGCGCAAACCCCGCCGCCGTAGGCATGCAGGCCAATCTCCATTTCCTCGTGCCCCCGCTCGGGTTGCGCCTTGTAGGAGCCGAACAGGCGGTCCCACCAGGGCAGGTTAAAGCCGAAATTCCGGTTGAACTCGCCATTCTCGACGGAATGATGCACCCGGTGCATGTCCGGCGTCACCACCACCAGGCGCAGCCACCGGTCCAGGCCCAGGGGCAGGTGGACGTTGGCATGGTTGAACATGGCGGTGCCGTTCAGCAAGACCTCGAAGATCAGCACGGCCAGGGCGGCGGGGCCGAGGATCAGCACCAGGGTCAGCTTGATCACCATGGAAACGACGATCTCCAGGGGATGAAAGCGCAGCGCCGTGGTGACATCGAAATCCCGGTCCGCATGGTGCATGCGGTGCAGGCGCCAGAACAGCGGGATCATATGGAACAGGCGGTGCTGCCAATAGATCGCCAGGTCCAGCGATATGGCCGCCGCCGCAACCTCCACCCAGCCCGGCAGGGTGATCAGATTGAACAGGCCCCAGCCGTTTTGTTGGGCCCAAACCGCCGCGCCCACGACCAGAATGGGAAAGAGCAGGCGCATGACCATTGTGTTCACCACCACGATGCCCAGATTGCCACCCCAGCGGCGCCATTTCGACAGGGTCAAATCGCGCCGGGGGGCGGCCAGCTCCCAACATGCCATTATCGCCAGCACGCCGAGGAATATGGACAGCCTGATCGGCCCCTCGTTTTGCAGTATACTGTCCGTCATGATCCCGATCCTGTTTGACGGCCCGGAAGATGCCGCCCTTACCCTCATCCTGGCCCATGGCGCCGGCGCCCCCATGGACAGCGACTTCATGAATGTCTTTGCCGCCGGCATTGCGAAACGCGGCGGCCAGCACGGCATCCGCACCGCGCGCTTTGAGTTCCCATATATGGCCATTCGCCGTGCAACTGGCAAGAAGCGCCCGCCGGATCGTCCCCCGATCCTGCTGCAAGCCTGGCGCGAGGTCATGGAACAGGTCGGCCATGTTCCCCTCGCCATCGGCGGCAAATCCATGGGCGGCCGCATGGCCACGCTATTGGCCGCCGAGGATGATGCGCCCGAAATCGCCGCGCTTGTCTGTCTCGCCTACCCCTTCCACCCCCCCGGCAAGCCCGACCGCCTGCGCACGGCGCACCTGGCCGACTTGGCAACCCCGACCCTGATCGTCCAAGGCGACCGCGATGCCCTGGGCAACCGCGACGAGGTGGCCGGCTACACGCTGTCAAAAAGCGTCCGGCTGCACTGGTGCCCCGACGGCGACCACGACCTCACCCCACGCAAACGTTCCGGCTTCACCCAGGAGGGCAACTGGGAGGGGGCGATGGACGCGGTGGCGGGGTTCCTGGCCGGCCTTTGACCCGCCTGACCGAATTTCGGGGACCGTACTTGTTACGTATCCCCCTATTCATTGAGCCTCACCCCCAACCGGTGCGCCGTCGTCAAAGACGAAATGTGCGATGTCTTGAGTTTTCTCACATTATATCACATAATCTCACATTATCAGATTAGGCGAATGTGAAATGGCCTGGATTGACGACAGACTAAGCAGACGGCTTGGTTTCGGTGCAGCCGAGACTGAAACACTTTTCATGACCCTGGCTGAAATTGACGCCATCAAGACGGCCTTTCGTCTGACCGATAAATTGTTACCGCAAACCGTCGATCGGCTGACCTTATCGGTTATCGTAACATCAGCGGGTGCCTCAAATCGTATTGAAGGCAACCGCCTCAACGACCAAGAGGTCGAAGCATTATATCGCCGCCGCCCAACGGGCCCTCTTGAATCCCGGGACGAACAGGAGGTTGCCGGCTATTTGGAAGTGCTGGAACTGGTTCTGGGATCATATGAACATATGCCCCTGACCGAAGCGTTGATCCTGCAATTGCATCGGGACATGTTGAAATACTCGGTGCGCGATGAACGGCAGCGCGGCAGGTATAAGTTTGGCCCCAACAGGGTCGAAGCGAAAGACCCTGGTGGCAACGTCGTCGGCATTATATTTGACCCCACGCCGCCCCACCTGACGCCCAAGGCCATGGAGGAGCTGATGCAATGGTGGCATTGGGCGGCGCAAAATTCCCATAAGCATCCATTGCTTCGCATCGGCAGTTTCATATTTGAATTTCTGGCGATCCATCCCTTTCAAGATGGCAATGGCCGCGCCAGCCGTCTGCTCACGAATTTATTGTTGTTGCAATCCGGGTACGCATTTTCGGCCCTTGTCTCACATGAAAAACTGATCGAGGGCCGCAAAGCGGATAATTATTTGGCCCTAAACAGGACGCAGTCAACTTGGCAATCGGAAACGGAAAATATTCATCCCTGGCTCGAATTTTTTCTCCAGATTATTTTGTTCCAGGCCAAGGGCGCTCTCGAAATACTGGAGATGGACCAGACGGAGCACCTGCTATCGGAAAAACAACTCGCCCTTTGGCAATGGACGCAAACCTGGAATAAGCCCGAATTCGCCCGCAAGGATGCCATAGAAGCCCTGGGTTTCCCGCCCCGCACCGTGGAAGCCTGCATCAAGAAACTGCTGGACCTAGGACGCCTGGTACGGATCGGCCAGGGCCGCGCCACGCGATATCGCCGCAAGCGGGGCTGACGCTGGCCAAATCCCCGCCGCACAGCCCTGGTTTAGATGTCGCCGGCACTCCCTACCCCGCCTAGCGCCTCGTCTATGTGCAGGTTCATCTCGTCGCACAACGCCAAAAATCCAGAATGGTGCAGAGGTGGATGTTGGCGGTGTCGTACCAGGGCACTGGCAAATCGGAGGTGATGGGCATGCGGCCCCGGCGCAGCAGATCCCAGCGCACGCGCCAATAGGCGAAGTTGGGGAACGACACAATCGCTTGCTGGCCGATGCGCAGCATTTGTTCCAGCACCCCGCGGGGTTGGTGGAGGACCTGCAGGCTCTGGGAGAGGATCACCACGTCGAAGGCGCCGTCGGGATAATCCACCAGGTCCGCGTCGGCATCGCCCTGCACCACGGTCAGGCCGCGCGCCACGGAGGCGTTGACGCCCCTCTGGCTCAACTCCAGGCCCCGGCCGTCCACGTTGCGTTCGAGCTGGAGGAATTGCAGCAGATCACCATCGCCGCAGCCGATGTCCAGGACCCGGGAATTGGCCGGCACCATGGCCGCGATAATGGGGAAATCATGGCGCAGGCCGCCCAGTTGCAAATAGGGGGCAGCTTTGGCACCGCCTTCATTTTAGGCCCGGCCCAGGCCTCGTCTTTGCGCCGCCGCGGCCAAAAAACCGCCCAGGGTGGTGAACATCTCGGGCTCGTCCAACAGGAAGGCGTCGTGGCCCTTGTCGCTGTCCACTTCCACGAACGAGACCTTGGCGGCGGCCGCGTTCAGGGCCCGGACCACCGCCTTGTTCTCCGCCGTCGGGTACAGCCAGTCGGAGGTGAAGGAGACGATACAGAATTCGGTCTTGGTCTCCAGAAAGGCATTGGCCAGGGTGCCGCCGTATTCCGCGCCCAGGTCGAAATAATCCATGGCGCGGGTAATGTAGAGGTAGGAATTGGCGTCGAAGCGGTCCACGAAGGTGCTGCCCTGGTGGCGCAGGTAACTCTCCACCTGGAAATCCGCATCGAAGCCAAAGGATAATTCAGCCCGGTCCTGGAGGTTGCGGTCGAACTTGTTCTGTAATGCGGCCTCGGACAGATACGTGATGTGCGCCACCATGCGCGCCACCGCCAGGCCGCGCCGTGGCGTGACGCCGTGAGCGTAGTAATCGCCTCCCCGCCAGTCCGGATCGGCCATGATGGCTTGCCGCCCGACCTCGTGAAAACCGATATTCTGGGCCGAATGTCAGGCGGCGGTGGCGATGGGCGCCGCCACATAGACCTGGTCGGGATAATTCGCCGCCCATTGCAGCACCTGCATGCCGCCCATGGAGCCGCCCGTGACGCAGAATAATTGCGCGATGCCCAAATGCTCGATCAACCGCCGCTGCGCCCGCACCATGTCGCCGATGGTGATCACCGGAAAGTCCAGGCCGTAAGGTTTGCCGCTGGCCGGGTTATGATCTTTTGGTCCCGTGGTGCCCAGACAACCGCCCAGGACGTTGGCGCAGATGATGAAATAGCGCCCGGTGTCAAAGGTCAGGCTGGGGCCGGCCACGGTCTCCCACCAGCCGGCCCGGCCGGTCAGCGGATTGGGGCCGGCGACATATTGGTCCCCCGTCAGGGCATGGCAAACCAGGATGGCATTGGATTTATCCTGATTGAGTTCGCCGTGGGTCTGATAGGCGATGGTGACGGGGGCCAGGGTACGGCCTGAATCCAGCGCCAGGGGCCGGTCTTCGGTGATCGTGAATAGCTGATTGAGCGGCCCGTGGACCGGCCCGTGAACCGACCTGCGCACGGCCCCTTCGTTCTGATTATTCAACGTCTTCATATTGGCCGCATGGCGCCATTCTGTCCCGAATATCCGATCTGTCGACGGTTCGTACTAAGCAGGCGCCGAAACCCTGTCAACGTAATCTTTGGCGAATTTTGCCCACCCTTTGGCTTGCCCCTGGTGGTGGAGACGTGTATCACCGCCCTTCCGGTCTTAACGTGCAAATGAGCCGCTCCGGGAATGATCATGGCGAGGACATCTGTAATGGCGAACGACACCGTGGACATGCCGGAGCTGCCGGAATTAGATGAATTGCGCCGCCAGATCGACGCCATTGATGCCGAGATGCACGAGAAAATCGTCCAGCGCATCGCCTTGATCGATCAGGTCGCCCGGGCCAAGAAAAAAATGGGCGGCAACACCCATGCCATGCGCCCGAACCGGGAGGCCGCCATGGCCCGCGAACTGGCAAGCCGCCATGAGGGTCAGTTGCAGACCGCTTCCGTCATCCGCATCTGGCGCGAATTGATCAACGGCGCCACCGCCCTGCAGGGGCCGTTCAGCGTGGCGGTCTGCGCGCCGGAGCGATCGGTCGGCTATTGGGACATGGCGCGCAACCAATTCGGTTCCGCCGTTCCCATGACCCTGCACACCTCCCCCTCCGTGGTCCTCCGCATGGTTGATGACGAGCCGGGCGCCATCGGCCTGCTGCCCTTTCCGCAAAATGGTGAAGAGGCGCCCTGGTGGCCGGCCCTGGCCAGTCAGGCGGATGACCAGATCGGGCCGCGGGTGATCTGGCGCCTGCCCTTCTTCGCCTCGCCCACCGGCCGATTCGAGCGGTTGGAAGCCCTGGCCGTGGCCAAGATGACGCCCGAGGCCAGCGGCCTGGATGCGACCTTGGTCGCCATCGAAACCGACCAGGACGTCTCCCTGGCACGGGTGGTGGAACAATTGAGCCAATGCGGCTACACGCCCCACCCCGTGGCGCTGCATGAAATGAACCATTCGCAACAACGCCTGCAATTGATAGAGCTGGATGGCCTGGTCAACGGCGATGATCAAGGCATGGCGCGGTTTCACGTGGCTTTGGGCAATGATCTGTCCCGGGTCGCCATCCTGGGGGCTTACCCGAAAGCCCTGGACGTCGAACTGCCGGGCCGGGCCTGATGACCACGCGCACGAACATGCCGGCACCGAAAAGCGGCATCATGGATATCTCGCCCTATGTGGGCGGGGATGCTTCGGTCGAGGGCATGGCGCAGATCATCAAACTGTCTTCCAATGAAGGGGCCACGGGCCCCTCGCCCAAGGCCGTCGCCGCGTTTCAGGCGATAGCGGGGGAACTGCACCGCTATCCCGACGGCGGCGCGGGCGAACTGCGCGCCGGGTTGGCGGAGATGTATGGCCTGGATGTCAACCGCCTGATCTGCGGCAACGGTTCGGACGAGATTATCAGCCATTTGATCCAGGCCTACGCAGGGCCCGGCGACGAGGTGCTGTATTCCGAGCATGGCTTTTTGATGTATCCCCTGGGCGCCATGGCCAATGGCGCAACGCCGGTGAAGGCGACCGAGACCGCCTATACCGCCTCGGTCGGCGGCTTTCTGGCGGCGGTGACGGAACGCACCACCATGGTCTTCGTGGCCAATCCCAATAATCCCACCGGTACCTATCTGCCGCAGTCCGAGTTACAGCGCCTGCGCGCCGGCCTGCCCGATCATGTGCTGTTGGTAATCGACAGCGCTTATGCGGAATTTGTCTCCCGCAATGATTATGCGCCGGGCATCGAAATGGTCTCGGCCCACGACAATGTGGTGATGACGCGGACTTTCTCCAAGATTTACGGCCTGGCGGCCCTGCGGGTTGGCTGGGCCTATTGTCCGACCGAAATCGCCATGGTGTTTCACCGGGTACGCGGCCCCTTCAACGTCAATGCGGCGGCCCAGGCGGCGGCCTTGGCCGCCTTGCGCGATATCCGGCACACCGACGAGGCCCGCGCCCATAATGACCAATGGCTGGCCTGGCTGCAGGGCGAATGCGACCGCCTGGGCCTAGACTATATTCCCAGCGTGGGCAATTTTCTGACCATCGAGTTCGGCACCGACGGCCCGCATTCTGCCGCGGCGGCCCAGGAGTTCCTGCGCACCAAGGGCATCCTGCCCCGGGCCATTGGCGGCTATGGCTTGGGCGGTCATGTGCGCTTCACGGTCGGGCTGGAAGCCGAAAACCGCGCCGTGATCGCCGCCCTGGAGGCGTTTTTGAGTACCACCGCATGACATCCGAAGACCCACCGCCGCATTTTAAACGCCTGGCCCTGATCGGCGTTGGCCTGATCGGATCGTCCATCGCCCTGGCCGCCAAGCGGGCCGGCCTGGTGGACAGCATCGTCGGCTGCGCCCGCAGCCAAGCCACACGGGACAAGGCCGTGGAACTGGGCATCGTCGAGGCCATGCACGAGGACCCGGCGGAAACCGTTGCCGGCGCCGATCTGGTCATCGTCTGCACTCACCTGGGCAGCTATGGCGCCATAGGCGAGGCCATGGCGCCGGGCCTGGCGCAAGGCGCCATTGTTACCGATGTGGGTTCGGTCAAGGGCTGCGTTGCCCGCGACCTAGGCCCCCACATCCCCGACGGCGTGCATTTGGTGCCGGGACACCCGGTATCGGGCAGCGAAAAATCCGGCCCCGAAGCCGGCTTCGAGACCCTGTTCGATGACCGCTGGTGGATTTTGACGCCGGGCGAGGACGCCGATCAAGCCAGCGTAAAAACCCTGACGGCCTTCGTGCAGGCCCTGGGCAGCCGGGTGGAGATCATGGATGCCAAGCGCCACGATCTGGTGCTGGCCATCACCTCGCACCTGCCGCATCTGATCGCCTACAACATCGTCGGCACGGCGGACGACATGGAAACGGTAACCCAGGGCGAGGTGGTGAAATATTCCGCCGGCGGCTTCCGGGATTTTACCCGGATCGCTGCCTCCGACCCGGAATTCTGGCGCGACGTTTTCCTCAACAACCGCGAGGCGGTGCTGGAAACCCTGGGCCGTTTCACCGAGGACCTGATCGCCCTGCAACGGGCCATCCGTTGGGGTCAGGGTGATAATCTGCTGCGCCTGTTCACCAACAGCCGGGACATCCGCCACCGCATTATCGCGGCCGGCCAGGACACCGACGCCCCCGATTTTGGCCGCCGGGCCGAGCCTCCGTCTGAATCCGACGAGATGTAATTTCTCACGGGACCTGATGAACTGGTCAAGTGGTTCAGATTAGCCGCCCAGAGCTGCCAACGCGGGGTGCTGCCAGATCATGGCGGCGATGTCTTGCGGCGGGCGCAGGTTGGCGTCTTCATCCAAGGGGTTGACTGTCAGCCAGCCTTCGCCCCCCGCCTTCGCCAGATCGCCATAGACGTCCGCGACGACCGCCAGGTAATCCCGGTCCGCCTCGTGCATGTCGCGGGTCTGTTGGGTATAGCTGCGGGCGGCTTTCTCGCCGACCATGCGATGGGCCAGTTGGGTCGAGGTTGCCAACAGCAGGGTCAGATCCGGGCGGGGCAACTCGAACATGGTGAATTCCAACCGGTCGATCCAGGCGATCAGGTCGTCCCGTTCCCCGGCCGGTAGCTTGGCGGCGTTGTAGGCCATGTTGGAAGCCACATAGCGGTCCAGTATGACCAGATCATGGTCCGCGATCAGGGCCAGCAATTCGGCCCGGCTTTCAAAGCGGTCGCCGCCATAGAGCAGGGCGGCATAGCGCACGGGCACTTGGTTGATCGCCCCCATCTCGCCGCGCAGATAACGGGCCACCAGATCGGCGAACTGGTTTTCTTCATAACGGGGAAACGACAGCGCGGCGGCACGGATGTCCCGCCCTTGCGCCAGCGTCAACAGCTCCCGGCACAGGGTGCCCTTGCCGGCGCCATCGATACCTTCAATAGCCAATAGCATCTTGCCAGTTGCATCCCGCTTGTCTGTCACTTCCGCATGTCCGAGTATGCCGCAACCAATGGAATGGAGACTATCATGGATCACGCCACCAATCCCTCTGAACATCATATGATTGCGAAGGCGGCGGAATTTTCCAACCGCTATGTCGGCCAGGGCGCCGCCGCTTGGGAACGGCAAAAGGGCCTGCCCCCCGAAGGCATCCGCGCGGCGGCCGAGGCCGGCCTGTGCGGCATGCTGCTGGCAGAGGATCTGGGCGGCAAGGCTCTGTCGAAGAGCGCCATGGCCCGGGTGATGGAGGAATTGTCCAAGGCGGACATGGCCTATGCCTTTGTCCTGATCGTCCATAACAATCTGATGAACGCCATCGCGGACAACGGCACCCAGGAACAAAAGGCGCGCTACCTGCCGGCCATGCTGTCGGGCGAGTGTCTGGGCGCCTTCCTGCTGACCGAGGGCCAGGGCGGCTCGGACGCGGCTAATGTGACCACCACGGCCCGGCGGGAGAGAGGTGGATGGATCATTGATGGGGCGAAGGTCTGGGTCTCCAACGCCGCGACGGCGGGCCTGTTGAGTGTCTATGCCCAGACCGATGCCGACCTGGGATCTCGCGGCATCGCCTGTTTCCTGATCGAGGCCGATTGCCAAGGCGTCATCCGCGAGGCGCCTTATGCCATGCTGGGGGCCCATGCCATGGGCGTCGGCGGTTTTCGGTTCGAGAATTGCCGCATCCAAGATGATGCGCTGCTGTTGCCCCCGGCGCGGGCTTCAAGGGGGCCATGGCCGGCATCGATCTGGCCCGGGCCAACGTGGCGGCCATGTGTTGCGGCATCATGGCCAACAGCCTGGATGTGGCCCTCGCCTATTGCGCCGGGCGGCGCCTGTTTGGCCAGCGGGTAACGGAATTTCAGGGCCTGCAATGGCAATTGGCCGACGTGGCCACGGATCTGCATGCCGCCCGGCTGATGGCGGCGTCCGCCCTGGCGGCCATCGATGCCGGCGAGGGGGCGGCGATCCCGGCGGCGCATGCCAAGAAATTCGCCACCCAAGCGGCCGAAAGAGGCGTGGCCGCCTGCATGCAGGCCATGGGCGCCAACGGCTATAAACACGAATACCCCTTGGCCCGGCATCTGGCCTGTGCCCGCATGGCCAACTACATCGACGGCACGACGGAGATCCAAAACGTGGTGATCAGCCGTGATTTACTGCGTCCCTATTCTAACGCACCAGGATGGTAAGCTCCTGATCCGCCATTGCGACACCTTGAAAGGCGTCCAGTTCGTCATCCAGCAGGCCGGTGTTCATCTCCGAACCATCGGAAATATCCAGATGAAACTTGGCGTTATAGCACCAGTG
>JAYGEA010000073.1:0-7203 GCA_046582635.1 Alphaproteobacteria bacterium
GGCCGCTACAAAACACATTCGTTCATTCATCGCACAAGTCTCCGTCCAAGGCATCGGCTGGTCCTCCCAGCCGACAGTGTGGACTGTTACCTATGTCGTGACGTAAATGTGTTACCTATCTCGTGACTAAGGACCAAGCCAACCCGCTCCCCCCACCCGGCCACCCCCAAAGCGCATCTGCGGATTATTCTCATTGGGTGGCCGGGTCAGGGGAGCAGGTGGTTCAGACTGCATTGAAAATGCTTTAGGCTGTTATTTCCTCAGAGCCTTAAACAAACCCTCAATCAATTGTTGCGTCGGATCAGCGCGTTGCTGGGGTTGTTTTGGGCCAGGTTGGGACGGTTGCGGGATGGTGGGTTGAACGCCACTTGGCGCGGGCGGCGGGCGCGATGATGAACCACCGCCCCCCGTGACCGCCTCCAAGAATTTTCCCAGGCCCTTGGTTTTTGAGCTTTTGCCCAGCAACTCGCGGCCCAGACGGACCAAAAGCCAGCGTTCCAGGGCGGCGGTTTTCACATCGTGGCGGGGCTGGTCCAGGGGGCCGTACAAATGCACGCCCATGTCCGGCGCATCCCGGTGTTCGGTCAGCTTCAGGACAGCGCCCAGGTCCATGTTCCAGGCCGGCAGGCGGACCTTGCCCTTGACCGTTGCCTGGGCCGCATCCAGTTGCACCGTCATGTCCTGGGTCTCGGCCACCCCATTGCGAATATTCCAGGTACCGTTGGCCTGGTGATATTTGGTTTCCCCGCCGGCGAACGCCCGCTGTACCAGATTGAGGAAATCCGGGACTTTATTCAGGCGGCCCAGGCGTTCGGAAAACTGTTTCAGATCAAAGCCGCGAATGACGCCGTTGGCCGCATGAACCTTGGCCTGGCCGGAAAGCGCATTGACCAAATCCCATTGCGAGGAACCGGACGTCTTAAACTGGCCGGCGAAATCCAACAGGCCGCTGACCTGATCCATTTCCAAGGCCGTGCGCATGGCCTGATTGATATCGGCGCCCTTCAACTGAACCGAAAGGACCAGGCCGGGCAGGGGCCGTGAATTCAAAGTGGCGCGCAGGCCCACGTCGCCCTTGAACAGCCGGCCCGTCAAATTCTCTACCTTCAGGACACCGCTGTTCAAAGTCAGATGCAAGCGCGGCTGTTCGAACGGGTAACGCTGGAAGACCAACCGCTTGGCGGTTAGGTCTATGTCCGCATCCAGGGCTTGAAGGGCGCCAAGGTCGATGGCTTCGCGGGACCATCGGCCATCCCCGCGGCCGGCGTGGGGCTGGTTCTTGCTGGCGCTTGGCTTCCGTTGCGCCCCCGTCGGTGCGGCGGCGCCGAGGAAATGGTCAAGCACCACATCGCCCGCCTGCAACTTGGCGGTCAGTTTCGGGCGCTGGCCGGCCATGTCGATGGCGGCCTTTCCCTGTAAATCGAGCGCCCCGACTGTGCCTTTTATGTCGTGTAGATCATAACGGCCACCGCCGCCCTTGATCGTGCTGCTGATCCGCACCGCGCCCGGTGACTTCCGGTCGCTGGGAAATGCCTGGCCTAGGGCGGCCAGCAACGATACGAGATCCTTGTGTGCCGCATCCAGCCGTACATCGACCACGGTCTTTGCAGCCATCCCCACTGCCGTGCCCTTGCCGTGAATTTCGGCCCCGGCCACATTCGCCGTCAGATCAAATGACAGATTGCCGCCGCCGCCCTTGACACTACCGCTGAGCGCAAGGGGCGTGTCCGCGCGGGACAGCGGCTTGATGCCCAGTTCAAACGTGCGGGACAGAGCGGCCAGACTGGCGTGGGTCAGGTCAAATTTCAGATCCGCCATGGGTTGCCCCGACAGACCCTGGGCCCGGCCGGTGAGGGAAGCTTTCAACCCGGCCAGGGTCGTTCTGAGATCGAATGAAATTTCGTCCCCCCCGCCGATGATATCGCCGTCCACGGTCAGACCCCGTAAACGTTTCGGCGGCACCGGCAATTCGATGCCCGCCAGCCGCGCCAAGCCGTCGATATATTTGGCCCGCAGGCGCACCTTGACCTTGCCCGTGGGCGTCCCCGCGAAACCCTCGCCACTGCCGCTTAGGAAGACGTTGGCGCCAGCCAAATTTCTGACCATGGCCTTGCGCACTGTCAGTTTACCGGCCGCCAGACCAAGTTCGGCCGATAACCCCTTGATGGGGGCCGCATTATAGGCCAGTTCGCCCACGTTCAAGACAATGTTGGCGTCAAATTTCTCCAAGATGGCCAACGGAGAGGGCTTGGGGGAGGACTTGCCGGCCCCGGCTTTATTATTGCCAGGCGTCGCCGTCCCGCCACTTGTCGGGCCACTTGACTGACCCTTGGCCGACACCGGCAAATAGCCGTCCAGGTTGATCCGGTCCACATTCAACGCTAGGCCGAACGACGGTCGAGACTGCAGCAGTATGGTCGCGGCACCTTCAATCGTCGTGCTGTCAAGACGCAGGTTCAAATTGGTGATCCGGGCTTGTTGCGGGTCAAGACTGAAATCCGTGGTCAGGACCATGTTGGCCAATCGTCCGGCGGGGATGGCGGTAGGATTGGCATCCAGCCAGTTCAGCAGACCGCGCAAGTTATTGGAGGCCAGTTCGACATTGCCCTCGAAACGCGGCACGCCGCCGTCGGATTTGGCATCGCCCGATAGCCGCAAATCCGAACCGCCCGGCAACAGGGCCGACAACCGGTCCAGGCGCAAGATGCCATTCTCGGCCGAGGCATCCAGTTGCACCTGGCTGACCACGCCGCCGCGATAGCGCAGGCCCTCGACCGTTATAACGACGCTGCCCGACAAATTGGCCGGAATGGGGGGGATGGACAGGCCGGTGGGATCATTGCGGCCGGGACCTTTCGCCCGGTTCGGTTTTGCCTCCCGCGTTTCATCATCTTCCCTGGCGCCTTCCAGCAGGCGATCCAGGTCCAGACGGCTGATCGCCAAGGCCAGGTCATATGTTGGCGTCTCGCCAAATGTGGCGTTCATGGCGCCGCCGCCCTGCATGGGACCAAAAGCCAGATCGATATCATTCAAGGTGGCGGCCTTGGCCGATACGTCCACCGATGTTTTCAGACTTACGGCTTGGTCCAACAAGGCTGGGGCCTCGCCATTCCGCAACAGCGCCTGGTACACCGCGGCGGCACTTTTGGCCGAAAGGTCAAGCTGGCCGGTTAGACGCGGCGCCGTATCCAGATCCCGCAGACGGCCGGAAAATACGGCTTGTGCCGTGCCGTCAGCCAATTTTAGACTCAGCCGGATGCCCAGCGGTTTCTTTTCCACCAGAGCGTCAACGGAGAGATCGAAACCAATGGGAATGTCCCGCGCCGCCCGCACAGCCCCCAGCGCGCCCACCGTGGCGGTGCCGATAAAGCGGAAAGGGCCCCGCAAGGACGCGGCCGAGCCATCCAGATTAATGTTCTCCAACCGCTCTTCCGTACCGGCGCGATGATCTCGATAGATGACCGTCGCGTCTTCGATGGCAAGTTTCTCAAGAGACAGGTCCAGGCCCGGGGAACCCGCACCATCGCCGCCGCTTTTATTGGTGCCGGTTGTTGGCCCTGTTGCGGCTGTCTCGAATTGCCAATTGGCACGTCCCCCCGCCGCGACTTCCAACAACAGATGGGGCTGGATCAAACGCACGGAGGTCACTTGGATTTCGCCGGATATCAGGGGGGCGAGGGCAACCCTCACCTCCAATGCCTTCAATGTCAGTATGTCCGGCGCATCCGTCCCGGCCCCCCCGGCAAGGCTGATGTCCTGGACGGAAAGCGCCGGTGCCGGGATGATTTTCAGGCTGATATTGCCGTTAATCGCCAGCTCCAGTCCCGTGGCGTCATGGAAGGCGGCAATAATCTCAGCCTTATGGTCATTCCAATTGAAAAAACTGGGGCCGATCACCAGCCCGGCGATCAGTATCGTGACCAATACAGCAAACCCGATAAGCAGTTTCTTCAAGGCACACTCCCGCCAGACCAGTTGTGCCGCGGCAAGCATCCAAAGCTGGAATCAGACAGTTTGTATGTGCGGCCATATAGCCTAGTCTATAACGCTGTTTCTGGGTTGGAAAATTGTCACCGTCCCTCATTGAAACAAATGCGCCCGCCGAGCAGGCGATGGCATGGAAGACGGAAGGAGCGGAGGCGTGGCCGAGGTCATAAATCTCAACCACTTTCGCAAGGCCAAACGAAAGGCTGAAAAGGAAACCCGGGCGGTGGCCAACCGGGTCCGCCATGGCCGCCGCAAGGATGACCGCAAGCATCAGCAACGGGAGGAGGAGCGCCGGCAACGGGAGCTTGACGGCCGAAACCTGGACAACGACGAACCAGCATGAAGTATACCAATCTGCGCTGATGGATACCCATGGAGATCGCCTCCGCGCACCCTCGGATGGCGTCGAGAAGGCGTGACGATTTCCCACGTCGTGCCGAAGGCGCGCTAGCAGCGCGACGCCCGCACTTTCTCTCCTACCCGAGGGAGCTCAAAGGCGATCTCCATGGGTCTCTATCACCGTACCTTGGTATTCGTCTGATCGTCGTCATGTTCTTCTGCCTGGGCCTGTAACAAAGCTTTGCTGTAGGCCTGCAGGACTTCTCTGTGGTGCACCACGCCGAGAACGCGGCGGTCATCATTGGCTGCTATGACGGCCAGATGCTCTTCGCCCGAAACATCCATCACCGCCAGGACCTCTTCCAATGAATCGCCCAGCAATGGCGCCGGGGCCTGGCTATGGGCCACGTCGCGGGCATTGATCAAGCTGTCCAATGTGGTGTCGAAGCCGATATGTTTCAAATCGCCGAAGGAGATGGTTCCGACCAATTGATCGCCGTCGTCAACCACCACGAAGGTGCCGTGGGTCAGGCGGGTGAACATGGATTTAATCTCGGCAATTGAGGTGCCTTCCGATATGGTTTCAAAATCCGTTGCCAGGACATCGCGCACCGTAAGACTTTGCAAGAGATGGCGGGCCCGCCCGCCGCGCAGGTTCAGGCCGCGATTTTCCAGTTGCCAATGAAAGAAACTGCGTCCCAGTACGCCTTGGACGATCACCGTCGCCACGGATGTCGCCACCATTACGGCAATGGTGATCTCATAATCGCCGGTCAGCTCGAACACGATCAGGATGGTTGAAATCGGCGCGCCCAAGGTGGCGGCGGCAAGGGCGCTCATGCCGACGATGGCATAGGCGCCGTGGGACGCGGCAAGGTCGGGAAAGACACTAGCCGCGATGATGCCAAAGGCACCCCCCGTCATGGCGCCCAGGCAGAGCGACGGCGAAAATACCCCGCCGCCAAACCGGCAGCCAAGGGTAATCGCCGTGGCGGCGGTCTTCAACGGGATCAACAGCAACAGCAGCCACAGGGGCACCAGTTCATTCAAGGCATTATCCGTCGCCTCGTAACCGACGCCCAGGACTTGTGGAAATTCCACCGCGATGGCACCCACGGCCAGGCCGCCCGCCGCCGGTTTCAACCAGTCGGGTACCTTCAGGCTGTCAACCACCCGTTCGGCATAGAATATGGACCACATAAAGATGATCGCGATGGCGGCGCAGATCGCGCCCAGCACCAGGAAGGCCGGAAATTCCCACAGGGAATTGATGCCGAACTGGGGCAGCAGAAATGCCGGCTGCTCACCCAAATGCGCCCGGCAAATGACCGTCCCCGCCACCGAGGCGATGACCACGGGGGCGAAAGCCGAGAGGGCGTAATGGCCGATGATGACCTCAAGGGCGAAAAATACGCCGGCGATGGGGGCATTGAACGAGGCCGCGACCGAGGCCGCCACGCCGCAGCCCAGCAAGGTCCGGGCCAGATGCGGCGAAAGGCCCAAGCGCGAGGTGATGCCGCCCGCGATGGAGGCGCCCAGATGAACCATGGGGCCTTCCCGTCCGGCGGAGGCACCGACCCCGAGTGAAATGATGGAGACGAAGGCCGCCGCCATGCCATCGCGCAGGCGCATGCGGCCGTTGCGCAGGGCCATGGCCTCGATCACATAGGCGACGCCCATGGCCCGGCCGCCGGGCATCACATATTGCAGGAATAAACCGACCACCAGGCCGCCGGCGGTGGGAACCAACAACACCTGCCAGACCGGTAATTCGCCGACCCGCGTGACCAGTCGTTCCGCGAATTCGCCATAGGTCAGCCATTGCACGCTGCTTATGCTCAAACGAAATCCGATAGCGGCATAGGCCACTAAAATGCCAACCACCACGGCCACGATGGCCATCAAGGCCTGGTCATTGCGCAGGATGCGTCGGGTGCGTGCAAATTGCCCGGCCAGACGCATGGGGCTTTCAGACCTTGGCGCGAATGCCGATGGAACGGCCGACGCCGTCCGGCCTGTCAAGTCCGGCATGGGCCGCCAGAACGGCGTCGATACGTTGTTTCATATCGATGGGAAAGGGCGCGGAACGACGCGCGGCCAAATTTACATGCATGGCGATCTGCTCCGAGGTGGCGGCCAGGAAGCCTTGTTCCGCGTGATGCATCGCGAAATAGTAGTGCAGGCGTTTGTCGTCGACGTCGATCAACTGAAAGGTAAAATACAGCGGATCGTCCAGGCCAACTTCCCGTTGATAGGTCACATGGGTTTCCAGTACGAAGGCGGAATGTCCGCTACGCGCCACGTAATCAATGCCCAGATCGATCAAGTCAAAAAACCGATCCGTCGCATTGTCGAACATCAAGACATAGTAAGCCATGTTCAAATGGCCGTTATAGTCGATCCATTCTGGCAGCACCGTGGCCCGATGCATTTTCATCATACCGGCTGGGACAATATCCTGGCCGGGGCGCAGGGGAACATGCAGATCGTGCAGATCAGGCAGGGTTATTGCGTCAGGGCCATCGGGCACGGCCGCCGTGGTATCCGGCCGACTATTCTTAATTTGTTTATTCATCGCGCTGCACTTTAGGCACGGCGATTGAAAAGGCAAAGGGCAAAATTTTCGCCGCGCGAAAGACACATTCCAATTCGAGTTGACGAGTATTTCGTAATGAGCGCAACCTGCGTTCTTTTGAACGCAGATAAGTTGCGCTAACTCACTGAATTCGATCAAATTATCAGCCGAAAATTGATTTCAATTTTAGGCTGTTTGATCTAGCCGATTTGTACTGCCGTGATTGGTCGTACCGCCGTGGCTGGCACCGGCGATCAGCAATCGCCGCACGGCCGATATTGCCGACAAAATTCAAACAGCAA
>JAYGEA010000307.1:0-3636 GCA_046582635.1 Alphaproteobacteria bacterium
GGGGGCGTGGGCCGGCTTGGTGAGGCCATCAATATGGCCATGAGCTTCACCATCGCCATTATCGGCCGTCCAAATGTGGGCAAGTCGACGTTGTTCAACCGCCTGGTCGGTAAGCGTCTGGCCCTGGTTGACGACCGTCCCGGCGTGACCCGCGACCGGCGGGAGGGCGAGGGGCGGATCGCGCAGTTGAGCTTTCGTCTGTTCGACACCGCCGGCCTGGAAGACGCCGAACCCGAAAGCATGGAAGGGCGCATGCAGCGGCAAACCGAAGTGGCGCTGGATGATGCGGATCTGGCGCTGATGCTGATCGACGGTCGCGCCGGCGTGACGCCCCTGGACCGCCATTTCGCCGATTGGCTTCGCCGGCGCAACGGCCGGGTGTTGCTGCTGGCCAACAAGTGCGAGGGCGCGGCCGGCGACAGCGGCCTGGCCGAAGCCTGGTCCCTGGGCCTGGGCGAACCACTGGCGGTTTCCGCCGCCCACGGCGAAGGCCTGGTCGCCCTGCATGACGGTATTCTTGACGCCATGGAGGCCCATACGGCGGAGCAGGGATATGAAACTGAATATGCTGAAGACGATGATGACGATGAAGATAATGATGGCCATATCCTGCAGCTGGCCATTCTGGGCCGTCCCAATGCGGGCAAATCAACCCTGGTCAACCGCCTGTTGGGGGAAGAACGCCAGATCACCGGCCCCGAGCCGGGACTGACCCGCGATGCCATCGGCGTGGCCTGGAAATGGCGGGACCAGGCCATCCGGCTGATCGATACCGCCGGCCTGCGCAAGCAGGCCAGGATCACCGAAAAGCTGGAAAAGCTTTCCGCCGGCGATGCCATGCGGGCCATGGAATATGCCCAGGTGGTGGTTTTGCTGCTGGATGCGCGCACCCCGCTGGAGCGCCAGGACCTGGCCATCGCCCGGCGCACCCTGGATGAAGGCCGGGCCCTGATCGTGGCCGCCAACAAATGGGATCTGGTCAGCGACCGCAACGTCGCCATGGGCATCTTGCGCGACCGCCTGGAAACCTCGCTAAGCCAGGCCCGCGGCGTACCGGTGATCACCCTGTCCGCCCTGACCGGCCAGGGCGTGGATAAATTGATGCCGGCGGTAACGAAAATTTATGAGCGCTGGCAGGTGCGGGTCACCACCGCCGCCCTGAACCGTTGGTTGGGCGACATGACGGAAAGCCACCCCCCGCCCCTGGGCAAGCATGGCCGGCGCATCCGCCTGCGCTATATGACCCAGGCCAAGTCGCGACCGCCCACATTCATCATTTTTTCCAATCTGGCCGACGACCTGCCGGAGTCCTACGCCCGCTATCTGCAAAATGGCCTGCGTGAACATTTCGACTTGCCCGGCGTGCCCCTGCGCATTCTGCTGCGCAAACGGGATAACCCCTACGCCAAGAGTTAGCTGGCGCGGTTTTCCACCTGTCGTCTTTTCCATCAAGGCCGCAGCCTTTGGCTCTGGATACCCGTGTCAAGCACGGGCATGACGACGTGGGCGGTTTTGAACAGAGGCACGGTGATAGGCGGCGAATTCCACCAGTCCGTCATTGCCGGGCTTGACCCGGCAATCCAGTGCAACAGACAACCGTGTCTCAGAAGCGGTCGAGCAGGCGGTCGATGTAGTTGCGTTCCTGGCGGGGGCGGGCGCGTTCGCCAGCGCGGCGGCGCAATTCATCGAGAATTTCCCGGGCCCGCTGCATGTCCGAATTCGTCGGCACCATGACCCGGCTGGTATCCATGCCGCCGCCCTGGAACGGCCGGCCGGCCGGGTCTTCCTGGTTTTGGCCGAACATGCCCTCGCCGTCATCCTGGGCGTTGCGCATCATCTCTTCCGCCAGTTCGCGAAATGATGTGGCCAGGCCGTCGATGGCCTGGCGCTGGGACGAGAGCGCCTGGCCGCCACGGCCCGAACGCAGCGCCTGTTGCGCCTCCCGCATGGCTTCATCGACGCCGCCCATGGATTCTGGAATGCGGCCCATGCCTTGGCCCAATTGCCGCATCAGCTCGCCCAGGCGGTCGCGCAAGGCGCGCTGTTTGCCGGCCAGCCCCTGCATGGCCCGGCGCTTGCCGCCGTCCATGCGGTTTTGTCCCATGCCTTTGCCGTCACCCTTGCCCTGTTCGCCGCTTTGGCCATCGCGTTTTCCCCACGGCATGCGCCGGCGCCGAGGCGTTTGCTGATAGGTCTTGTCCATCAGCTCCTGTTGCTTTTGCAGCAATTCGCCCAGTTTCCGCATGGCTTTTTCGCTGGGGCTGCCGCCCTCCCGCTGGGCCGTCATCTCGCCGCTCTTTAGATTTTCCAGCATTTCCTGCAGTCTGCGCAGCATCTCCCGGGCTGCGTCCTTGTTGCCCAGCTGGCTCAGTTCCCGGATCCGGTCCAGCATCTTTTGCAGTTCCGCGGCATCCATGGTCTGACCATTGGGATCGGCGGGCGGTTGGTTGCTGGCCTGGTTGTTACGTAGGGCCTGTTCGGCCAGGGCTTGCAGATACTGGTCCATTGCCCGCTGCAAGCGATCCATCAGGCGGTTGATTTCCTCCTGGCCGGCGCCTTCCGCCAGAGCCGCCAGCAGGGCCACCTGGGCATCGCGCAATTCGCGCTCGGCCAGGGACATGCCGCCATCCTCGATCCGCAGGGCGATGCGCCAGAGGATATCCATGACCGCCGCCACCGGCTCCTTGCGGTTGATCTGCAGGCGCCGGGCCGTGGTCCATAGCATCAGATAGGCGGTATGGTCGTCATCATAGGTTGCCGGGCCGGAGGCAATGGCGAACAGGGCCAGGGCGACCTTGGAACGCCGCTCGGGCTTTTGAACCAAATCGCGCCGCTGCTCGATTATGGCCCGGGCCACGGGATGGTGGAACAGCCGCTCGGGCAGGCGCAGGATGATCACCTCGGCCTTGCCCACCTGGCCCTTATCGTCCCGGGCCAGGAAATGCAGCATGACCAGGCGGCCGGCCCAGGGATGGGGCGTCAAATCGAAATAGCCGGCCTCCCGCGCCTCCTTGGCGCCGGGCGGCGAGATGGGCAGATCCAGGGTCAGTACTTTTTCGGTTTCCGTGGCGGTTTCCGTGGCCGTTTCGGGGGCCGCCTTTTTCCTGATCGTCGGCAGGCGCATTTCGGCCCAAACCTTGGCCAGGCCATAGTCGTCGGAGGCTTTGTATGACAGGCGCACGGCCTGGCGCGGGGTGATTTGCGGTTCCTGATCGCTGTCGATGACGGGCGGCTGATCAATGACGATTTGCAGCAGCCAATCCGCCAAAGAGCGATCGCCCGATGCAATGCTCAGGCGTTGCCCGGCCTTGATCGTCCGGCTTAATTCGAAATTGTTTTCATTGATCGTCTTGAACGGTGTCACGGCACCGTCGATGGACAGCCTGGGCGCGACCCCGCCGCCAAAGACCCGGGCCATGATGGTACTTCCCTGGGCCAGGCGCAAAATGTCGCCACTTTTGGGATCCAGCTTGACCGGTGGCAGGCCGGTATAATCAGGCGGGTTCAGCCAGGCCTCCAGCTCCGCCGGCGGCCCGGCGGCGGCGCTGAAGTTCGGGTTCAGCGCCAGGTCCAGACGTTCCTCCGCCTCCAGCCCACCGACAAACAGACCCGCCGCCAGCAACAGAAAAACCAGTG
>JAYGEA010000363.1:0-6393 GCA_046582635.1 Alphaproteobacteria bacterium
CCTATGTCATGACCAAAAACTGTTACCCATGTCGAGACGCGGTCAGCCTGGCGAGTCCAGTCAAATTGGAAATGCATAGGTGCCATGCGCGATGATCACTTGTCCAGTGGCCCCGCGACACTTAGGTTGCGGCCATCATGAATACCTTGAGCGCCGCTATCGATGGGACGTTGGGGCGCTTGGCGCCCGGCAACAGGGCCGTCGTGCTTATCCTGTTCTCCACCTTGTGTTTCACCTCCATGCATACGGTGATCCGCTATGCCTCCACGGAAGGCAATATCCATCCCTTCGAAGTGGCGTTTTTCCGCAATGTGTTCGGTCTGTTGGCGGTACTGCCATTCGCCCTGCGCGGCCGGGCTGCCGCGCTTCGCACCAAGCGTCTGAAACTGCACGCCATTCGTGGTTTCATGCAGGTATTTGCGATGTTGATGTTCTTCTATGCCCTGTCCATCACGCCCTTGGCGAAGATTTCCGCCGTCAGCTTTACCGCACCCCTGTTCGCCACCCTGGGCGCGATCATCTTTCTGGGCGAGCGGGTCCGGGCCCGGCGCATCATCGCCCTGATCCTGGGCTTCGCCGGCGCCATGATCATTGTCCGGCCCGGGGTTATCGAGCTGGATCTGGGCGCCATCCTGGTCATCACTTCGTCGGCCATCTGGGCCAGCGCCATCCTGATCATCAAATCCCTGTCGCGCACGGAATCCTCGCTGACCATCACCACCTACCAGAATATTTTTCTCATTCCCTTTACCCTGCTGGCGGCCTGGTTTTTCTGGACCTGGCCGAGCTGGGAATATCTTGTCATGTTCGCCATCATGGGCCTGTTCGGTTCGCTGGCCCACTTGGCCTTTGCCGAAGCCCTGAAGCTGGCCGAGGCGACGGCCATCCTGCCTTATGATTTCGTGCGCCTGATCTGGGCCAGCGGCATCGGCTTCGTGGTTTTTGGCGAGATCCCGGAAATCTGGACCTGGATCGGCGGCAGCGTGATCTTCGCGTCCGCCACCTATATCGCCTTCCGCGAAGCACGCTTGCGGCGGGAGCGCGGGAAGGGGTAAGCATCAGTGACCGTAACACGCCAATCTGGAGGCCCCCGGCCAATGACCGAATATGCCCACGGAAAGGTCCGCGTGGAACAAGACGGACCCGTCACGATTGTCACCATCAACCGCCCGGCGGTGAAAAACGCCTGCGATGTGGAAACCGTGCAAACCCTGCACGATGTCTTCATGGCGTTCGAGGCGGACGAAGGCGCCCGCGTGGCTATCCTGACCGGCGCCGACGGGGCCTTTTGCGCCGGTGCGGATCTGGCTGAACTGGCATCCGGGGCGGCGCTGGGGTTCTGCTGGGCCGGCAAGGACCGCGGCCTGACCCGGCGGCGCCTGGCCAAGCCGGTGATAGCGGCGGTGGAGGGTCATGCGGTTGCCGCCGGACTGGCCCTGGCGGTCTGGTGCGATATGCGGGTGGCCGCCGCGACGGCGGTGTTTGGTGTCTTCTGCCGCCGCTTCGGCGGCCCCATGCCGAACGGCTGTACCGTGCGTCTGCCCCGTATCGTGGGTGAAAGCCGGGCCCTGGATATGTTGCTGACCGGCCGGGGGGTTGGCGCCGAGGAAGCCCTGGCCATGGGGCTGGCCGACCGCGTCGTTCCCGCCGGGGAGGCCTTGGATGCGGCGCGGCAGCTGGCGCATCAGCTGGCCGGTTTTCCGCAGCTGGCCATGCTATCGGACCGGGCCTCGACCATCTCGCAATGGGATTATAGGGAGGAGGAAGCCATCGACCGCGAAATTGCCGGCTCCCGACCGGCCTTCCAGGACCAGTTCCAATCTGGCGCGGGGCGCTTTGTCGGGGGCGAAGGTCGGCACGGAGCGTTCGATTAGATCATGTCCCGTAAGCAAATTGATTTCTATTGGGAAATTGGCTCCACCAATTCATATTTTGCGTGGAAATTGATAAGGCCAATTGTGGAGCGCCATGGCGCAACCATGGTTTTGCATCCCGTGAACCTTGGTTTTGTCTTCCGCTATCACAATTATGTCTTGATGGACGAGCCGAAAGCCAAGATTTCCAACCGCATTCGTGATCTGCAACGCTGGGCCGCGCGTTACGATCTGCCCTTCCGCATGCCCGATCAGTTTCCCATCAAAACCTCCCGCGCCCTGCGCGCCAGCCTGGCCATGCGCCGCTGGGACCTGGAAGAAGCCTTCATTGATGCCCTGATGACCGCCTATTGGGAACAAAACGACGCCACCATCGCCGACTACGCCGGTCTGCGCGCCGTTGCCGCCAAACTGGGCGTTGACCCGGATGCGCTGGAGACGTGGTCGGAAAGCAAAGACATTCGGCAATTGTTGATCGACAGCACCAACGATGCCCTGGAGAGAGGTGTTTTCGGCGTCCCCAGTTTCATCGTCGATGGCGAGATGTACTGGGGCAAGGACCGCATGGAATTCATCGAGGATGCACTGGCGGCGGAATAGACGGCGGCGAAATCAGTCCTGATCCAGGTCCCTTTGGACGGCGTCCATGCTGAATTCATCGGCGACACCGCTGGTTATTCCGGCAGTGACGGCTTGTTGCATTTGTTGTTGCCTGGTTTTTCCGTCCACGGAGTTTTCAGTGCCCGCGAGGCGAATTTGAACGAGCCAATCACGCAGCGCCAGCAAATCTGGGCAAACCACATCACAGCGCCCGGTCAGTTCGGCGTCTATCTCTATGATATCCGGCACATGTGCCACCACCATCCCCGATGCCAGGGCGGCGCGAAGCCCCGGTTTGGAGTCTTCCACGGCAAGGCATTGCGATGGCGCCAGGCCAAGGCGTTTCGCGGCCGCCAAATAGACATCCGGGTGCGGTTTGCCCATGGCGACTTCGTCCCGCGTCACCACATGGCAAAAATATTTATCGATACCGGTATCCTCTAATTTCCGGGGCACGGAGGTTGTGGAAGATGTCGCCACGGCGCAGGGCGTGCCCTGGTCTTGGAGGTATTGCAGGATCTCCACCGCGCCGGTTTTCAAGGGATAGCCATCTTTCGTCAACGCCCTCACGGCGCCGTTGATGGCGGTTTCAAATTCCACCATTGAGACCCGGTCGTTCAAATTGGCATGGATGATCGGTTCGATTTGGTCATAGGGCAGGCCGACCACATCCACATAGGCCGGCACCAGCGCCGGACAATCCAACTCGTCCGCGACCTGGTTCCAGGCGCGCACATAGATCCGCTCGCTGTCGATCAGGACGCCATCCAGATCAAAGACCACGGCGGCGATGGGGCCTTGGAAAGCCAATACGCCGCCCTACCTTTTGCTATTGTCGCGCTTGACCCGCTTCAACGGGCCGCTGCCCGGGCGGTCCTCCGACGGGCTTTTCGCGCGGGCCTCGGCTAGGCGGGCCTTCTTGGCTTTTTTCAGTTTTTTGTTTTTTGGCCGCTTTGTAATCGGGGTGGGGCGGTCTTCGCGCGAAGGCGGCTTGTCCGGTTCGACCATCGTTCGGGGCACCGGGGGGGTGCGGGGCGGCGGGCGGCGGGCGGGACGTTTGCGCCCTTCACCGGTCGGCCTGTCGAATGTGGGCCTGTCGGATGTGGACCTGTCGGATTTGGGCGGGCCGTCGGCGCGTTTGACGATAATGTTTTTTTCCACCGTCGCCGCCGGCCCGATGTTTTCAAGGAAGGACTCCACACAGCCCGGCGCCAGTTCCACGAAAGTTTCGCCCGGCTCTATTCTGATGGCGCCGATATCACGTTTCGTGATATGGCCGGCCCGGCACAGCATGGGCAGCAGCCAGCGCGGCTCCGCATTCTGTTTGCGCCCCACGGACAGCGAAAACCAGACGCCATCCTTGAAATCGTCCCGTTGTTTCTTCCGGGCAATAGACTCCCTGGGCCCGGCATCCAGCAATTCCTCCGGCGCCGAGCGGCCGGCCCGATAGCGGCGCACGAGAGCGGCGGCCAATTGCTCCGCGCCATGACGCTCCAGCAATTCCTGGGCAAAGGCCTGTTCCTCCGCCTCCAACGGCCGGTTCAGATCCGGGTCGGCTATGATCCGTTCGTCATCCCGTTTCATGATCTCCAGCACCGAGGGCGGTTTGCCCCAGGTGGCCTGAACGCCGGCGCCGGCCAACAGCCGTTCCGTGCGTTTGCGCCAATTGTAGGGCACCACCAGGACGCTGACGCCCTTGCGCCCGGCGCGCCCCGTGCGGCCGCTGCGGTGCAGCAGGTTTTCCCGGTTACGGGGCAGGTCGGCATGAATCACCAGCTCGCACTTCGGCAGATCGATGCCGCGGGCGGCGACATCCGTCGCGATACATATTTGCGCCCGGCCGTCGCGCATGGCTTGCAGGGCATGACTGCGTTCGTTCTGGCTCAACTCGCCCGACAGCGCCACCACCGAAAAGCCCCGGTTGGCGAAGCGCGCGGTCATATGGTTGACGGCGGCCCGCGTGGCGCAAAAGACCAGCGCCGTCCCCACCTCGAAATACCGCAGGACATTGATGATGGCGTTTTCCCGGTCGTTGGGCGCGACCACAATGGCCTGGTATTCGATATCCACATGCTGGCTTTGCTCGGCCTGGGTGCTGATCCGCACGGCGTCGTGCTGATAGCCCTTGGCCAGGGCCGCGATGGCGCGGGGCACGGTGGCCGAGAACATCAAGGTGCGGCGGTCGTTGGGCGCGGCGTCCAGGATGTATTCCAGGTCGTCGCGGAAACCCAGGTCCAACATCTCGTCCGCCTCGTCCAGCACCACGCATTTCAGGGCCGCGGTATTCAGGGAATGGCGTTCAATATGGTCTCGCAGCCGGCCCGGCGTCCCCACCACGATGTGCGCGCCGCGCTGCAGGGCGCGGCGTTCCGTGCGCATGTCCATGCCGCCAACGCAGGAGACCACGGATGCCCCCGTTGGCTCATACAGCCACTCCAACTCGCGCTTGACCTGCAGGGCCAATTCCCGTGTCGGTGCCACGGTCAAGGCCAAGGGCGCCGCCGCCACGCCGAACCGCGCGGCCCCCTCCAGCAGCGCCGGTGCCAGGGCCAGGCCAAAGGCCACGGTCTTGCCCGAGCCCGTCTGGGCCGAGACAAGCAGGTCGGCCGTCGTCAATTCCGGCGCCAGGACAGCCTCCTGCACCGGGGTCAGGGCCTCGAAACCGCGTTTGCTCAACGCCTCACCAAGTGCGGGAACAACGCCTGCAAAATCTGCCATGTTCATTCTTTCGAGACGGGGTCTGCTGGCACTGGCGTGAAACGAAATTTTCCGCCGGTCAAGTATTCCGCCGGTCAGGTGCCCGATTATCTGTCACGGCGCCTTGTACGTGGTGCGGGCCGGATTGTACAGGATATCCGTCAATCCGATTTTACAGCTGACGCCGCCCGCGGGACTACATGATCCTTATGCCATCCGCTGAGCCTCAATCACCGCGCCTTGGTATTAGGGCGAGGGATTAACGCGCGCCAGGCTGGCAGGTTTGCCGGCCTGGTTCTCGATCCGCATTGCGGTCAGGCGGCCGCCGTCCGTACAATGGCGCAGGGTCAGGGTTTCGTCCCAGAACATGGGCCGTTTGAACCAGATCTCCAGATCCATTTTGTCTGTTGCGCCATTCCTGGCCAAGGCTTCGAGATAGTAGTGCACGCCCATGAGGCCGGCGGCGATGGGGGCGCGAAAGCCGAATTGGCGGGCGATTCCCGGCTCGGAATGGATTTTGTTGCGGCCGTCGCTGCTGTATCGGGCCACATCGTCCGGCACCAAGGTCCGTTGCCACAATGCTTCGAAACCCGGTTGATCTTCCGCCGGAGGGGCCAGGGAATCCGTGGCGCCACCCTTGCCGCTGTCGCCGGGTGCCATTGCCTGCGGCCGCAGGCCGGCGCGATCGATGGTGACCAGATGCCGCCCCGCCTGGTCCGTGAAGTCGAACGTCCAGCGTACCACTTCGCCCTTCGCGACTTTTTCGATGGCGGTGATTTCCCCGCGCATGTTCAGGTCTCCATCCAGCATGACGGGGGCATGCTGGATAAAGCGTTGATAGACATGCACCTGGCCTTGCAGGGGCACATCCCGCTCCATCAAGGCATCCAGGATCGGCAGGCCCAGGAAGGTCAAATCTAGGCGGTCACCGTGGACATCGGGGTCAATGCCGCTGGCGGTCAATTTGGCCAGTTGCGTGTCACGGTAAATGAATACGGGGCGCGGTTGGTAAACGTGGCCCACGGGCAGGGGATAGGGTTCAAGCATGGCGGCGATGATCTTTCAAACCGAGCCGGAAGGCAACTAGTGTTCCGACTCATTTAAGAAGTACCGGCTTTTACTTGATTGAGTGTGTTGCGCGCCCGGTCCACTTTTTTGATGATGTCTTGTGCGGCGGCGGTCCAGGTGAAAGGTTTGGCGGCCTCGTTGTGCTTGGTGAGAT
>JAYGEA010000086.1:0-7913 GCA_046582635.1 Alphaproteobacteria bacterium
CTGCAACGCCGACTCAAATTTTCAGTCACGATTTTAGGCACAAAAAAGGCGCCGGGCCCGGCCGCTCAGTGAGAGCATGCGGGGCAAACAGCGCCTGTTGGTCAGAAATATCCGGTTATCGAGCCCGTTTATTCCAGTGTGCCAATACTACCATGGGTAAAATTAAATTGCAAGGACTAAATTGAAAGTCAACATATTTGAGTAGAGCGCGAAATGCAGTCGTGTCGCGGCAATACTCGTGCCTGTCAGCTCAAGACGCCAGCCTATCGATCAGCTTATGCATCAAATCATCGCACGCCTCCACCTGGGAAACCTCAATATATTCATCCGGCTTATGGGCCACGGAAATACTGCCTGGGCCGCAGATCACCGAGGCGACGCCGCCCTTTTGGAAAATGCCCGCTTCGGTGCCGTAGGAGACCGCGTGGGTCTGGTTGCTGCCCGTGAGGGCCAAGACCAGGGTTTCGGCGGGGGAGCCGTCTTCGGGCAATAGGGGGATGACCTCGCCGCGCACCTCGACCCGGATGTCGGCCTCTGGGTGCACTTCACGCATTTTCGGCAGCACTTCGGCTTGGGCGAAAGCCTCGAAATCGGCCACGATTTCGGCGCCGTTGACGCCGGGACAGGTGCGGTATTCCCACCAGAACGTGGTTTCCTTGGGGATGATGTTGCCCGCCGTGCCGCCATTAATGGTACCGACCTGGATGGTGGTGTAGGGCGGGTCAAAGCGTTCGTTAACATTCGTGGTCTGCATCTCCTCCGCCTTGTCGGCCAGATAGTTGATCAATTTGGCGGCGGCGAAGATGGAATTGACGCCCTTGTGGGTCTCGGACGAATGGCCTTCCAGCCCCGTCACGGTCGTTCTGATGGCGCAGCAGCCTTTATGGGCGTTGACCACCTTCATCTCCGTCGGCTCCCCCACGATCAGGGCCTGGGGGCGCACGGGCAGGCCCTGAAGGTGGCGCGAGAGGTCGGGGGCGCCCAGGCAGCCCACTTCCTCGTCATAGGACAGCGCGAAATGGATCGGCAGGTTCAGGCCGCGGGCGACCATTTCGGGCACCAGGGCCAGGGCGATGGCCGAAAAACTCTTCATATCCGCCGTGCCCCGGCCGTACAGGCGGCCGTCGACTTCCGTCACCTGAAACGGCGCATGGGTCCAGTCCTGACCATCCACCGGCACCACGTCCGTGTGGCCCGACAGCACCACGCCGCCGTCCACCATGGGGCCGACGGTGGCGAACAAATTGGCCTTTTTGCCGCTGCCGTCATGGATCAGGGTGGACTCCACGCCATGGCCGGCCAGATAGTCGCGGATAAAGTGAATAAGACCCAGGTTGGATTCCCGGCTGGTGGTATCGAAGGCGACCAAACGGTCGATCATTTCGCGCGGCGTAAAGGCTTGTGCGGCCATGTATATTTCCCCCGATGGATATCTGCCAAAATAGCCTCATAGCACATAGCCGCTCATTGCGGCATGAAAGACTGATGCTTGATCAGGGGCGCGGGGTTGTGTAGGTAGCGGCCATGACCTGGCAGGTGCGAAAGGCGGTATTGCCCGCAATTGTGGTGGCGGCGGCCGTGGTGGGCGCCATTGTGCTGGTGCAGACCAAGCCCGTGGTCGCCCCCTCGGACAAGGTGGAGCAGCCCTGGCTGGTATCCGCCAGCACCGTCACCCTGGCCGACGTGCAACCGAAACTGCGCCTGTTCGGCGAAATTGTCCCCGGCCGGGAGGTGGAATTGCGGGCCCTGGTGGCGGGCGAAGTTGTCGCGGTGGGCGAGGCCTTTGTCGATGGCGGAACGGTGGCCAAGGGCGCCATGATCATCGCCATTGACGCCTTCGACTATCAGGCAAAATTTGACGAGCTGTCGGCCCAAATTGGCGAGGCCCGCGCCCGGTTGGAAGAGATCACGGCGCGGCGGAATTCCTATCACATGGCCCTGGCCCGGGACCGGGAATTGGTCAAACTGCATCTACGGGACGTGGAACGCATGCGCTCCCTTTCCGGCCGGGGCTCCGTATCCGACAAACGCATGGATACCGCCCGCATGGAATTGACCAGGCAGCAGAAAACCACCGAGATGCGCCAGAGCGATCTGGCAGCCGAAACCGCCCACATCAAACAGCAGAGGGCGGTGATCCAGCGCCTGGGCGTCGGCCTGCGGCGCGCCAAGCGGGATTTACAACGGCTCCGCCTGACGGCGCCGTTCGATGGCTATCTGGCGGATGTCCAGGCCCAGGTCGGCCGCCGTCTGAACGCCAATGACCGGGTCGCCCGCCTGATCGACGCCAACCGGCTGGAGGCCCGGCTGACCCTGTCCGACAGCCAGTATGGCCGCCTGGTCTCGGAAGGTCCCCTGGCGGGCCGGCCGGTGCAAATCGTCTGGCGGGTGGGCGGCAAAAGCTTCCCCTACGCCGGGCGGCTGGACCGCATCGGCGCCCGCATCGACAGCACCAGCGGCGGGGTGCGGGTATTCGCCCGCCTGGATGGCGCGGACCGGAACAAACCTCGCCGGAACAAACCTCGATTGAGCAGTCCCTTGCGGCCCGGCGCCTTTGTCTCCATCACCCTGCCGGATCAAATCTATCACCAGGTCGCCCGCCTGCCGGAAAGCGCGCTATACCACACCAACGCGGTCTATGTGGTCAAGGGCGAGCGGTTGGAGAAGCGGGCGGTGCAATTGCTGGCCCGGGTTGGCAACGATGTCCTGTTGCGCGGCGAGCTCGAGGATGGTGACCAGGTGGTGACCACGCGGTTCGCGGAAATCGGTCCCGGCCAAAAAGTGGAAGTGCGTTAGTGTCCCCCGCCGATCTGGTGCGCCTGTTCGTCCGCCACCGCAACGCCGCCAATTTGCTGATGGTGATCATGCTGGTCATGGGCGCGGTCTCGCTGTCGCGCCTGAACACCCAGTTTTTCCCGGATTTCGGCATCGACATGGTCTCCATCAACGTGGTCTGGCCCGGCGCCAGCGCCGACGACGTGGAAGCCAATATCGTGACGGCCATCGAACCGGAAGTCCGCTATCTGAACAATGTGGACAAGATCACCTCGTTCTCCGTTGAAGGCGTGGCGACGATCCTGGTGGAATTCAACGCCGGCAGCGACATGCAGGCCGGCCGCGCCGACGTGGTCTCGGCCGTGGCCCAGGTCACCACCCTGCCCGAGGGCAGTGAAAGCCCCCGCATCCGCCGGGTCGCCCGTTACGACACCATTTCACGCATCGCCCTCTCCGGCCCGTTTAGTGAAAGCGCCCTGAAAGCCATCGCCAAGCGGATCCGCGAGGGACTGCTGGCGCGCGGCATCGATCAGGTTCTGATGTTCGGTGCCCGGGACGAGGAAATCTGGGTCGAAATGACGCCGCGCACCCTGCGCCGGCTGGATCTGAACCTGGAAGATATCGCCGCCCGTATCCGCCGGCGCAGCCAGGATCTGCCGTCGGGCAATATTGGAGGCCAGGTGGAAAAACAAATCCGCAGCCTGGGCCTGCAAACCACCGCCTCCGGGCTGGGCGGCATTGAAATCCGCTCCCTGCCCAACGGCGAAAAACTCCGCCTGCGCGATGTCGCCCAGGTGCGCGAGGCCTTTGAAGCGGATGCGCCCGAGGGGCGCCTGGCGGCCGACCGGGCCATCGAATTGCATGTGAAGCGGGCGGTGGGCGCCGATGCCCTGGATATTTCGCAAACCGTCGAGGAATATCTGGCCGAATTGCGCCAAACCCTGCCGCCGACCCTGACCCTGGAACATTACGATGTCCAGGCCGGCCTGATCCGGGAACGCATCGCCATTCTGCTGAAGAACGGCCTGGGCGGCCTGGCGCTGGTGTTGATCATTCTGTTCATCTTCTTGAACCTGCGCGTCGCCATCTGGGTCGCGGCCGGCATTCCCGTCGCCCTGATGGCGACCATGGGGGTGATGTTGTTGAGCGGTCAGTCCATCAACATGGTCAGCCTGTTCGCCCTGATCATGACCCTGGGCATCATCGTCGACGATGCCATCGTGGTTGGCGAGCATGCCGCATCCCGCCGCCGCCACGGCATGAGCGCGCAGGAGGCGGCCGAGCAGGGCGCGTTGCGCATGCTGGCACCGGTGGTGGCGTCTTCCCTGACCACCATTGCGGCCTTTCTGCCCCTGATCCTGATCAGCGGCATTATCGGCACCATTCTGTCGGCCATTCCCCTGGTCACGGTGTCCGTTCTGGTGGCCAGTCTGGTGGAATGTTTTCTTGTTCTGCCCGGCCATTTGCGCGGCGCCCTGGTGGCGGGACGAGAGCAGGAATCCCGGGCGCGGGTCTGGTTCAACCGCCATTTCGACAACTTCCGCGCCGGGCCCTATCGGCGTCTGTTGGCGGTCTGCGTGGAATGGCGCTATCTGACCCTGGCCACCTCCATCGCCGCTCTGATCCTCTCCCTGGGCATCATTGGCGGCGGCCGAGTCGGCTTCCAGTTCTTTCCCGCGCCGGAAGGCGACATCGTCTATGGCAACGTGGTGATGCAGCCCGGCACCCCGCGCGAACGCACGGAAGCCATGGTGGCCGAGATGGAACGCGCCGCCCATGCCGCCGCCGCCCAATCAGCTGAACTTTCGCCCGGCAACCTGGATGCCGGCGAAAATCGAGAAAGCCTGATCCACTCCACCTTCGGCAAACTGGGCAAATCCCAGGCCCGGAATTTCCGCAGCGTCAGCGGCGACAAGTACGGCGGCTTGTATGTGCAACTGATCCCCTCCGACCACCGCCAGCTCCGCATGCCGGACTTCATTGCATCCTGGCGCGCGAATATCCGCATGCAGCCCGGTGTCGAGCGCATCAACCTGAACGAACGCAAGAGCGGCCCGCCGGGCAAGGAGGTCGACATCCGTCTCAGCGGCGGCAGCACCCATGACCTGAAGGCGGCGGCGATCGAGGTCAAGGCCTTGCTGAGCCGCTTTCCCGGTGTCAGCGATATGGAAGACGACCTGCCGGTGGGCAAGCAGGAGGTGATCCTGGAACTAACGCCCCGTGGCCGGGCCCTGGGCTTTTCCACCGACAGCGTCGGGCGTCAGGTGCGCGACGCCTTCCAAGGCGCCATCGCCAAGCGCTTCCCCCGCGGCGATGAAGAGATCACGGTGAAGGTGCAGTATGCCCGCGGCGCCATCACCACCGAAGATTTGTTGAACCTCTACCTCCGCGCCGCCTCGGGCGCGCAGGTGCCGTTGAGCGAGGTGGTCTCCATGCGGGAGGAAATCGGCTTTGCCCGTATCCGCCGCCACAACGGCCAGCGCGAGGTGTCGATCACGGGCGAACTCGACGAAAGCAAAATCCGCTCCGCCAAGCTGCTCGCCGCACTTGAAGTCAACGCGCTGCCGGACATCGCCCGCAAGTACGGCCTGAACTACAACTTTGCCGGCCGGGCCGAGGAGCAGGCCCGTACCATGGCCGACATGCGCCTGGGCGCCCTGGTCGGCATGGCGGCGATCTATATTATTCTGGCCTGGGTCTTTTCGTCCTACACCCGGCCCATCGTGGTCATGGCGGTCATCCCCTTCGGCGTGGTCGGCGCCGTGCTGGGGCATTTGCTGCTGGGTTTCGATCTTAGCCTTCTGACCCTGGTGGGTCTGCTGGGCCTGTCGGGCATATTGGTCAATGACTCGATCATTCTGGTGACCACCATCGACGAGCGCATCGCTACGGGCGAGGACACAGTGCAGGCCATCATCGGCGGCAGTCAGGACCGACTGCGCGCGGTGTTGCTGACATCATTGACCACCATTGGCGGCCTGCTGCCCCTGTTGTTCGAGACCTCCCTGCAGGCGCAATTCCTCATTCCCATGGCCATCACCATGATCTTCGGCCTGGCCGTGGCGACGTTCCTGGTTTTGCTGGTGATCCCGTCGCTGATTGCGATCCAGCTGGACATCCACAATCTGCGCCTGAGGAACAAGGCCCGGCGCGCCTTGTGGCCGGAAAAATGGGCCGCCTTCCAAGCCAAGCCGTTTCGGGTAAAAATGCGGGTCTTGCTGGATTTTCTTGACCGCATGGTCTCCGGCATCGGCTTTTGGACCGCCGCCGTGACCATCACAATCATGATCATCGCCCGGATCTTTGAAATCGTCGCCCGCAAGGTGTTTAACTACACCACCGTTGTTCCCCAATACATTGAATGGTCCATGTTCCTGTTGCTGGTTTTCCTGACCTTGGGCTATGGCTATGTACGCGGCGCCCATGTGCGGGTGGACATCATCCGGGACCGGCTGCGGCCGCTGACCCGGAAACGTATCGAACTGGCCGGCCTGCTGTTGTTCATGGCGCCGTTCGCGGTGGTGATCTTGTACTTTGGCATTCCCTATGCCGAGGAAAGCTTCAAAAGCGAGTCGTTCATCCGTGGCCTTTTGAAAAGCGCCATGCCCTTCGGTATCGGTCTGTTCCTCATTGCCGCCGTGGTCGCCGGCCTGCGCAATCTATCCCGCCGGCGCGATAAGGATTAGGCCGGCATGTTCGAGTTCGTTGAAATGCTGCCCTATCTCATGCTGGCCAGCCTGGCCATTTTGATTTTTTCCGGCCTGCCCGTGGCGGTGCTTCTGGCCGGCCTGGGCATCACTTTTTGCCTGATCGGCATTGCCCTGGACGAGATGCAGTGGATCGCCTTGTTGAACGTCCCCCTGCGCCTGTATGGCAGCATCAACGGCAGCCAGATCTATCCCACCGTGCCCATGTTGTTGTTCATGGGCATGGCGTTGGAGAAGAGCGGCATTGCCCGCGATCTGCTGCTGTGCCTGCAACATATTTTTGGCCGTCTGCCGGCGGGCATGGCCATCGCCGTCACCTTGTTGGGTATTCTGCTGGCACCCACCGCCGGCGTTGTTGGCGCCTCCGTCGCCACATTGGCGCTGATCGCCCTGCCGACCATGCTGGAGCAGGGTTACAAACCCTCCCTGGCCAGTGGCGTGGTGGCGGCGGCGGGAACCCTGGGTTTGATCCTGCCGCCGGCGATCATGCTGTTTTTTTTGGCCGGCCAGTTGCGCACCCCGATCGGACACATATTCCTGGCCACCCTGTGGCCGGCCGGCATTCTGGTTGTGCTCTACCTGGCTTATTACATAGCAGCGGCGATCATTTCGCCGCCCGTCCCCGCCAAGGGCCGGACCGAGCAGGATTGGAGCCGGGGCTGGACGGGCTGGCAATGGTTTGGATTTTATATCCGCGGACTGGTCATGCCCGCGGGCCTGATTTTCCTGGTCCTGGGTTCGATCATTTTCGCCTGGGCCACGCCGTCGCAATCCGGCGCCGTGGGTGCCGCGGGCGGTCTGCTGTTGATGCTGTTGAACCGGCGGCTGACCTGGCCGCTGTTCCGCGAGGTGATCGAGGGCACGGCGCTGATGACGGCCATGGTTTTCTTCGTGGTCATGGCGGCCAACGTTTTCTCCTACCCCTTCCGCTTTTTCAGCGGCGACGAGGTGGTCAGCAATATGCTCGGCGGCCTGCCGTTCGGTGATTGGGGCATGCTGCTGACCATCATCGGGATCATTTTCATCCTGGGTTTTTTCATCGACTGGATCGAGATCACCATCATCACCCTGCCCCTGTTCCTGCCGGTTTTGGCCGAATTGGATTTTGCCGAACATGCGGGCGAGGGCACGGCCAAGGCGTTGTGGATGGCGACCTTGATCGCCCTGACCCTGCAAACCTCGTTCCTGACACCGCCCTTTGGATTTGCCCTATTTTTTCTCAAGGGCGCCGCCCCGCCGGAAGTCAAGATCGGCGATATCTATCGCGGCATCATTCCCGTCGTGGGCGCGCAACTGTTCGTCATCGGACTGGTCATGGCATTTCCTTTGCTGGCCACCTGGCTGCCCTATCAGGTTTTTGATTAGGGCGGGTTTGATGCAGTCCGGGCCGGCCCGGAAATGCGCTAACTGCGCCAAAAAGTCCGGGTGAAC
>JAYGEA010000141.1:0-3191 GCA_046582635.1 Alphaproteobacteria bacterium
ATCTACGATATCGAAACTGTGAAGTATGACGGCTATCGCGTGCTCACCAACACGCCGCCGTGCGGCGCGATGCGAGGCCATGGCACCGTCAATACGCGTTTCGCCTTCGAGTCCCTGCTCGATAGCATGGCGACCGAGTTGGGCCTGGATCCTTTCGCAGTACGGCGTCAGAACCTTCTTCAAGCGCCAACGATGACGGCCAACGACCTGCTGGTGAACAGCTACGGCCTGGACCAATGTCTCGACTGGGCCGAGAAAGCCAGCGGCTGGAAGCAGCGCAAGGGCAAATTGGGGCCCAACAAGGGCCTGGGCATGGCGTGCTCCCACTACATCTCCGGCGCCTCGAAACCGAAACATTGGACCGGCGAGCCCCATGCGACAATCCATCTGCGTCTGGATTGGGACGGCGGCATTACGCTGCTGACCGGCGCGGCGGAAATCGGCCAGGGCTCCTCCACGGTGATCGCCCAATGCGCGGCCGAGACCCTGGGCGTGGACATGGGCCGCATCCGGGTCATCGCTTCGGACAGCGCCGTGACGCCCAAGGACAACGGCAGCTATTCCTCCCGCGTCACCTTCATGGTCGGCAATGCCGCCATCGACGCAGCGCAGAACCTCAAGGCCAAGCTGGTGGAGGCCGCCGCCCGCAAGCTGGAAATCGCGCCGCAGGATGTTGAATGCCTGGGCGAGGTCTATCGCGGCGGCCAGCAGGACCAGGGCCTGACCTTTGACGAGGTGGTCATGGCGGCGCTCGAAGGCGAAGGCACTATAAATGTGAAGGGCAATTACGACACCATCCCTGAATCCTGGGGCGGCCGGAAATACCGCGGCGCGGCCATCGGCGGCACCATGGCGTTCAGCTATGCCGCCCAGGTGGTCGAGGTGACGGTGGACCCGCACACCGCCGAAATCACCGTGGACAAGGTCTGGGTGGCCCATGATTGCGGCCGGGCCCTGAACCCCCTGGCGGTGGAAGGCCAGGTTCAGGGTTCGGTCTGGATGGGCATGGGGCAGGCACTCTCGGAAGAGACGAAGTTTTTTGACGGCCTGCCCATCGCCGCCAATATGCTGGACTACCGGGTGCCGACGATCATGGAATCCCCGCCCATCGAGGTCGGCATTATCGAGGCCAGGGACCCCCACGGCCCGTTTGGCGCCAAGGAAGCGGGCGAAGGTTCCTTGAGCGGCTTCCTGCCCGCCCTGACCAACGCCGTGGCCGATGCGGTGGGCGTGCGCCCCACGGAATTGCCCGTGACCCCGGACAGATTAATGGAGCTGTTGGAGAAGAAAGCCAGAGACGCCCGTGCCGATGGGGGGGCCGCCTGATGGAATTCATGCCTGAACTTGAACTGCACCATCCCGCCACCGTCGAGGCTGCGGTCAAAGCCTTCGCGGATTGCAACGATGGCCGTTATCTGGCGGGGGGCAGCGACATGCTGGTCAACATCCGCCGGGGCATCGAACAGCCCGACAGCCTGGTCTATCTCAACGGCATCACGGAGATGCACGGCATTGTGGACCATGGGGACGGCATCACCATCGGTGGCGCCACGGTGCTGGCCGATCTGGCGGGCAGCGACTTGCTGTCCGAGCACTTCACCGCCGTCGCCACCGCCGCCGGCCAGGTGGCGGGCCCCAGCCACCGGGAATACGGCACCCTGGGCGGCAACCTGTGCCTGGACACCCGCTGTATCTATTATAACCAGAGCGAATTCTGGCGCGCGGCGAACAATTATTGCCTGAAATACCGGGGCGATATCTGCCACGTGGCGCCGGGCGGCAAGAAATGTTTCGCGGCATTCTCGGGCGACGTGGCCCCCGCCCTGTTGCTGTTCGATGCGGAAGTGGAACTGGCCAGCGCCAATAATGAGGGTGGTGGCCGCCGGCGCATCCCCCTGGCGGATCTGTACCGCAACGACGGCATGGATCACCTGACCCTTGAGCCGGGCGAACTGCTGGTCGCCGCACACCTGGCAAAACCCAGCGCGCCCATATCATCGGGCTACGCCAAATCCCGCGTCCGCGGCTCCATCGATTTCCCCCTGGCCGGCGTCGCCATACGCATGGCGGTGGCGGACAACAAAATCACCGACCTCCGCGTCGGCCTCACCGGCGTCTCCCCCCTGCCCTTCCTGGCCAAGGGCCTGGACAAATTCATCGGCCGCGCGCCGGACGACCCCTGCCTCGAAGACCTCCGCGACCGCATCCGCACACAGGCCAAAGCCATGAAAACCACCATGACCCCGCCCCACTATCGGCGACGTGTGGCCGGTGGCTTGGCTCAGAAGCTGGCGGAGTCGATCTGAGCAACAAAAGGCACAAGAATTAGGGTGACTTGACCGTTTTTCGCCCCTTCTTCAGGGCGAAAGAGCGGCTCATGTCACCCTAATTCGCTCTCTCAGAACGAGTAAAACACAAAAAACAAGGCCCGACTCCTAACCTTTCAAATATCAAGATTCAAGAAGCGACTCCTAACTTTTTGCGAGAAATATTACGAGTAAACAGAGCATCCATGCCACACACCATCAAAAGGAAAGGGTTCTCATGTCAGTTTATGCTCAATGGAACAACAAAGGTGGTGTGGGGAAAAGTTATCTGACTTTTCAGGTCGCGAGTGAATACGCTCGAACCCACCCAGATCAAAATGTCTTGGTAGTCGATCTTTGCCCTCAGGCCAACTCGTCCAGTATGTTACTTGGTGGGATGAGGCAGGGGGAACAAACCATTGAGGAGCTGTCCGCCACCCAGCCCGCCAGAACAATATCCGGTTATATATCAGAGCGAATTTCTAGCCCGTACATGTCGCCGCACAGCGGCGCAAATTTCTTGACACAAGTCGCACAACACAACGGGAATGTGAGCGGAAACCTGTTTCTAGTGGATTGATCGGAACGAAAGAGTCTCTTGGTATTGGCAGAAATTAGCCGAAAATGAGAAATATCGACGGCACCAAACGTTGGAATCAATCCACTAGTTGAGTGATTTCAGCATGTTATGGTTCTCTCCGTTGTGTCAAAGCAATGGAGGGGCACAACATGTGGACTGAAATCACTTGGAGAGATTATGAGCGCCGTGGCGGACGCCATGCAAGCGATATGACGGACCGTGAATGGGCCTTACTGGCGCCGTTCATGCCGGCGCGCAAGAAAAATGGCCGGCCCCGGACGACGTCGATGCGCGATGTCATGGAT
>JAYGEA010000165.1:0-6462 GCA_046582635.1 Alphaproteobacteria bacterium
CATCCACAACACCAACAGCACACCACCTAAATTCACCCGCCATATTTGATCCCTGGGAAAGCGGCCGTAAAAAATGTTGTCGAGCCAGATCAGTACGCCAGCCCAACAGGCGCCGTGTTTCGAGATGGCGAAGCATTCGCGCCGGTTTTCGGCCACCCAAACTGCGTCCCATACACCCCAAATCCACAGGCTTTTCACCACCGTATAGATAATAAAAAGCGAAATGACGGTTAGAATGGTGTTCATCCAGGAACTGAACAAGTTCTTTTGCAGCCACCCGATGAACGTCGTTTCCGACAGCGGTGCGTCCCTGGGAGTGGTTTTTTCATGTTTTACCATGGACATGTTCAACGCTCCTGCAACTGAACGCGTTTATTATAGATATTCAATACGCTGGAGATCGAGAGGCTGATGAACATGTAGAAGGCCATGGTCATACCCACCATTTCAACGGCATAGCCGGCCTGGTTCAGTGCGGTCTGCATAAACAGCGCCACCACGTCCGAATAACCAATGGCGATCGCCAGCGAGGAATTCTTGACCACGTTCATCCACAAAGAGATCATCGGCGGCACGATGGCGCGCATGGCCTGGGGAATGATGATCAGGGACATCGCTTTTTTCGGACGCAGGCCGATGGCCAAGGCCGCTTCGGTCTGCCCCTTTTCCACGGACAAAATGCCCGCCCGCACTGCCTCCGCCAAATGGGCCGCATGATACGAAACCAGGGCTACCAGCAAGGCCAGGAAGGCTGGCGGCAAAGCGGCGCCACCGGCGAAATTGAAACCCTGCAGCGTCGGCACATCCCAATTAAGGGTCGAACCCGATGCCAGATAGACGAGATACGGCAAAACGATCAGCAAGGCGATGGAGGCCGACCATATCGGAAACTGTTTGCCGGTTTCGTCCTGACGCTTGTGGGCCCAGCGTCTGAGCACGAAGACCCCGACGACGGCGGCTAAAAAGGCGACGATTGTCATCCAGAACAGATCGTCCGGCACCGGCCACGCGGTATAAAGACCGCGGTTATTAAGAAAGGCCACTTCCGCCCCGGCGGACAAATCAAGACTATTCTTAACCCTGGGCAACAGGGCAAAAACCCCGACGTACCAAAAAATTATCTGCAGCAGCAGCGGGGTGTTGCGAACGATCTCGACATAAGCCAGGGCCAGGCGGGCGACCAGCCAGTTGGATGACAGCCGCAAAACACCGACGGCAAAGCCCAGCACCGTGCTGAAGATAATCGCAAAAAATGAAACCAAAAGGGTATTGAGACAGCCGATCAGGAAAATGCGGCCATATGTGCCAACACCAGGCTTATACTCAATAAGTTTGAAATCCGTATCGAAACCGGCAGTGGCGCTCAGAAAGCCAAATCCCGTGTTCATGCCACGTACTTGGAGATTGTGCGCCGTATTGGATATCAGATACCAAGCCAACCAGCCGACAACGCAAGCCGTCAGAATTTGGTAGGCTACCGAGCGGACCCGCTCGTCATGAAAAAAATCGAACTTCTCTTTCGGCTTTAGTGTCGCCACCGTCTTACCAGCACCATCGATCGCCATGCCATCAGACCCCGATTTTACGCATGGAATACACCAAAGAAATTCGGCCCCGGTTCATTTCAGAACCGGGGCCGATCGTCGATCCTAGCGGAACGGCGGTGCGTACATCAACCCACCCTTGGTCCATAGATCGTTGGCCGATCCGGCCCGGCTGATGCCGATGGCCAATTTACCGCCGCCCATATAGGCTTCGTAAATTTCACCGTAGTTGCCGACTTCCTTGATGATGTTGTAGGCCCAATCCTTGGACAGACCCAAACCTTCATTAAGATTGCCTTCGACGCCGAGCATGCGGCGCACGGAAGCGTTGGTCGAGGTGGAGCGCATCTTGTCAACGTTAGCCTTGTTGACGCCAAGCTCTTCAGCGTTGATCAAGGTGTAGACAGTCCACTTCACGATGTCGAACCACTGCGCATCACCCTGCCGCACGGCCGGAGCCAGGGGCTCTTTGGAGATGGTTTCGGGCAGCACAACGTGGTCACCCGGATTTGGGAAAGCCGCCTTGTTGGACGCCAGACCGGATTTATCGTTGGTCAACGCATCGCAACCGCCTTGCAGATAAGTATCGTTGCGGACGTTGGAGTCCTCGAACGTTACCGGTTTGATGTTCATGTTGTTTACCCGGCTGAAATCCGCCAGGTTCAATTCCGTGGTGGTGCCGGTCAAAACGCAAACCGTGGCGCCCTTGAGCTGCATCGCGGAGGTGATGCCGCTGTCCTTGGGCACCATGAAGCCCTGGCCGTCATAGAAGTTGACTGCCGTGAAATCCAGGCCAAGCTGGGTATCACGAAGCAGGGTCCAGGTTGCGGTCCGCGAAAGCATGTCGCTTTCACCGTTGGCAAGGGCCGTAAAGCGCACCTGGCTGCTGACCGATTGGATTTCAAGTTTCGTCTTGCTGCCAAAAATAGCGGCGGCGACAGCCTGGCAGATCGAGACATCGCTGCCGTACCAATTGCCCTTGGCATCCAGATTATAAAAGCCAGGGCTCGCCGGGCCGACCTGGCAGCGTAGATGGCCACGTTCCTTGACGATTTCGAGCGTGGTCTTCGCCGTAGCGACCGTTGCTCCGGCAAAGCTCATCGCAACGACGGCTGCTACCGATAGAACAAAAGAATTGGGTTTCATTTGGTTTTCTCCCTGTTATCCACACCGCTTAGAATAGTTATTTCTTGCCTTAGCGGCACATGGATTGGACGTTAGCCGTTCATTCTCAATATCGCAATAGCGCTTTTAGAGGAAAATTCAGACATCAACATTTATTATCATTTGGCGGGATTGGCACTTTCGGAAATACATTCAAACCGCTTTTCAATGGCACGCCGATTTACCTTGCGGAGGTCGGCATGAATGGCCTCGGCCCGGGCCTTGCTGGTCAGACAGGCCGCCTGTGTTTCATAAGGCATGGGGCCCCAGCCCTTCCTTGCATCGCCCTGGACCCACTGCCCATCCAACAGGAAAAATACCACCAAAAGAAACTTCATGCCTTACCCACCCCATGCGACAACCGGGCGACCGCCGGCTCACTTATTGTTCAGATAGTGAAATTGCCGCTCCGGATCAAGTCGATCAAGCTGATCGCGTTGTTTGGGTTCGCTTCCGCTAAGTCACTGGCGCCAAGGTGTCGGGAATGGCATCATGGTGAACATCTTCACCCAACCACCGCGCTCCCCTAATCCAAAGAGACAACCCGAGTATGAAAGACGAAACGAAATTGGTCACGTCCGGCCGCGACCCGGAAAACAATCACGGTGTCGTCAATCCGCCGGTCTACCACGCTTCGACCATCCTCCATCCCACCTTGGATGCGTTGGAGAGTTCGCGAGAGCGGCGGGCGTCGGGAGAACGGGGCGTCTATTACGGCCGCCGGGGCACGCCGACGACATTCTCTCTCGAGGACATGGTCTGCGCCATAGAAGGCGGCCACCGCTGTCAGGTCTATCCCTCCGGGCTGGCGGCCATTGCCGCTTCGCTGCTGGCATTCGTGAAAGCCGGCGATCACATATTGATGTCGGATGCGGTCTACGCCCCGGCCCGGCGCTTTTGCAATGAGCTGGCCAGCCGTTATGACGTCTCGACGACATTCTATGATCCGGCCGTCGGGGCCGGCATCGCCGATCTGATCCAGGCCAACACCCGCGTGGTTTATGTGGAGGCGCCGGCCACGGCGACGTTCGTGATGCAGGATATCCCCGCGATCGCGGACGCCGCCCATGCCAAGGGCTGCATCGTGATGATGGACAATACCTGGGCCTCGCCCTTGTATTGCAAACCGTTCGACCTGGGCGCCGATGTCTCCATCCAGGCCGGCACCAAATATATCGTCGGCCATTCCGACGTCATGATCGGCACCGCCTCGGCGACCAAGGAAGCCTGGCCGGCGATCGACACCATGGCCGGTCTGCTGGGCCATGCCGCCGGTCCCGATGATGTATATCTGGCCCAGCGCGGCATGCGCACCCTGTCCGTGCGCCTGAAGCAGCATTGGGAAAACGGCCTGAAGGTGGCTGAATGGCTGCGCGAACAGGACATGGTGGAGGTGGTGATGCATCCCGCCCTGCCCAACGATCCCGGCCATAGCCTGTGGAAGCGCGATTTTCAGGGCGCTTCGGGCCTGTTCGGCGTCACGCTGAAGCCATGCTCCCGCAAGGCGGTCGCCGCCCTGGTGGATGATCTAGAACTGTTCGGCATGGGTGCTTCATGGGGCGGCTATGAAAGCCTGATCCTGCCGCAAGACCCCAACGCCTTTCGCTCCGTCACGCCGTGGCCATATGAAGGGCAATGCGTGCGCTTTCATATCGGCCTGGAAGACCCCGACGACCTGATCGCCGATCTAACGGCCGGATTTAAGCGTCTGAAAGCCGCCATGTAGATGGGGCGGCAGATGAAACTGTAGATGATGAGGCTGGCCAAGACGTCCTTCGCGGGAACATGGCTATGCCTGGCCGCCCTGGCCTTGCCCCCCGGTCCCGCCAACAGTCAGACCATCGACGTCCTCGCCGCCGCCTCCACGACCGAGGCGGTGACCGCCGTCGCCGCCGCCTTCAAGGCAAAGACCGGCCTGGTTCTTCGGCCCATATTCGCCGGCTCCTCCACCTTGGCGAAACACATTGCCGCCGGGGCGCCGGCACAATTGTTTTTGTCCGCCGATCTGGCCTGGATGAAATTCCTCCGGCAGGGCAACCTGTTGGCCGCGGATCGTTCCGTCGCCTTGTTGGGCAATCAATTGGTTCTGCTCCGGCGCGGGGGCAGCAGTAGCGTCGGCGGCGAAGTCGAGGGCGGGCTGACCAGCCTTGCCGAACTGCCCCATGCCCTGGGCCCAGGGCGGCTGGTCATGGGTGATCCGGCCCATGTTCCCGCCGGCCGATATGGCCGGCAGGCGTTGCGCAATCTGGGCCTTTGGGCCCAGCTCAAGGACCGGACCGTTTTCGCCGCCTCGGTCCGGGCGGCCCTGGCGCTGCTGGCCCGCGGACAGGGCCGCTACGCCATAGCGTATGCGACCGACTTTCGGGCGGCCGGAAATTTAGCGATTGCCGCGCGCTTTCCCAGCAATATCCACCAACCGATTGTTTACCCCCTGGCCATTGTCAAAAGCGGCGACGGACCCATGGCCCGCCAGGCCTATGATTTTTTTCAGGGCGGGACCGCACGGCGGATCTTTGAACAATTTGGCTTTACCTTTCCGCCCAAGCCTCGCTAATTGATCCCATGTTGAGCCCACTGTTAAGCCCATTGGAAATCGAGGCGCTGTCGCTGTCCCTGAAAGTCTCCCTTTGGGCCGTGGCCTGGAGCCTGCCCCCCGGCATCGCTATTGCCTGGCTGTTGGCGCGGCGGGAATTCCCGGGCAAGGCGCTGCTGGACGGTATCGTGCATTTGCCCCTGGTGCTGCCCCCCGTGGCCCTGGGTTATCTGTTATTGGTGCTGTTCGGCCGTCATGGTCCGGCGGGGGCCTGGCTGCACGATTGGTTCGGTGTCAATTTGGTCTTTTCCTGGCGCGGGGCGGCGGTGGCGGCGGCGGTGATGGCCTTTCCCCTGTTGGTACGCGCGGTCAGGCTGTCCATGGAGGCCGTGGACCAACGATTGGAAACGGCGGCGCGGACATTGGGGGCGAAACCTGCTCGGGTCTTCTTCACCATCACCCTGCCCCTAACCAGCCCCGGCATTCTGACCGGCGTGCTGTTGGCGTTTATCCGCTGCCTGGGCGAATTCGGCGCCACCATAACCTTCGCCGCCAATGTTCCCGGCGAAACCCGCACCCTGCCCTTGGCGTTGTATACGGCGCTGCAGGTGCCGGGCGGCGAGGCATCGGCCACCCGTCTGGCTGTGATCTCGGTGGTCCTGGCCATTGCGGCCCTGGTCGCCTCGCAATACCTGGCCAAACAAATGGCCAGGAAGATCGGCCTGACCTGATGCTCGAAGTTGATGTCACAACGTCGTTAGGTGCCGTGACGATCAGGGCCGCCATCCGGGCCGATCATGGCGTCACGGCTATTTTCGGACCCTCGGGCGCCGGTAAAACCACGTTGGTCAATATGCTGGCCGGCCTGCACCGGCCCGAACAGGGCCGCATCGTGGTCGGCGGCAAGGTGTTGTTCGACAGCCAACAGCGGATCGATCTGCCGCCCGAACAGCGGCGCCTGGGTTATGTTTTCCAGGAAAGCCGGCTGTTCCCCCCATATGAGTGTGGCAGACAACCTCTCCTATGGCCGGCGCCTGTTGCCCAAGGGCGTGGCGGGGGCCGATTACGACGCCGTGGTCGACCTGCTGGCCCTGACGCCATTGCTGAACCGACGGCCCAAGACCCTGTCGGGTGGCGAGCGCCAGCGGGTGGCCATCGGGCGGGCCCTGTTGGCGGCCCCGCGCCTGTTGTTGATGGATGAGCCCCTGGCCAACCTTGACG
>JAYGEA010000303.1:0-4523 GCA_046582635.1 Alphaproteobacteria bacterium
GCATGAGGGGCACCAGCTCAACACGGACTTGGGCTGAAATCCGGCAAAGCGGTTGATGGTGCCGTCGACGACTATTTCCGCCCTGTCCTGGTCGCCCTCCCACTTGGACTGGATAATGCCGCAGCAGGCCCCCGGCCCCCCCACGACCTCATAATCAACTTCCAGGGCATCCAGGATGGCCATGGCATTGAACAACAGATGCGGCGTGCGGATCGGGTTGCAGCCTGTATAGAACACCACGTCCGCCGGGTGGGCGCGGGGATTGCGCAGCAGCCTGTCAAACTCGGGCGGGGCCAGTTGCATGGCCGCCATAATGCGGATGGAGCGGGACATTTTTCTGAACAATTGCGGCGTCGGGCTGTCCTGTTCCGCCTCCACCGTATTGGCCAGCATCAGCATGCGGCGGGGATTGATGGCCTCGGGACAGGCGGGGATGCAAATGCCGCAACCATTGCACTGCCCGGCCCAATCCTTGGCCGCGCCGTCCAGCGGCGTACCGTCGCGCAGCAAGCCCAGAATGCCGCCAATAACGCCCGGTTCGTCGCCGGACTTGATATCGGTAAAGGGCGTGACCGGGCAAACCTCCACGCATTTGCCGCACGCGGTACAGTCCGAAACCAGGGCATTGCGCTCCTGGTCCAGAAAATCGTTCAAAGTTTGTTTTGCAGTTGCCATGTCCGCCATAATTTCCCGCCTAACAGAATTGGTCAAGTCTTGCGGCGTTTACCGCCCTTTTTGTTTTGCGGCTTGGCCGCATCCGCCCGCAGTGCCGCGTCCGCCGCCGCCCGCGACCAGACCAGGAACTCGTCCTCGTTATCCAGCACATCTACCGGTACCGTCCAATAGGAATTGAGGCCGCGTTTTTGGCCCTTGCGCAGATAGCTGAACGGTACCATCCCGGCGGTCTCATAGTCGGGTCGGTTTTCGTCATCGACTTTGAAGTGCACGACGTCATTGACGATCAAGGCGAACATAAGCCCGCGATAAAACACCCCCAGCCCCCCGAACATGCGCCTGGATGTGACATGGCCCAACGGTTCGACCAGGTCCTCGATATAGGCGCGGTATTCCGGCGTAACGGGCATGGCTTACTTATATGGCTTACTTATATAGCTTACTTATAAAGCGGTACCTGATCCTTGGGCTTGCCGATATGGCCGTACAAATCCGGCCGCTGTTGATCCATCAGGGGATAGCGGCGTTTCACTTCGTCGGCGAAGCTCAGGTCGATCTCGGTGGTGATAATGCCTTCTTCATCGGAGGCGGTGGCAACGATGGTGCCCCAAGGATCAACCACCATGGAGCGGCCCACGTAGCCGATGCCGGTCAGGGGATCGACGCCATACTGGCCGGAGGCGACCACCCAGCATTGGTTCTCCGTCGCCCGGGCGCGGAGGAAAAATTCCCAATGGTCAAAGCGGGGGCTGAGGAAGGCGGAGGCGCAGACGATGACTTCGGCGCCTTTCAGGGCCAATTCTCGATAGACCTCCGGAAAGCGCAGATCGGAACAGACCGAAAGTCCTACCTTGGCCGGATCGGTCTGGAAGACCGGCAATTCGGTCCCCGCCTTCACATGATCGGATTCCCTGATCCCGCCCTTGATGTCGGGGCGGTTGGGGGCATCGAACAAATGGGTTTTCCAGTATTTGCCGATGATTTCCCCATCCGGGTTGATGAAAGGCGAGGAATTGTAGTGCTGATTACCCTCTTTCTCGTACATGGAGCCGACAATATACATGCCATGCTGTTTGGCCTTTTCCGCCAGCAGATCAGTGGTTGGCCCTGGTATGGTCTCGGCGATATCAAGATAGGCCTCGTCCGAGGAAAACCCCGTGCCTGTCCAGATTTCCGGCAACACCACCAGATCGGAACCCCGCCGCCCGGCCACATCCAGGAAGCCGAGCATTTTCTCCACCGTGGCATCTTTTTCACCGTCCACCGCCGTAATCTGAATGGCGGAGACGGTCATGGGTCGAGCAGTCATTGTTGTAAACTCCTTAGAACTTCGAAATTTCGACTTCCTTGTCGGTGATGAATTCCAACAGGGCGGGCACGCCCGCTTCGGTCTGGGCAATGCCGCGCTTTATGGCGGGAATGATCTCCGCCACTTCCGTCACCCGTTCGCCGTAGCCGCCAAAGGCCTTGGCCATATCGGCATAATTGCCGGAGATATCGGTGGCGCGGTATTTCTCGGTTGAAACCGCCATGATCTTCAGCTCGATGGCCATGGAGAAATTGTTCAACAAGATGGACAGGATGGGAATGCGTTCCCGCACCGCCGTTTCAAAATCCATGCCCGTGAAGCCAATGGCCGCATCGCCCCAGACATTGATGCACAGGGCATCGGGCCGGGCCAGCTTGGCCCCCATGGCCAGGCCCAGACCGTAACCCAGCTGGGTTGTCTTGCCCCAGCCGATATAGCTGAGCGGTTTGGTGGACCGCCAGAACGGCGTCAGCTGATCGCGCGGAGACCCCGCGTCATGGGTGATGACGGTATTGTCCTTATCGACGGTGTTCTGCAGATCCCACAGCACCCGGTAGGGCGACAGCGGGTTCTGGTCGGAGGTCAGCTTGGGCATCCACCCGGCAAGCCATTCCTCGTGCATGGCGGCAATTTCGGCCGCCACGGGGGCCTGCTCGCGCGGCCCGTCCAGGCGTTCGCCAACCGCCGTGATCAGAGCGTCCAGGGTCAGGGCGGCATCACCCAGCAGACAAATTTCCGCCGCGATATCCTTGTTCAGATCCAGGGGGTCCAAGGTGGCGTGGATGAAGCGCTTGCCCTTGGGCATGGCGATGGCGAAACTGGATTCGGTTAAGCTGCAGCCAATGCCGAAGATGACGTCCGCGGCATGCAGAAAATGATGTACCTGTTTGGGAAAGGCCAGGCCGCCGGAACCAAGCGAAAGCGGGTGATCCTCGGGAAAAGCGCTTTTGCCCCCCAAAGAAGTAGCGACGGGGACCGCCAACAGTTCCGCCAGTTGCTGTAATTGCGGCCAGGCCTCGGCGTAATGGATGCCCTGCCCGGCCCAGATCACCGGCTTTTCGGCGGCCACCAGCAGGTCCGCCGCCGCCGCGACCGCATCAGGATCCGGGCCATAACGGGTGCCGGAGACCGGGGTATAGTCCAGATCGACGGTCATTTCCTCTTGAAACACGTCGGTGGGAATTTCCACCACGCAGGGGCCGCCCCGGCCATTGCGCAATTGGGTGAAGGCCCGGCGCATGATGTTGGGCACTTCATCGGCCGAGGTTACCGGTTCGGTGGTCTTGGCCACGTCGGCCATGGCCTGGGTGGAATTGAAGTTGGGTCGAATATGGGCCAGGCGCCGGGCATAACCCATGGGCAACACCAGGATCGGCACCCCCTCGCCAAAGGCTTGCGCCACGCCGCCATAGGCGTTCTCGGCGCCGGGTCCATGTTGCATGGCAAAGACGCCGACGTTCTTGCCGGAGCTCATGCGCGACATGGCGTCGGCCATGTGCAGCCCAATCCGTTCCTGGCGCACGATAATGGGGCGGATATCCCAGCGCGCGGCATATTCCAGAACATGATTGACGGGATAGCCGATAATGCAATCGACCCCTTCCCGCTTGAGAATGTCAACAATGGCTTCGACGGCTTTCATGTCTCGGGCACTCCTATAAGGTTTTGCCTAATGATGCCATGACCCCGCCGTGCCGCCAAATGCTGATTGCCGGTCGTGGTGCTAGTTGGCGCGAATTTGCACCGGCAGGGAGCGAATGCCGCGAATGAAGTTTGAATAAAGCCGCACGGGCGGGCCCATGACCTCGATCTGCAAATCACGGTCCAGAATTTCCCGCCACAGGATTTCCAGCTGCAATTCCGCCAGGCGGTCGCCAACGCAGCGATGGATGCCGGCCCCGAAGGACAGATGACGCCGCGCCTTGGGCCGGTCGATGATGAATTGATCGGCGTTCGAAATGGCGCTTTCATCGTAATTGCCCGATAGATACCACATCACCACCCGGTCGCCCTTGGCAATCTTGTGGCGCGACAATTCGGTATCCTTCATTGCCGTTCGGCGCATGTGAATGACCGGCGTCTGATAGCGGATGATCTCCGGCACCAGGCTTTTTACCAGACCGTGGTCGGCGCGCAGCTTGGCCATTTCGCCGGGAGCCTCGGCAAAGGCCAAAAGACCGCCGCTCATGGAATTGCGGGTGGTGTCGTTGCCGCCAACGATCAGCAGGGCGATATTGCCGATGAATTCCCGCGGCGGCATGTCGGCCGTGGCCTCGGAATGGGCCATCATGGAAATCAGGTCAAAGGTCGGTTCCGCCGCCTCGCGCTGCTTCCACAGTTCGCCGAAATAGGCCGCCATCTCGTGCAGGTGGCCCATGCGTTCTTCCTGGCTTTTGACCACGGCATCCTCCGCGCCGGTATCGGCGATGGCCACGTCGGACCAAAAACTCAACTTGCGCCGGTCCTCGAAGGGGAAATCGAACAAAGTGGCCAGCATCATGGCGGTCAGTTCGGTGGCCACCAGATCAACCCAATCAAA
>JAYGEA010000325.1:0-7557 GCA_046582635.1 Alphaproteobacteria bacterium
ACGGCAGATAAAACAGTGGGTTTAGCAGGAACAATCGTAGTTATCTGGATCAGCCCCTATAATTTTTTCTTTAGTAGAAAAGTTAAGAAAAATTTCCGCAACTAACTGACCCAGCCGCCGGCGAAGGGAATGACCTGGCCGACGAAAAAATCGCTGTCGTCGCCGGCCAGAAACAGCGCCAGGGCCGTGTCCTCTTCCGGACGGGCCAGACGGCCCAGGGGGACCTCCCGTTTCAGGTTGGCCTGGAATTTCGGGTTTTCCTGCAAACTTGGGGGATAGTAAACGTCGCTTTCGACCCAGTTTTGGGCGATCAGGTTCATTTGAATATTGTTGCGGGCCAGTTCCGTGCCGGCGGAACGGACATAACCGGCCTGGGCGCCGCGGGCGGCGGTGTAGGCGGCCAGCCGGGCGATGCCCCGCAACGGCGTGGCGCTGCCATAGACGATGATCTTGCCCCGTTCCCGTTCGATCATTTGCGGCGCCTCGGCCCGGACCAGGCGGTGCAGGGGGTGAACCATGATATCGAACATGGCGGCCCAGGCCCCGTCATCCAGATCGGCGACAGTGGTGCCGTGATGGTTCGGGGCCGCCAAGTTGGCGATCAGAATGTCCAGGTGCCCCGCCGCAGCCACCACGCGCGCGGCGGCGCCGGGCTCGGTCAAATCCGTGCGCTCATCGATAACTTCGGCCCCGGCCGCGCGAAATGTCTCGACACTTTGCGGGCCCATGTAGTCATCCGCCTGGGTTACCAGGACCTTTCTGCCCGCCAGATTTGCCGCCATTGCCGGAAACCTCTCAATTCATTACTGAAATATTTGCTGTTGGAATGGTAGACTAGGTCATCAGGGGATGCATAACGTATTTCGAGCACCGTAACGAAGTCGGGGAAATCGGTCATGAGCATGCAGACAATCTATGAAGCGCCGCGCCTGGCACCCAAGCCCGGCGAGCGCGTTGTAACCTCCACCTGCGGCCACAATTGCGGCGGCCGCTGCGTCGTCAATGCCCATGTCACGGACGGCGTGATGACCAGGATCACCACCGATGCGCGGCGCTGGAATCCCGACCATCCGCCCTTGCCCGCCTGCGCCCGGGGCGTGGGGCAAATCGAACGCACCTATCATCCCGACCGCCTGACATATCCCCTGCGCCGCACCGGCCCGCGCGGCTCGGGACAGTTCGAACGGATTTCCTGGGACGAGGCCTTGGACGAGGTCGCCGCGCAATTGCTGCGCGTGCGCGAGACCTACGGCAACGCCGCGATCCTGGACGGCTCCCGCTCGGGCAGCCTGTCCAAGCTGCATGGCCGCTCAACGGCACTGCGTTTCCTGCACATGTTCGGCGGCTGCACCAATCTGTGGTCGAGCATGTCCAACGAGGCGGAAATTTTTTCCATCCGCACGGTCTATGGCCCCGATATTCATTACAAGGCGGCCGGTCGGGAGCCGACGGATTATATCAATTCAAAGCTGATCTGGATGTGGGGCTGGTCGCCGGGCGACGGCACCTTTGGCACCGGCACCATGCCCTACCTGAAAGCGGCCAAGGACGCCGGCGTCCGCATTGTCTGCATCGATCCCCGGCGGACCCGAACCTCGCGGCAATTGGCGGACGAGCATGTCTTTATCCGGCCCTCCACGGACGCCGCCGCCTTGATCGCCATGGCGCAGGTCATTGTCGCCGAGGGCCTGCACGATCAGGCCTATTGCGATGCCCATGTGCTGGGTTTTGACGAGGCCGGCCTGCCCGAAGGTGCCCCGGCCGGCGCCTCCTACCGCGCCTATCTGATGGGCGATGTTGACGGCATTCGCAAAACCCCGGAATGGGCGGCGGAAATAACCGGCATCCCGGCCCATACCATCCGCCGCCTGGCCATTGAATTCGGCACCGCCAAGCCGGCCGCCATCCAGGGCGGCTATGCCCCGGGGCGCACGGCCCGTGGCGAGCAATTTCACCGCGCCGCCTATGCCCTGGCGGCGATCACGGGCAATGTGGGCATCATGGGCGGCAATTCGGGCGTCAGCAACGGGGCCACGGGACAAGGCTTTATCAAGACCTTTCCGGCCGGCGAAAACCCCATAGATTCAAGGGTTTCCACGCCTTTGTTAGCGGATTTTCTTGAAAAAGGAACGGCCGGCGGCTACCCGGCGGATATCAAGCTGATCTATGCCTCGGGCGGTGACATTTTCAATCAAGCCGCCAAAGTCCCAAAAACCATCGCCGCCCTGGATAATGTGGAGTTCATCGTCGGTCAGGACCATTTCCTAACGCCCACCACCCGCTATGCCGATATCGTGCTGCCCGCGACAACGTTTTGGGAGCGAAACGATGTCCATGTCCCCTGGGCCGGTGCCGGCCACTACGCCATTTACATGGACAAGGCCATCGAACCCATGGGCGAATGCCGCGACGACATCGATATTTTCGCGGATCTGGCGGACCGGGTCGGCATCGAAGGTTACAACGACAAATCGGAGGAGGAATGGCTGCGCGAATTGACCTCTCCGGCGGTGGATGATTTCGAGGCCTTCCGCGAGAACGGCGTCGCCCGTTTCCCCGCCCCCGCGCCGGAAGACGCCGTGGCCTTCGCCAAACAGATCCGCGAGCCCGGCGCCCACCGATTTTCCACCCCCTCGGGCAAGATCGAGGTCTACAGCACGGCATTGGCCGCCAACCCTGATCCTTTTGGCCTGGGCGTTATCTCGCCCACTCCCACCTGGGTGCCGCATCTGGATAGACAGGCCGATTACCCCCTGCAAATGTGCAGCGCCAAGTCCCGGGCGCGCACTCATTCCATCCACGGCAACCAGGAAAAATTGGGCAAGGTCGATCCGGACTGTGTCTGGATCCATGCCGACGACGCAGCGGCTCGCGGCATCCACCATGGCCAGATGGTCAAGGTTTTCTCGCCCCACGGCGCCACGATTTTGCCGGCCAAGGTAACGACGGATATTGCCCCCGGCGTCACCTCCATGCTGGACGGCGCCTGGTTCACCCCGAATGACGACGGCGTCGATACGCAAGGCAGCCCCAATTCGGTCACGGCGGATGTGTCAGCGCCGTGCGGGGCAACCACGTACAATTCGAATTTCGTCGAGGTGCGGCCGGTTAATGTTTAGCGCACAACCCCACCAGCTCATCCAAGCAAGCCCCAATGGTCCGCCCGGAGGTATCCAGCACTGCGTCCGCCTTGCGGTACAGGCCCTCGCGCCCCTCTAATATGCGCCGCAGATCCGCCATGGCCTCCCGGTTGCCGGCCATGGGGCGTTGGTCGCCTTGGGCGGCGACCCTGGCCATGTGTTCCTCCGGCGCGGCTTGCAGCCAGATGGTGCGGCAGCCCGACAGCAGGCGTTCGTAGGTGCCCGCCTCGGCGACCAGGCCGCCGCCCGTTTCGATCACCGCCCGTTCGTGGCGTTCGATCACTTGGTCCAGACATTGCCGTTCCAGACGGCGGAAGGCGGTCTGGCCCAGGAGGTCGAAAATTTCGTTCTGGCGCATGCCCGCGGACGTCTCGATCTCCTTGTTCAGCTGCACGAAGGGAATTTCCAGGCGCTTGGCCAGCGCCGCGCCCAGGGTGCTTTTGCCGGCCCCGCGCAGGCCGATCAGGGCGATGCGGCCCTGTTGCCGGCTGCCCGGCGCGTAACGCTGGCGCAGATGGCCATGCAGGTCCGCCAGCTCGTCGGCGCTCAGGCGTGATAGCTGTTTGAGGATCAGGGACAGCTCTACCGGCAGGTCGGGGCCGTCCTGGACCAGATCGGCCAGGGGCAGGGCCAAAACGGCGGCGATCTGACGCAGCAGGATGATAGAGATATTGCCCCGGCCGCTTTCCAGTTGCGCCAAATAACGTTCGGACACACCGGACTCGGCTGATAGTATCTTCCGCGTCATGCCGCGCCGGGACCGCGCAGCCCGCACGCGCTCACCCAAAAGGGCGAGATAGCGGCTGTCGTAATCGGTTTCACTGACCATGGGGCACCCGGTTTGGAATAGGTATATGTATGCATTATAATTCTTTTTTATTGTTTTTCGAACAAAAAATGCAGTATATAGCATTTTTGCGTTGAGGAACGTTGCAGGTCTAATTGGGGATTTGGGAGATCGGGATGGGGGAGTCCATTACCATATTGATCGGCACGATCACGGGCACGGCGGAAATTGTTGCCGAGGACGTGACGCCGGTGCTGGAGGATGCCGGTTTCGAAGTTGAAACCATGGATATGGACGGCCTGAAACCGGACGCCCTGTCGGCCAGCGAAATTGTGCTGATCTGCACTTCCACCTACGGCCAGGGCGATGTGCCCGACAATGCCATGGACCTTTACGAGGCTCTGGGGGAGCAAAAACCCAATCTGGCAAAGCTGCGTTATGGCGTCATCGGCCTGGGCGACAGCACCTATGCGGATACCTACAATGAGGGCGGCGCGCGGTTTGATCGGCTGTTGCGGGAGCTGGGCGCCCAACGGGTTGGCGCGGTGATGCAGCACAATGCCTCCAGCGATGAGTTGCCGGAGGAGGCGGGCGTCGAATGGGCCAAGGAATGGGTCGGGCTATTGGCCCAATGAGCCGATTGCCGTGGGGGAGGCATCATGAGTAATTATTCCACATACGATCTGAGCCAGGACCCGCCCGTGGTCACGGTGCCGCGGCGCTACAATGTGGCGGTGGACTTCGTCGATCAGCGGGTGGACGAAGGGTTTGCCGACAAGGTGGCCTTCATCGACGATACCAGCCAATTGACCTATGGCGAATTACAATCCGGCGTGAACCGCTTCGGCAATGCCTTGCACGGCCTCGGCCTGCAAGCCGAACAGCGGGTCCTGATGCTGCAACTGGACAGCGTTGATTTTCCCGTGGTTTTTTTCGGCGCCATTAAGGCGGGCATGGTGGCGGTACCGGTCAATACCCTGCTGACCACGGATGATTACGATTTCATGCTGCGCGACAGCCGTGCCCGGGCCCTGGTGGTCAGCGCCGAATTGTTGGCGGTCGTGGCGCCGATCCTGGACGAGCTACCGGATTTGCAACATGTCATCGTCACCGGACAGGTTGCAAATGGGGGCGGCACGGGCGGCTACTTGGCCATGTCCGATGTGCTCGCCGGTGCGGAAACGGAATTAGTGGCGGCGGAGACCTCGGCCGACGATGTGGCCTTTTGGCTCTATTCCTCCGGCTCGACGGGACGTCCAAAAGGCACGCCGCATCTGCAAAGCGACATGATCAACACCGCCGTGCTGTACGGCATGGGCGTGCTGGGCATTCAAACCGACGATGTGGTCTATTCCGCCGCCAAGCTGTTTTTTGCCTATGGCCTGGGCAATGGCCTGACATTTCCCATGGCGGTGGGGGCCACGGCGGTGCTGATGGCGGGCCGGCCGACGCCCGGGGACGTCATGGCGCGGGTGCATGACTATGAGGCGACGATTTTTTACGGCGTGCCCACGTTGTATGCGGGCATTCTGGCCGACGAGGGCATCGGGCGCGCCGCCTCGTCACCAAAGCTGCGCCATTGCGTCTCCGCCGGCGAGGCCCTGCCCGAAGATGTTGCGCGGCGCTGGGCGGACCGGTTCGGGGTGGAAATTCTTGACGGCATCGGCTCCACCGAAATGCTGCATATCTTTCTTTCCAACCGCCCCGGCCAGGTCCGCTACGGCAGTACGGGGCTGCCCGTGCCCGGCTATCGTTGCCGCCTGACCGACGATGCGGGCGACGAAACCGCAGCGGGGGAGATCGGCGATCTGCTGGTCAGCGGGCCTTCGTCGGCGCCTTATTATTGGAACAACCGCGGCAAGAGCATCGCCACGTTCGAGGGTGCCTGGACCCGCACCGGTGATAAATACCTTCGCGACGAGGACGGCTATTATGTTTACGCCGGACGCTCCGACGACATGCTGAAGGTCGGCGGCATCTGGGTCTCGCCGTTCGAGGTTGAAAGCGCCCTGATGGCCAATGAAAGCGTGTTGGAAGCCGCCGTGGTGGGCCACGGCGACGGCGATGAGTTAATCAAACCCAAGGCCTTCGTGGTCCTGACCGCCGGTGGCGGCGATGCGGCCCAGGCGGCCGCGCTGCAACAATTCGTCAAGGATCGTCTGGCGCCTTACAAGTATCCCCGCTGGGTCGAATTCGTCGATGCCCTGCCCAAGACCGCGACGGGCAAAATTCAACGTTACAAGCTGCGCGGTTGATGGCGGTTCATTACGACCAGATCGAGGCGGCCGGCCAGCGCCTGGAATGCCAATGGCTGGGCCCGGCACCTTCGAAAGATGCCGATGGCCCGCCGACCCTGGTATTTCTGCATGAAGGCCTGGGCTGTGTTGCGCTGTGGCGGGATTTCCCCGCCAAGCTGGTCGCGGCCACCGGCTTGGGCGGGTTCGTCTACAGCCGCCAGGGTTATGGCGGATCGGAGCCGTGCCAACTGCCCCGGCCGATTACTTATATGCATGACGAAGGCCTCATCGTGCTGCCCGCGCTGTTGGCGGCCGCCCGGATCAAGCGCGCCATATTGGTGGGCCATTCCGACGGCGCATCCATTTCGCTAATCTATGCCGGGGGCACGCCCGCACCGGGATTGATGGGCATGATCCTGGAAGCCCCGCACGTTTTCATGGAGGACACCAACGCCGCCGCCATTCGGGTAATGCGTGAAACCTTCGAGACCACGGACTTGCGCCAGCGCATGGCGAAATATCATGGCGGCAATGTGGATTGCGTCTTTCGCGGCTGGTCCGAACCCTGGCTGGGATACGGTTTCACCAGTTGGAATCTGGAGGAATATCTGCCCCCGATCTGTGCCGAGCGGGCGGTGCCGACCTTGGTCATCCAGGGCGCCGACGATGAATACGGCACCATTGCCCAATGCCAGGCCATCGAACAGGGCATCGGCGCCCAGGCCTCAACCCTGTATCTGCCCGATTGCGGCCATGCGCCACATCAGGAACGGCCCGAGCAGACCCTGGGGGCCATGGTGTCCCATGTCCAGGGCATCATTGAGCCCAGGCAGCATTGAGCACTGCATAAAGCGACTTATTTAAGGGAGCGAACGACCGCGCGGCTGGCGCAGCCCGTGGACTACGCCGCCGAATTTCGCGGCGTCGATCTCTCAAATTCTTTATGTGGGAAATCGTCGGGGCAGCCTAACAAGCAGGCTGGCCCCTTAGCGTAGGGGTTTGCCCTAGGCTGCTTTCCTGCGCGGAATAAACGGCTGGCGTGGTTCGATCTCTAGATCACGGACCGATTTCGCCTTGTGCTCAACGCAATAGGAACTTCCTTGGTCGCGGTGTTCACCGCAATAGTCGTGTGTCGGGTGGTCGCCATGGGGCCACATGGGCCATAGGCACCCCCGGCGCGGCCTGATTTCAAGCATAATCCGCTCTCGCCATCTATTGAAAAAGGGTATGTCACTGTGAAACTCAATTAGTTATATGTTGCGCCGCACCATTTTGTCAAGTCCTTATCGTCGTTAATGAATCCTGAATTGTAACTTTTTTCGAATCGGCTATTCGAATCGGAGTCATGGTTAGCGCAAAGTTAATGGGGCCGTGACCGCCGGCATTTGACGGA
>JAYGEA010000337.1:0-4732 GCA_046582635.1 Alphaproteobacteria bacterium
TACGAGGGGTGGTCCAGGCCTATGGCGAAAGCCTGGCCGCCAAGCCGCCCGAGGCCCTGGCGGCGATCCGGCAGACCGTCACCCTCGGCGGTGGCATGAGTTTCGATGATGGCCTGGCCTATGAACGCGAACACATCATCCACCTGGCCGGCACCGACAATTTCCGCGAAGGCCTGGCCGCCTTCACCGAAAAACGCCCGCCAAAGTGGCAGGGTTAGCGCGAAATATCCGCCGCGCCCGCACCGGCACCATTTCCGGCCAAGCGAGGCACGACGGGCTCAATGCCGCCCTGTGCCAAAGGCAGACGTTGACAAACGATGCAGTCGATGCCCGCCGTCAATTCGCCTCCAATGGTGTGGCTTTCGAATTGCGTGTTTAGATGAAGCCAGAGAGCCTTTTTTTTGGGCCTAATCCGCCTCGTTGATCAGCACTTCCATCTGGTCGAAGGCGGACGGCCAGAAGCCTGACAGGAAACCTACCGCCTCCTGCTCCGAAACTTCGGAACGATTGCCGTCGGCGTCGGAGGCCCGACCGATTGTATAGCGTAACTCCGTCCCGCTCTCCGTGGATGTCAGATGATAGGTCTCGGGCATGCTTATGCCGTCACGCTGCCCGTCGTTCATGCGGGTGGAGAAGTAATCGAAGGGTTCCCAGTCGGTGACCCAATAGCGGAAATCCGCCGCCTCGTGCGCGCAATGATATGCCGAGCCAGTGCCGATGCGGCCCTCGGGGCGTTCGACACTGACCGACAGCATGCCCGTCATCCAGCGCAGTTTCAATTCCGGCGCGGTCAACGCTTCCCATACGACGGCGATCAGCAGGTCGAAATGGCGGCGATAGGTATAGACGCCGTCTGCCTCCTCCAGGAAATGACGCTCGCGTCCGGCGCGGAATTTTTCCCAGGCCTGCGCCAGGTCGTAGACCTGCATCGAAACCTCGCCAAAATGCTCGAACTGTTGCGAGAACGGCACCAGCGCCACCTCGATCTCCATGGCTTCGACCGCCGCGTCGCTGAACAGCGCATAACTTCGCACGCCGGTGGTTTCGCTTACATCGGTCTTGGCCATGCGGTGAATTAGAATGACGTCCGCGCCGGAGATATCCCTCACCGGGCCGACTTGCATCTCGTCGAAGGCGCCATGATGGGCCATGATCTTCAGATCCAGCGTGCCGACATTGGCGCAGGCCTGGCATGGACAGGTGGTGTTGGCGATGATGTTCTGCCGGCGGCTGGTAAACGCGTTGTAGAGGTTCTCGCAAATCGTGAGAAATGTCTCGCCGGAGGGAAATTCCTGCTGCGTCGAATAGGCCAGCACCGCATCTCCTTCCATCTTCCAGAAATGCAGCGGCTCGCCCACCTGCTCGAACAAGGAAGTCAACAGCGACTGCAAGATGGGGTTGGCGTGATCCTGCTCGGACGATGTTAGGAACTGGGTATAGCCGGAGATATCAGCGATCAGAAGATAGCCAGTATGAGTGGTCATCGCAAAACTCCAGTAAATAAAAGAGTTGGCAGTTTACAACGTCGGTTGTCTGAAGGGAATTCCGACCTGTTATGGCTCGAACGCCGAGCTCTCAAGATTTTGCATTTATTGTCTGCTCCGAGGACAAAAACAAGTGCCGGTAAAATTCGCTGCCATGCGCGCTTTGGGTCGATCTCGAATTTTCGTTGCATAGGTTCGGGCAGACCGGTTTGCCTCTACAAGCAAACATCTTCACCGCTCGTATAATGAATGGATCCCGGGCAAGACCTGGCCCGCGTGATCGCCCGCGCCAAGGCCATCCGCCTGCTTTACGACGGCGAAATGGTGCAGCCGGGTGTCTGGGCAGGTGCGGGTCGTTAGCTCAATTTGCCGTTAAAGGCGATGCAGATCCGTACCCCTGGGCCCATGAACGGCGCACCTGAATGTTCGTAGTAGCTGGGGAAAAGGACCATATCGCCCGGCGTTGGGTTGATGGCATGGGCGGAATGCTGGTTGGGCAGTCGTAGGCAATCGGCCCTCGGCCTGGGGTCAACAAACGAGATGTAGCCATGAGTTTGTCCGCTGGTATTTTTCTGCATCACTTTGGCGTCGAAATGTAATAGACGCCAGAGATATTGGCATCGGGATGCATGTGCTGGTGATTGTAATCACCCTCGCGCATGATCAGGCACCAGCCCCATAAGCGCAGATTGACCGCCTCCGGCGGGGCGGCGCATTCGTTCTCGACCAAGGGTGCCAAGTAGGCATAAATCCCTTCGGTTATCATCTGCCGCAATTGGGCAATGGCGTCGTTCTTGGCCGAGAGCAATTGGGTATCACTGTGGAAGCCGCCCACATTGGATGTTCCTGCACGCTTGTTGCCGCCCTGCTTTTCCAGATCAAGCAGAAAGCGGCTCAATCGCCGGTTCAGGTCTTCGGTCTTGTTGTGACGCCGGCGCATGAACGTGGTCGGAAAATGATGTGTGACCTCATCTTCGAAAGTTGCGTTTTCAGCCATGTTCTAATCCGATAATTCCCAAATAACTGGCATATTCATGATGATGCTAGCCAATCGGCGCCACCGAGGAAATGGATTTCCTTCGCCGTCCGATGGTTTGCCTGATTTTCGTTGGCTGAAGATGTCCAGAAGCACCTTCGTCAATTTATTCAACCATCCAAACGCGCCCGTTCCATCGCCTTGCTTCTCCGCGGATTTCCCCGGCCTGCGGCGGAATGTTTCATCGGCATGGATCATCAATCAGACCTAGAGTTTTCTCAAACAGGTTCCTCGGCATGGCAACCTTGGCCAAATTGGAATGTAATACCAACGCGCAGTCCCAAGATCAGAAGCCTCCACGAATTGCCTTGGTCGTCAAGCTTGAGGGAATCCTTGACGCCGCATTCAACGGCCCAGGGGCACTTCAGGCAATTGGAACGCTACTTGGACTTTCTACAATTGGCGCAGCCTCGGCACGGCGAAGGCAACGATAACGCCGACGATCACCAATGCCGCGCCGTTGGTAAACAACGCGGCGCCAAGGCCGAGTAATTCGGTAAGACCGCCCATTTCCAGATGGCCCAACGGTCCGAAGCCGATCGCCAACACCCACACACCCATGGCCCGGCCGCGCAGCGCGTTCGGCACCGCCAACTGCATCATGCTCTGGGTAAGAATATCCGATGCCGCCGCCGCCACCGCGATGAAGGCGACAACGGCCAATGTGGCCGCGAAGGGAGTGTCCGCCGAAACCAGCATCAAAGAGGCGCCAAAGGTGAAGATAACCCCGATATAGGCCAGCCCACGGCGCTGCAGGGCGCCCATGAAAGTCAACGCCAGGCCGGCGATTATGCCGCCCACGGCGCGGGCGGCATGCAGCATGCCGAGGCCATCGGCGCCGATTTGCAGCCGCGTGGTGGCCAGTTCCGGCAGGGCCGTGGCGAAGGAAAAGCCAAATACTTCCACCGCCGCCGTCACCGCCAGCAACATCATCAGCAAGCGATTGGCCCGCAACTCCGAGATATATTCGTGGATGTTCTGCCCCAGGGGGACGTGGTCGGTCACGGCCGCCTGGCCCGCCGTGCGCAGACGTAGGAAGAAGATTAACGCCAACCCATGACCCGATGCGAGGATGAGAAAGGCTGCCGCCCCGCCGTATCGGTCCATCACGGCGCCGGCGGCAAGGGCGCCGATCAACTGTCCCGCCCGTGAGCCCAAATTCAACAGTCCCAGGCCGGAGACGACCTGGTCGCCGCCGACGATATCGTAGGCATAGCTCAAGCGCGCCGGTTGATGCAGCGCGCGCAGGCTGCCCGATATCAAGGTGAAGACGATAACCACCCAAAGTGCCGCCAGATCCAGCGCCAGGACGACGGCGAAGATGACCATGTTCATGGCGATCAGCGCCTCGACCCGGCGCAGCAAGGCGCGGCGGTCGAGCCGGTCGGCGACCGCGCCGGAGACAATGCCAAAGATGAAGAAGGGCAGAAAATAGACCGCCAGCATCACCCCAACCCAGGCTGTTGATTGGGTAAACTGGTAGACCAGCAGCCCCAATACCACCTGTTCGCCACTCATCCCTTGTTGATTGAACGCCGCGCCCGCCCACAGATTGCGGTAGTCCGGGATTCCAAAGGCTGGAATTCTAATCATGAAACTTTAATGCGTTTTTCGTGCGGCCAGAGACGCGAGGCCGCTGACACAGAACCGGTGAACTTAGCCGAACTGTTGCGCCGAGATCGCCGGATGGTAGATCGGCTGGATGACGTTTCCGGCCGGGTCCTTGAGGTGAAAACTGCGCGCGCCGTCCGCATGATCGTGGGGTTGGTCCAGCACCGGCACATCGATTGACGTGAAATAGTCGTGCCAGGCATCAAGCGTGGCCTTGCTCTCGACGATAAAGCCGTAGTGATCGAAGACGCCGCCGTCCTTCGGCTTGCTATTGGCGCGGGCCAGGGAAAGATTGTCGTTGCCGCAGGTGAGATAAACCAGATTGTCGTTGGCGCGATAGAGAAGCTCCATACCCATCACATCGATATAGAACTTTTCGCATTCTTCCAGGTTTGCCACCTTGAAGGCGATGTGGCGGATACCACGAAAAGCGGGCGGGCGTTGGTTCATCGGGGCGCTCCAGAAATGTTCCAAAGGGATAAACGTTGGTCACTACAAGATCAGTTTATAGCACCAAAAATGCCTGTATTGGTTATTTCCCGTTCTCAAATAATAGGTACCGGTTTGTTTCGCAGTCCAGACAGCGCATTCCCGGCGATTG
>JAYGEA010000340.1:0-16270 GCA_046582635.1 Alphaproteobacteria bacterium
CGGGCGGCGTGACGAGGATTCCGGCGCCGATCTGGTGGTGCTGGCGCTCCCCGACGGCGTTGCGCCGGATATCGAGGAAAAGCGGGTTCAGTCGCAGAAGATGGAGCTGGTCGGACAGCTCGCCGGCGGCATCGCCCACGATTTCAATAATCTGCTGGCCGCCATCATGGGTAATTTGGAGCTGTTGGGCGATCATCTCGACGATGACGGCAAGGCGGTAAACTTCTCCGCCCGCGCCCTTTCGGCGGCCAATCGCGGCGCCGCGTTGACCCAACGCCTGTTGGCCTTTTCACGGCGGCAGGACCTGCGCCCCGTCGCCGTTGACATCAATCAACTTGTTGCCGGCATGGACGATCTATTGGCGCGATCCCTGGGCGCTTCGGTGGCGTTGAAATCGGTCGCCGGGCCGGACCTTTGGCTGTGTGAGATCGACCCCGGGCAAATGGAAAACGCCATATTGAATCTCTGCATCAATGCCCGTGACGCCATGCCCCATGGCGGCCAACTGAGAATAGAAACCGCAAACTTCCAATTGTCTCCCACCAACGCGGCCGGGCTGGAGACTATGCGGCCGGGTGACTATGTCCGGCTGGCCATCAGCGACACGGGAGTGGGCATGACCGAAGGCGAGGTCAATCAGGCCTTCGAGCCTTTTTTCACCACCAAGGACGTGGGCAGGGGCTCGGGTCTCGGCCTCAGCATGGTGTATGGCTTTGCCAAGCAGTCGGGCGGCATGGCCCGCATTATCAGCGAACCTGGTGTTGGCACCACCGTCGAGATCCTACTGCCGCGAACGGCGGCGGTGGTGGAGGTGGCGGCGGAAGAAGATACAGCGGACGCCGTCGCCCAGAACGCCAAGGGAGAAGAGGTCATCCTGGTCGTGGAGGACGATGAAGGCCTACGGGCTGTCGTTACCCTGTTCCTCGGAACCCTTGGCTATCAGGTCCGTGCGGCGGAACATGCCCATGCCGCATTGGCCGAGATAAGACAGGGGCAAAGGATCGACTTGATGCTGACCGACATCGTCCTGCCCGGCGGGATGGATGGCACCGAACTGGTGGAGCGGGTCAGGCGCGAACGGCCGAAAATAAAATTTCTCTATATGTCCGGTTTCACAAGCAAAACATCATCAACGCCCGGCCAGCTGGAAGACGGCGTACAGATCTTGATGAAACCCTTTGCCAATGCGGAACTGGCCGCAAAAATCAGGCAGATATTGGCAACCGAATAAACGCCCTGACTTAGGAAAAGTCCTCCTGGGTGATCAGGACGTGGCCGGGTTGGTCGGCGACCCGGTCCAGCCAGCAGCGGATACCGGGATAGTTATCCAGCTCCATCTCCGCCTCATCCGCCACGTGGGTGTAGGCGTACAAGGCCATGTCGGCGATGGAATAGCCGGCCCCGACCAGGAAATCCGAGCCCGCCAGCCGGCCCTCCATGACATCGAGGGCGTGGTAGCCCTTGCGTTGTTTTTCCGCTAACTGCTCCCGGTCCAGGTCCTCTGGATCGAGATAATGCAGCCAATGGCGGGCCACGGCGATGTTGGGTTCGTGGCTGTATTGCTCAAAGAACATCCATTGCAGAACCTGGGCCTGGGCAAAGGCGCCCGTTGGCAGGTAATCGGTGCCTTGGGACAAAAAGAACAAAATGGCGTTGGACTGGGGCAGCAGGCGGCCGTCGGGAAACTCCAGCAAGGGCACGCGGCCATCGGGACTGAGGGCCATGAAGTCCGCCGTGCGGGTTTCGCCAAGGGTCACAACATATTCGATCCGCTTGAACGGTGTCTCCAGATGGGACAGCATCAAGCGGACCTTATAGGCATTACCCGAGCCCAGATTATCGTGCAAAAGCAACATGGCGGTCTTTTGCATCAGCTGTGTGCGGCCTGGAAGCGGGAGGTGCCGGGGACGTAAAGGTCGAGCAGACTTTCACCCAGACGCTTGCTGCGGGGGTCATCCATCCACAGGCGCACCAGATGGCGGCGGTGGTCCGCATCATCGTGGTATTCGGTGCGGGAATGCAGAATGGTGAAATTATTGACGAATTGCATGTCGCCCTTTTCCATTTCCAGCACCGCCTGCAATTCCGTCCGGGCCACCAGGGCATCCACATGATCCAGCACCGCGACTTCCTCGCCACTCAAAAGCATGCCCTCCTTCTCCACCCAATCGATGGGGTTGCGGTTGTAGCAGCAGTGCAGATAACCGTCATGGAAGGCGAAGACGGGAATGGGCTTGGCCGAGAGGGGGTGTTCGCCCGGATCATGCTGGCGTCGCCGATGGTGGTAAAAGCCCCGCGCCAGCAGGGCCAGATCGTCCGGCCGCTCGGCCAAAATGGTGTTGAACAAAGTGATGGCGCTGACCAGCAGGCTGACCCCGCCCCGCGCCGCCACGTCCAGACACAACAGGGCGGTCAGGCCGGCGCCGTCGCTATGGAACGGCAGCCGCTTGTTGCTGCGGTAACCGCGAGAGAGGTGGGAATAGGGGATGTTCTCGTCGATCACGTCGACCACGGACTGCCCCTCGTAATTCGGCACCACGATGTCGCCCACCTGCGCCGCCAGCATGTAATAGGCGGCCATGGTGTCGTCATGGCTGAAATCATCCACCGGCCAGCCGGCCAGCACGACAAAGCCGCGGCCGTTTTCCAGATCGTCATGCACCGACCCCAGCAGCCCGGCCAAACCAGGCAGGGGAAAGTCCGCCGCCCTGATCAGGTGCGGCGGTGTCCTGCCGACCCTTGGGATGGCGGCCCGGACCTCGTCGATCATCGCCGGTGTGAGGTGCCGGATCCAGCTCTCCCGCCCGCCAAGATCATTGGCGCGCCAGACGCTGGCGTCATTTATGGGTGTCTCAATTATCATAGTCTAATCATAGTCTAATCATAGTCCACGAAGTCGCAGATCATGGCGTTCGAGGCCCGTTCCCAGGCGAAGGTGGACATCTCGCCATGGCCGGGGATGAATTCGGTGTCGTTGCCCAGGGGCCACAGCTTGCCGCGAATGGCGTTGACCAGGGCCATGTGGTCGCCCCGGGGTCCATCGCAGCGGCCCATGGAACCGCGAAACAGCACATCGCCCACCACCGCCAGCTTGGAGGGGGGATGATGGAACACCACATGCCCCGGCGTGTGGCCGGGACAGTGAATGACCGAGAGGGTGATGGTGCCGAAGGAGACCGTCTCGCCCTCCTCCAGCCAGCGGTCGGGGGCGAAAATCCGCGCCGCCAGACCGGTGCGCCGGGCTTGTTTTGGCATGGCCTCGATCAGGAAATCGTCGGCCCGGTGCGGCCCCTCGATAGGCACGCCAAGACGCTCCGACAATTCCGCCGCGCCGCCGGAATGGTCCGCATGGCCATGGGTGACCAGGATCTTTTCCACCCGGACGTCCTCTTCCGCGATGGCCGCCAATATCTTGTCAACTTCCGGACCCGGGTCCGTGACCGCGCCGGCCATGGTCTCGGGACACCACAACAAAGCGCAGTTCTGCCGGAACTTGGTGACCGGAATGATACGATAGCGCATGAATTATCCTATACGAATACTTAGCGACCGCCGTCTCGGGTTCGCACCCGAAACGGCCGCGCCAGCGGTTCCGCCTATTATGCCGACGGTTCATGGCGCATTTCAAGATTGCTTCCGCTTTCGTCGAATGCTTGAATTCATCAGCCTACCGAAATTGCGCCACTGTATTGGCCGCGAAAGGAGATCGCCCCGTGCTACTCAACGCCGAACAGCTCGAGACATACGAACGGGAAGGATATCTGGAAATACCGGAGCTTTTCAGCGAGGAAGAGACAGCGGTGTTGCGCGCGGATTTGGCGCGGATTTTTTCGCTCGACCGGCCGGAAGTGCCGCGCAGCGACTCCGGCGTGCCGTTACTGGCCCATCGCCTGGAGCGCTATAGCGAGGCCTTCGCTTTGCTGCTGCGCCACCCGCGCATGGTGGAGCCGGCAATGCAGTTGCTGGAAGGGCCGGTCTACTCCCACCAATACAAAATCGTCACCAAGCCGCCCTTTGGCAAGCTCGACCTACCTTGGCATCAGGACTATGGCACCTGGCATGCCATTGACGAAATGCCCGAATGCCGGGCCATGAACTTTGCCTTGTTTCTGCACGATGTGAATGAATTCAATGGCCCGATCATCCTCATCCCCCGCTCTCATCGCGACGGCGTATTGGACGCTCCGGTGGAGGCGCTCGATGGCTCTTCCTCCTTCGCCAAGTTAAGCGACGAAACGGTGACGCGATTGGTCGCGGCGCACGGCATGGTCGCGCCGAAGGGCGTGGCGGGCACCGGGCTGTTCTTCCACGGCTGCATGGCGCATGCCTCCGCCGCGAATATCTCGCCCTGGCCGCGCGACAACGTCTATTCCAGCCTGAACCGCACGGACAACGGCGTCCGCAACCATGGCCGCTCGGAATTCTACGCCAACCATGTGATCGAAGAGCTGGTTCCATTACCCGACGACTGTCTGCTGCGATTCGCCCGGGGAGAGGGCGGCGTGACATGACAGCGGCTGCGATAATAGGGTTATTTTTGGGTCTTTGATGACGGCCATGGCGCGGCGGCGACCACGCTTCAGCTCCGGCTGGCCCTGGGCGGCGAGGGTTTCTATCACCGTACCTTGGTATAGTTCGGTAACAGTGTAGACGAGCGGGGCGTTTGAGAGAATGAATGATGAGCTCCTACCCGAGAGCCGTTCCGGCCCGGGCGCGGCCCGCCTCGTCACCCTGATCTGCACGGCCCAGGTGCTGGCCCAGATCGGCGCCTATACCTGGCCCGCGCTGTTGCCCCAGTTCATCCCCCTGTGGGGCCTGGATTACAGCCAGGCGGGCTGGATCACCGCGACCTTTTACCTGGCTTACATGCTGTCGGTGCCCATTCTGGTGACCTTAACGGACCGGATCGATCCGCGCCGGGTTTATTTGTTCGGGGTCGGCTGCACCATTTTTGGGCATCTGCTGTTTGCCATTTGGGCCGATGGTTTTTGGAGCGCCACCACCGCCCGTGCCGTCGCGGGCGTGGGCTGGGCCGGCACCTATATGACCGGGCTGAAGCTGTTGGCGGACCGGGTTGATGGCAAACTGCTGTCCCGCGCCGTCACCTGGCATGCGGCCAGTCTGGGCATATCCGCCGCCCTGTCGTTCGTCATCGCCGGCGCCCTGGCTGATCTCTGGGGCTGGCGCGGCGCCTTTACCATTGCCGCTGGCTGTGCCGCCGTCGCCTGGGCCATCGCCGTCCTGTTCGCGCCGAAGCAACAGCCCCGGGGGCTGGGTGATAAATGGAGCTGGGCGCTGTTCGATTTCCGGCCCGTGTTCAAGAACCGCTCGGCCCTGGCCTACTCCATCGGCTATTGCATCCACACTTGGGAGATGGGCGCCATGCGCGGCTGGGCGGTGGCCTTCCTGGCCTACCTCGCTCTCCGCGACGGTGTCGAGACCACGTGGTTCGGGCCGACGGTGATGGTCACGGCCATGGCCCTGTTCGGCACCTGGGCCAGCGTGGCGGGCAACGAAATCTCCATCCGCCTGGGGCGGCGGCGGCTGATCCGCCTGGCCATGGCGGGATCGATGATCTGCGCCCTGGCCATGGGTTTTCTGGGCGCCTTCAACTACGCCATGGCCGCCGTGCTGGTGGTGATTTACGGCATGGTGATCTGGCTGGATTCATCCTCCCTGACCGCAGGCGCCGCGGGCAGCGCCGATCCCCAACGCCGGGGCGCCACCTTGGCGGTGCATTCCATGTTGGGCTATGGCGGCGGCTTTGTCGGGCCGGTCATGGTGGGCTGGATCCTGGATGCCGCGGGCGGCCCCTCGCATCTGGCCTGGGGCCTGGCCTTCGGCCATATCGCCATCGCCATGCTGGGCGCCCACATCGCCTTTACCTGGCTGCGCCCCAAGGGTTTGGCGGGGGATCGCGGGGATTAGAACCTTGCAAGCAAGCAAGGTTTCGCCAGGCCGCCCGTTCCCCACCCGGCCACCCATTAGGGTACTCACGTGGGTGGCCGGGTGGGGGAGCGGGCTGGCTCGGATCAAACTTGAAAAACGCTAATCGCTTGCCGCTGGCTGCAAGGCGATGACCTCCATCATGCCCGGCGGGCCAAGTGCCCGCGCCCGGTCCAGCCATTGCCGGGCCAAACCGTCTTTCCCTTTCGCCAGGTACCATTGCCCGACAAAGAAGGCGCCCTGGGCCCGCACCGGGCTAGCCTGCCTCATGACCGCGACAATGGCCGCCGCCGGCCCGAGCCGCCCCGACCACAGGCCCACCAACGGCGCCGGCCAGCCATCCCCCTCCCACCACCACAAAAAGGGCGCCAGTACGGCGGCGGGGTCGCCGCCGAGATGGGCCGCGGTCGCCGCCAGCCACAGGGCCGCTATGGGATGGCGCACGGGCGAGAGCCTCAGGACCTGTTCAAAAAGCCGACGCGCCTGATCAAGCCGGCCCTGGCGAAAGTGTAAAACCCCCTTGGCGAACAGGGCCAGGGAAGTCTTTGGCCGCAGCTCCAATGCACGGTCGAAATCCAGCTGCGTGGCGGCCTCCGCGCCGATCTGCATATGGGCCAGGGCGCGATGAGCGAAGGCATCGGCGAAATAGGGGTTCAAGGCCACCGCCCGGGACAGATCAGCCAACCCTGCGGCCAGCCCGGACGCCAGAACCCCGCGCACGAAATAAGCCTGGGCCGAAGCGGGATTGAGGCTCAGGGCGCGGGCGATCTGGGCAAAGGCCTCTTCCCGCGCGCCCAATTTGGCCCGGGCCCGGGCCGTCAACAATGCCGCCCGTTCCACCGCCGCCAAGCCCCTGCCGGACAAGTTGCCGGACAAGTTTTTGGACAGGGCGCGGCGGCAATAGGCTTCATCCAGAACAGCCCGGCCGCTGCCTTCCAGGCAGGCTTCTCCATCGTTCATGGGCTGGCCGTGCACCGGAGCCGCCATCGCCAGGACGCCTAGGCAGAGCAGCCGTGCGGCATGGTTCATCAGGGTCATGCCCCACTATGTCAGGAAAACAAGGCCCCTGTCAGGGCGCTTTTGGAACCGGCGTCCGAGCGGTGTTTAAAGGGCGTCCCGGCGAATTGTCACCAGACCCTGGCCGGTCGGCAGCTCCAATATAGTGTGGCCATGGTCGCGCCACCACTCAACATGGACCAGGCATAATTCCCGCTGTTCCAGGCGGCCGAAATCGTCCAGCACCACCATGGCCCCATCACTCAACAACGGCAGCAAGCGGTCCAGCGCCGCCGTTTCCGCCACCCCGGCGTTCAGGTCCAGATGCAGGAAGGCGATGCGTTCGGGCACCACCTCGTCAAAGACCTCCGGCACGATGCCCTTGACCACCTTCACATTGTCATAGATGGCGAAGCGGTCGATCACGTCGTCATACACACCGTCCCAGGTATAGCCGGGATTGGCCTGTGTGCGCTCCAGTTCCGTCGACCAATCCTCGGGCAGGCCGGCGAAGGTATCGTAGAGATAAAAGGTACGGGCTAGGTTTATGAAATCCATATATTGCGTCATGACGCTGGCGTAGAAGCCCTTGTAAGTCCCGCATTCCACATAATCGCCGTCCACGGCCAAGGCCGAGCGGGCGGCCCAGCAACAGGTGTGCAGGCGCCAGATTTTGGCTGAATCGGCGTCATCATGGGCATTTGACAGCACCGCCGTGACGAATTTCTGGTCGCCGGCAAAATGTTGGTTGCGCATCAAGGCAACCATATTGTCCTGCATGAAGGTGGTCAGGCCGTTCGCCTCATAGACGGCCTCGACCTGCTTCAATCCCGATACAATCGTGCCAAGCTGTTCCCGTGGCGGGCCATAAAAGCTCATGGGTTGCCAATACCCTTGCCGTTGCAATTCCACACAGGGCCTCTCATACCCTATTGCCGCCTAAGGAATGGTTAACCATGGGCGACTGGAGGCATGCATGGCGGGTTTCGAACAAATGTTCGATTATTGCCGCCGCCTCCGATAGACTGAGCTTTTCATGATCGTGCCAAAATCGTGCCATGATCGTATTGAGGCGCCCTGTGGAGAGGCGATCACATGAACGACGGTTTACCCGCACGCCGCGGTCGCAAGTCCGAGATTTCGCGAGGGCAGATCCTCGATGCCGCCGCCCGGATGCTGCGCCGCCAGGGCTATGGCAACACCACGCTGCGGGCCATCGCCAATGTGGCGGGGATACAGGCGGGCAGCATCTATTACCATTTCGCCTCGAAAGACGAGATCATGGATGCGGTGCTGGAGCGCGGCGTCGCCGCCGTGTACGAGGCGGTACGCGACCAACTCGCCGCCCTGCCCCCTCGGACAGACCATCTGAAACGGATCGAGACGGCGGTCACCGCCCATTTGGAGGCGTTGTTGAGCCATGGCGACTATACCTCCGCCTCCATCCGCACCTTTGGCGAGGTGCCGGCGGCCTTCCAGCAAAAGGCCCAACCGTTGCGGCAAGCCTACGTGACCCTGTGGCAGGAGCTGTTGGGCGCGGCGCAGCGCGCTGGCGCCATCCGGGCGGACCTGGATACCTCGTTGCTGCGGACCTTGCTGCTGGGCTCGCTGAATTGGTCCGTGGAGTGGTATGATCCCTCCCAACGCCCGGTGCGCGAGGTCGCCGCCCAGGCCGTTGATGTGTTGTTCCGCGGTATCGTGCCGGCATATGTGCCACCAAGCCTGAAGGAATGAGTGAATGAACAAGATCAGCCCCGTAACCCTGGATCAGTACGCCGCCATGGACATGGCGGAAAAACGTCAGGTCTGGCTGCAAATCTCCGATATTTCCGAGGCCCAGTTCGAGGCCCACATGGCCACGCAAAAGGCCCGCGAGGCGGATGTGCCGAAAGTGGGCGCCATGGCGCCGGATTTCACCGCCGACATCCTGGGGCCCAACCGCCAACGCAGCGGCGGGCAGGTCACCCTGTCGGATTTGCGGGGCAATCCGGTGGGCCTGGTTTTCGGCTCCTACACCTGACCGCCATTTCGTAAAAAGGCCGTGCGCATATGAATGAAGTAAAAAACACCTTAAGAAACAATACGTTATAAATCGTTATTTTCGGCCTTTAGGCTACGTTTAGTATTTATATTTAGTATAATAATAAACTAATTATTTGTTAACTAATAGTAACAATTTTCCAAATTTTCGTCAAGCAACGGTAGATTAATTAGTTAATAAAATGTTACGGCCTACTTGCGACGGTTGAGGGACAAGGAGGCTTTGATATGTGGATGTGCTTGAGGCGGATTGACCAGACGGTAACAAAGCGGCGGAACAAACCCAACAAATGATCTGTTCCGCCGCGAGGGTCGTAATGTGTTTTTGGCGATATTGCGCTTGAAACCATTCGCCCGCTCTTTTTTGGCGCTCATGAGGATGGTATCGATTTCACCATCAGCGACCGCCTTGTGAATTTGCTCCAAAGTCGGGACAAGTTCATCGATGTTCGTGAGTTCGATGGTCGGTTTCCAATTCGCAACAACCGTCGCCCTTCTCACCAACTCCTCCGTTGGCGGACATGGTGTTTCGTGAGATTTACACTGGTATTGAATGCTGGCTTTTCCCTCACGGGCAAGTACATCGTTGTTGACATTCCTCCATCCTCCGTCGCACTCAATCCTTTGTTCAGAAACGGTGCGCGAGGAATTGCGCTTAAAGCCCTCTCAAACTAAGGGCGGGGTCGCGAGGACGGTCTTTGTGAACAAGCGTCTCCAACGTGATATCCGCCGATATTTGGATGGTTTCCCTGCTTTACCTGCCCCTGCGACCGCATTGCTCAGCAGTCAAAAGGGCGGCTCTTTTTCAGCCAATACGCTATGCCAACTATTTGGCGAGATTTATCGCCGCGCTGGCATCGACGGAGCAACCAGTCATAGCGGTCGCGAGGCGGAAACAATACGCAGATCGCTCTGTGCCATTGGCTGTTTGTTTCAAACCGCTTTCCTCAAGCAATTCCCGCACATAGGGGCCATACATATCGTAGGCTTCCTGGCCTTTGATCTTCACAAAAAGCTGTTCGTGATTGACACCTTTTGGACGGAGATTGACGCTAATGAACATGTAATCGGTATAAACTCGTTTCGGTGCTACAAGAATACGTCTATTGCGGACACCATTCTTGCGCTTACCAAGGACCGAGACATGGCAGTTTTGCCTACCATCTTTCTCTGTGAACGGAATAATGTCACCTAACTTCAAACGCCGCGCCTCGCCTGGCCGTAGCCCCGTATCGATCATTATTCGAACATACAAGGCTCATGTGGCCTGCGATGAAGACACCGCCCTGATTGAAAGGGTTGGCGATCAGCTAACGTGGTACGACGACCGTTGCCTGCGCCTCGGTTTCGAACGGGGCAGCACCAGCTTCAACAGTTGCATTGAACGGGACCGCCAATGGATTGCGGAAAATCAACGGCGCGCCAGGGACCATATCGGACCATACTCATGATCCCTGTTTGCGAATAACAAGCTCCACTTCCGCCCGCAACCGCAATAGGGACGGCTCCGGCTGGCCGCCCATGGCGCGGATAGCGGCAATGGTGCCCGCCAGATAACCACGGGAGGTGCCCTTGCCGCCCGCGCCCTGGGCCACCATGCGGGCGCTTTTGTCCAGGTTTTGCCTGCCGATATAACGGCCATGGCTGGGATCGGCGGCAAAGGTCAGGGCCGATATCTCGCCCCGGGGCGTGACGGCGGTGACCTGGATGTGGCGATAGGCAGCTTCGCGCTGGCGCAAATAACCCCGCGTCCGCCACCAATGGCCCGGCGCCACGCGAAACGCCGTGCCAAGACAACTCCCCCCACCCACCAGGGTAAGGATCAGGCCCGGCCGCTCGGGCGAGCCCCAGGACATCGTGCTGCAAAGGGCATGGGCCCGATGCCAGCCCCGCACCAGGGCCGGCCGCCGCTCGATATAAGGGAAATCCGGCTGCCACATGAGGGAGCCGTAGCCGAACACCCAATGTTGGCCCGCCATGCTTATACCACCTTGCAATGATAGGAACCCATAGAGACGTATATTGGGCGTTTTCGGGTAGGAGCGTGCGCCGACGCGATGCGGGGTATCGTTAGGTGCGCGCGACGCCGTCCGAAAGCGCCCAAAATACGCCCTTCGGGTCGCCTCAGCGGCCCCTCGGATGGCGTCGTGAAGGCTTGACGATATCCCATATCGCCTGCACCCTCACTCCTACCCGAGGGGCCGCTGAGGCGATCTCTATGGGTCCCTATCATTGCAAGGTGGTATTATTTCGGCTTCATGAAGGGGGCCAGCATACGGTTCGGCTCGTCGGTCTTGTAGGCATCGCTGAAGGTATCGATACCGGCCTTGATGGAGGCTGCCAGGCCCAGCTCCTCCCATTGCCCGATCAAGGCTTTTTGCGCCCGCACGGCCACGGGACCCGCCTCCAGAATACGGCCCAGCCAAACCTCGACCCAATTGTCCAGCTCCGCCCTCACCACCAGCTTTTCCACGAAGTGCATGGCCAGGGCTTCGTTTGCGTCATAGTTGACGCCCGTCAACAACATCTCCCGCGTCCGGCCCCAGCCGATCAGGCGCGGTAACAAAGCCGCCTCGATCACCGACGGCAGACCCACCTTGACCTCCGGCATGCCCATAACGAAAGTCTCATCCGCCACCCGGAAATCGCAGGCCGCCGCCAGTTCCAGTCCCGCACCGAGGCAGAAGCCCCGCAAGCGTCCGATAACCGGCACCGGCAGGGCGCGGATGGCGGCGGCGGCATGGTGCAACCGGGTAATGAAATTCCGGCCGCTGTCCGGGTCCAGCCCGGCCAGATCGTTCAGATCCGCACCGGCCATGAAGGCTCGATCCCCCGCCCCGGTCAAAACCACGGCCCGCAATTCATCGTCCCCGGCCAGTGTCTCAAAGGCGGTTTTCAATTGCTCCACCAGTTCCAGGGAACCGGCGTTCAGGCGGCTCTGGTTATCCATGCGGACCCAGGCGACCCGTCCGGTGGCCCGGTCCTCCAACTGCACTTCGACATTGGTCATTAAATTATCCCGTTACAAAAAACTCGGGCGTTAATATCACAGGCCGATTGGCAAGGCATGCTAAGTTCCGACCATGTTGGAGGGCGAAAAATACATCACCGCCGCGCTGGTGGTCGCGGGCGGGCGCGGGGAACGGGCCGGAGGCGCGGTGGCCAAGCAATATCAAAGCCTGGCCGGCATTCCCGTGCTGCGCCATGCTTTGTTGGCCTTTTGCCATCATCCCGCCATTGCCGCCGTGGCCGCCGTGATTGGGGCGGCAGACCAGGCCCTCTACGCGGCGGCCGCCCAGGGGCTTGACCTTCTGCCGCCGATCATCGGCGGCGACAGCCGGCAACAGTCGGTTCTGCACGGTTTGCGCGGCTTGGCGGACCTAGGCCCCGATTGCGTCCTGATCCATGACGGCGCCCGGCCTTTTATCTCGGGGCAGGTCATCGACAATGTACTTGCCGGTCTGGCGGACCACGAAGGCGCCATCGCCGCCGTGGCCGTGGTCGACAGTTTAAAACGCGGGGCGGCCGGCCTGATCACGGATGAAGTCTCCCGCGACGGCCTTTGGCAGGCCCAAACGCCCCAGGGGTTCACCTATGGCGCCATCCTGGCCGCGCATGAAAGCGCGGGGACCGGCCATACGGATGACGCCTCCATTGCGCGCGCCGCCGGGATGGAGATTGAAATCGTGGCCGGCTCGCCGGACAACGGCAAGATCACCACGGCAGATGATTTGGCCCGCGCCGATGCCGCCCATGCCGCCCGGCTGTTCGATGTGCGGGTTGGCCAGGGATTTGATGTGCACCGGTTCGAACCGGGCCACCAGGTCCGCCTGTGCGGCGTCGATATTCCCCATGACGCCCAATTGGCAGGGCACAGCGATGCGGATGTGGCCTTGCATGCGGTCACCGACGCTATATTGGGCGCCATCGGCGACGGCGACATCGGCCGCCATTTTCCACCCAGCGAGAGTGAATGGGCGGACGCGGACTCGGCCCGGTTCGTCACCTTCGCCGTCGCCCGGTTGCACGACCTGGGCGGACGGCTGGCGCATCTGGACCTGACCATCATTTGCGAGCGGCCGAAAATCGCCCCCCACCATCAGCTCATGGCGGCCCGCCTGGCCGACATCGCCGGGCTGGAGCAAACACGGGTCAGCATCAAGGCGACCACCACGGAACGCCTGGGCTTCACCGGCCGTAACGAAGGCATCGCGGCGCAAGCCACCGCCACCGTTCGCCTGCCCCTCTGAATGTCCAGCACCTGCATGTCAAGCACCTGAATGCCCAGAGCAGCCCTTCCCTTGACCCACCCGGCCTGCCTGTTGGCGACATGGTTCGGCGCCGGCCTGTTGCGGCCCGCGCCCGGCACCTGGGGCTCGTTGGCCGCCCTGCCCTGTGCCTGGATAATTGTCCATTTCGGCGGCACCACCGCGCTTGCCACGGCGACATTAGTGGTCTTCGCCGTGGGGTGCTGGGCCGGTGGTGTCTATGAACGGGCGGGGGTGGGCAGCGATCCCGGTGCCGTGGTGATTGACGAGGTCGCGGGCCAATGGCTGGTGCTGATCGCCGCGCCGCTGGAGCCGTTATATTATCTGGCGGCTTTCTTGTTGTTCCGACTGTGCGATATTACAAAGCCGTGGCCCGCCAGTTGGGCCGATGCCAAGATTCATGGCGGCCTGGGCATCATGTTGGATGACATCCTGGCCGCCCTGTATCCCCTGGCGGCCATCGCGGCGTTTCGCCATTGGTACTGACAAAGAGGAAGTAAAGATGAAATTCGGCGGCATGGTCGCGACCAAGATTGATGATTGGCAGATATTTCCCTACCTGGAGGATCTGGGCTACGACGCCGGCTGGGTGCCCGATAGCCAGATGATCTGGTCCGATTGCTACGCCACCATGGCCCTGGCGGCGCAGAACACCACCACGCTGCGCCTGGGCACGGGCGTGGCGATCGCCGGCACGCGGCTGGCACCGGTGACGGCCCATTCCATCGCCTCCATCAACAAACTGGCGCCGGGCCGGGTTTTCCTAGGAATCGGGACGGGACATACGGCCATGCGGGTGATGGGCCAAAATCCCATGCAGCCCACCGCCTTTCGCAATTACCTGCGCGTGGTGCGCGGCCTGCTGGCGGGCGAGGAAGTGGAATACCAGGGCAAACCAATCAAATTCCTGGATCGGGAGCTGGACTGCATCAACACAGAGCAGACGGTGCCCATCTATGTCGCCGCCAACGGCCCCAAGGCCCTGGCCGCCGCGGGCGCCTTCGGCGATGGCCGCATCGGGGCGGGCAATGAACCATATGGTTTGCTGACCAAGAACCTGGAGCGCATGCATCGGGGCGCGGCGGACGTGGGTCGGACCCTGGACGATGATTTTCATACCGCCGTCCTCACATTTGCCTGCGTCCTGAAACCAGGCGAAGACCTGACCTCCGAACGGGTGATTGACGAAACCGGCGCCGAGGTGGCCTCTTCCCTGCACTTTTGGTACGAGATTTATCTGCAACGGGGCGATGACGACTTCATTCTCGGATCAGTGCGCGACGTCTGGGAGCAATATAAGACCTATGTCGAGACCGAGATGGAAGAGGAGCGGCGGCATCAGATCTTGCATACGGGCCATTGCGCTTTCCTGCCCGACCGGGAGCGGCGGTTTATCACACCGGCGATGATCAAGGCCTCGGGCGGCCTGGTGGGCGAGCCCGACGAAATTATCGAGCGCCTGCGCAAATTGGAGGCAGGCGGTCTGAAAGAGGTATCCTTGTTGCCGCCCGTGGCCGTGGCGCGACAAAACTTCAAGGATTTCGCCGACCACGTGATGGCCAAATATTGATGTTCGCGCAGAATCTAATGGACCAGGCGACGGCCTTGCTGCAGGCGTGCCGCGAGGCGGGTGTCATGCTGGCGACGGCGGAATCCTGTACCGGCGGCCTGATCGCCGGCTGTTTGACAGAGATCGCCGGTTCCTCCGATGTGGTTGATCGCGGCTTCGTCACCTATTCCAACCAGGCCAAGAACACCATGCTGGACGTCGCAATGGCGCTGATTGACAGCCACGGCTCGGTGTCGGAACCCGTGGCCAGGGCCATGGCGGAAGGCGCCATCGCCCATTCCGACGCGGATCTCGCCGTCGCCGTTACCGGCGTGGCGGGCCCCGGCGGGGGCACGGAGGATAAACCGGTCGGCCTGGTGCATCTGGCCTGCGCCCGGCGCGGAGGGGAAACCCTGCACCGCGCGCAACGTTATGGCGATCTGGGCCGGAGCGGTATTCGGGAAGCGACGGTGCGGACGGCGTTCGAAATGCTGGCGCAACAATTGGATTAGTTCATGCCACCTAGTTTGGACACACGGGATATGCGCCTGGCCGTCGTCGGCGCCATTGTCATACAGGTCGGCGTTGCCTTAATGAGCCGCCGGGTGCTTGGCCCGATGGAGCAGATCGGGCCGGTGGAACTGATGTTGGGCTTTGTCGTGCTGCCCAGTCTGGCCGCCATTATCTGGATCTGGTTTGCCACCGTCTGGCGGGAGGCGCACGGCTGGACCGGCCTGGGGTATGCCTGGACCTCGCGGCAGTGGCTGCTGCGGGCTGTTGCCCTGGGCGTTGTATCGGTGCCGGCAACCATGCTGATCACCGCCCTGACCCGGCCCCTGCTGGGCCCGGCGACCGGCCCCGCCCTGCCCCTATCGCCGGAGCAGGCCTTGGGCCAGCCGGTCTATTTCCTGACCATGATCCTGGGCATCGCCGTGCTGTCGCCCTTGATGGAGGAACTGGTCTTTCGCGGCCTGCTGTTCGGCTGGCTGCGCCGCCGCTTCAGCCTTTGGAACGCCGCCGGCTTGGCCGCCGTGGCACACGGGCTCATGCATTTCGATCTCGGCGCCATGCCGGGCCTGTTCGCCTTGTTCCTGTTTTTGGCCTGGATCTACGAATATTCCGAAAGCCTGTGGGTCCCCAGCATCGTCCACGGCGTCCACAATCTCGTGGTTCTGCAGATCGCTTAGCGCCGGAATTTAATTTCTACATAAAAGTGTATCGACCAATTTAATCTAACTAAACCTTAAATTTTCTCAGCAATGTCTCCCGGATAGATTGATGATAATATAAATTAAGGGGCTGACCCAGATAACTACGATTGTTCCTGCTTAACCCACTATTTTATCTGCCGTAATTGATCTTGTGGTTTTGGATTGTTGAAACGCCACTCACATTACCTTCAAGAATAGCCCAAAGTGCTCTTTGGGGACACCATTGAACCTGCGCATATGACGCTTCGCCTGGTTCCAGA
>JAYGEA010000343.1:0-7744 GCA_046582635.1 Alphaproteobacteria bacterium
GGATGGGAATGGGCAGGGGCGGGCCGTTGAGGGCCCGCCCGCATCTCCGACGTCTTTGGCATCTCTGACATCGCTGCGCCGGCGCATCGCGGCCATTGAACAGGGCGCGGGGCGGGTCTGGCGGGGTCTGGCGCCCCTGACCCTGGGCGTAGGGGGGATTGATGGGGCGCTGCCGGGGGCTGGGCTGGCGCGGGGCGGTCTGCACGAGGTTCTGGGCGAGGTGGAGCGGGGGCGCCATCGTGGCGGCGCGGCGCTGGCTTTCACGGCCGTGCTGGCGGCCCGGCGGGCGGCGTTATGTACCCGGGTCGGTGGTGGTCAGGTGTTGTGGTGCCTCTCCGATCAGGGGCTGTACGGCCCCGGTCTGGCGGCCTTCGGTCTGGATGCGGCACGCTTGATCCTGGTGCGGGGGCGGGATGATCCGCAACGTCTGTGGGCCATGGAAGAGGGGCTGAAATGCACCGATCTGGCCATGGTGGTGGGCGAAGTGGGGCGGTTGGATCTGGGGCAAAGCCGGCGGCTGCAATTGGCGGCGGAGGCCTCCGGCGTTACCGCCCTGTTGCTGCGCACCAAAGGCGGGGGGGGTGATGGAAGGGGTGACGAAGGTTTGGGCGTGAGTGCCGCCCTGACCCGCTGGCGCATCACGCCGGCGCCCAGTGCCGAGACGAGGGGTACCGAGACCAGGGGTGCCGAGACGAGTGGCGCCGAGACCGGAAGTGCGGAGGCTGGTGGCTATGCGGGCATTGGCGCGGCCCGGGTCTGGGTCGAATTGCTGCGCTGCAAGGGCGGGCAGCCGGGCCGCTGGCTGTTGCAGTGGAACGGCGGAGGCTGGGATGAAAGCCATGAACAAGACAGCCATGAACAAGACAGCCATGAACAAGACAGCCATGAGCAAAACGGCCATGAGCAAGACGGTGAAAGACCGCAAACGCATCCTCTCCCTGTGGCTGCTCCAATGGCCCACGGACCGGCTGTACCGCGCCTGGCGGCGAACCTCTAACGCGGGGCAGCCGGAGCGCGGCCAGCCTCTGGCCCTGATCGTGGCGCAACAGGGCGGCCAGCGCATCGGCGCGGCCAATGAAGCGGCCTTGGCCCTGGGCGTTCGCGTGGGCATGATGCTGACCGATGCCCATGCCCTGATACCTGTCGTCCCGGGCTTGACGGTGCGTGATTTGACACCGGAGGAAGATGCCCGCGCCCTGGCCGCCCTGGCCGATTGGTGCGGCCGCTACAGCCCCTGGGTGGCCACTGATGGCAAAGGGGATGGCAAGGGGGAAGGAGAGGCGGGGATTTGCCTTGATGTCACGGGGTGCGCCCATCTGTTCGGCGGCGAGGGGGCCATGTTGGATGATCTGTCCCGGCGTCTGGCGGATTTCGCCATTCAAGCGCAAATGGCCATCGCCGACAGCCTGGGCGCGGCCTGGGCCGTTGCGCGGTACGGGATGCGGGATGGCAATGAGACGGCGGCGATTGTCCCCCCCGGCGGTGCGCGGGAGGCCTTGGACCGGCTCCCCGTATCGGCCCTGCGCCTGTCGGCGGCGGCGGCGGATGGTTTGGCCCGTCTGGGCTTGGGGCGGATCGGGGAATTGTGGTCCCTGCCCAGGGGCGCCCTGACGGCACGGTTCGGGCGCGAGGTGACCTATCGCCTGGACCAGGCCCTGGGCCGCGCGGACGAGCCGCTGTCGCCGCGCCCGGCCAAGACCAGTTTCTGGAGCCGCATGGCCTTTCCCGAGCCCATCGGCCATCGCGACCATATCGCCCGGGCCACGGCGCAATTGGTGGAGGAGCTGTGCGCGGTGCTGGAAAGCGGGGAACGGGGGGCGCGGAGCATGGAGCTGCGCCTGTATCTGGCCGACGGCACGGTGCAACGGATCAAGGCGGGCCTGAACCGGGCCAGCCGGGAGCCCGGCCATCTGCTGCGCCTGCTGGCCGAGCATCTGCCCAGCCTGGAGGCGCAATTCGGCGCCGATCTGATGGTTCTTATGGCCGGGCGCAGCGACCCCCTGCCGGCCGGGCAGCGCAGTACCGATGAGGCGCCGTTGGGCGAGGCATTGGCGCCGTTGCTGGATCGTCTGGGCAACCGCCTCGGCCCCGGCAATGTGGCCCGCTTTGCGCCCGTGCAAAGCCATCTGCCGGAACGGGCCGCTTGTTTGGTGCCGCCCATGAATGCCCCGGTGCCAGGTGGGGGGACTGGTGAGGGGAGGGGCGAATGGCGCCACATCGACCGCCGCCCGGTCTATCTGCTGCCCCGCCCCGAGCGGGTGGAGGCGGTGGCCGAGGTGCCCGACGGCCCGCCGGTGTTGTTCCGCTGGCGTGGCATCGCGCACCGGGTCCGGCGCGGCGACGGCCCCGAACGCATCGCGCCCGAATGGTGGCACCAGATGCAGGCGGAAGCCGCCGGCCTGGCCTGCGAGACCCGGGATTATTATCGTATCGAGGACAGCCGGGGGCAGCGTTACTGGCTCTACCGCCGGGGTCTGTACGGCGGGGCAGCGGTGGAGACACCTGAGTGGTTTCTGCATGGCTTCTTTGCTTAGCGCCATGCGCTATGCCGAGCTGCAGGTCACCTCCAACTTCAGCTTCCTGGCGGGCGGCTCGCACCCGGACGAGCTGGCCATCACGGCTGCCGCCCTGGGGCTCGACGCCGTCGCCATCACCGACCGCAACAGCCTCGCGGGCGTTGTCCGCGCCCACGTCGGCGCCAAGAAGGCGGGTATCCGACTGGTGGTGGGGGCCCGGCTGGATCTGCAGGTGGAGGCGGTGGCCGAGGGGCAACCGGGCCTCAGCCTGTTGTGCTTTCCTACCGACCGCCCCGCCTACGGCCGGCTGTCAAAATTGCTGACCACGGGGCGGCGGCGGGCGCCCAAGGGGGATTGCTGGATCACCCTGGAGGATGTCCTGCACCATGATGAAGGGCAGATCTTCGTCGTCCTGCCCCCCAGTGAACGTGATGACGCACCGGATGATGTATTTGCGGCGCAACTCCAGGCCCTGGGCCGGCGCTGGCCGGGGCGCTGTTATCTTTCCGGCCATTACCTCTATTCCGGCGATGACCGCCGCCGTCTGGTGCATCTGGCCGGCCTGGCCCAGGCCGCCAACACCCCTCTGATCGCCACCAACGATGTGCATTACCACACGCCGGGGCGGCGGCCGTTGCAGGACGTGCTGGTCTGCATCCGGGAACATTGCACCCTGGCCCAGGCCGGCTTTCATCTGAACGCCAACGCGGAGCGGCATCTGAAAACGGCAGAGGAAATGGCCCGCCTGTTCGCCGATTACCCGGAAGCCGTGGCCCGCACGGTGGAACTGGCGGCGCGCTGCCGCTTTTCCCTGGATGAATTGCGTTACGAATATCCGGCCGAACCGGTGCCCGCGGGAAGGACGGCGCAAGAGGAACTTGAACGCCTGACCTGGATCGGCGCGCGGGAGAGGTATGGCGCAAAGGTTGAAGCATCGGTGCAAGAGCTGCTGCGCCACGAGTTGAAGCTGATCGGGGAGCTGGATTACGCACCGTATTTTTTGACCGTGCACGACATCGTCCGTTTTGCCCGGAACAACAAGATCCTCTGCCAGGGCCGGGGTTCGGCGGCGAACTCCGCCGTGTGCTACTGCCTCGGCATCACCGCCGTTGACCCCGCCCGCCTGGATCTGTTGTTCGAACGCTTCATCTCGGCCGAGCGGAACGAGCCGCCCGACATTGACGTGGATTTCGAACATGAACGGCGCGAGGAGGTGATCCAGTACGTCTATGAAAAATACGGCCGTGACCGCGCCGGCATGACCGCCACGGTGATCACCTACCGGGCCAAGAGCGCCATTCGTGAGGTCGGCAAGGCGTTGGGGCTGTCAGTGGATGCGGTCGGCGCCCTGGCCGGCAATGTCTGGGGCTGGGGCGGCGAACAGGTAGAGGGCGACAAGGTGCGGGAGATCGGCCTGAACCCGGACGATCCCACGGTGGCCATGGCCATCCATTTGGCGCGGGAATTGACCGGCTTTCCCCGCCATCTTTCGCAACACGTGGGCGGCTTCGTCATCACCCGGGGCCCGCTCTCGGAAGTGGTGCCCATTACCAACGCGGCCATGGCGGACCGCACGGTGATCGAATGGGACAAGAACGATCTGGATGCCCTGGGGATGTTGAAGATCGACCTGCTGTCCCTGGGCATGCTGACCTGTATCCGCAAGGGCTTTGATCTGATCGCCCAACACCATGGCAAACGCTACGATCTGGCGACCGTGCCGGCGGAGGATGGGGCGGTCTACGACATGTTGTGCCAGGGCGATTCCATCGGGGTCTTTCAGGTGGAAAGCCGGGCCCAGATGACCATGCTGCCGCGCCTGCGCCCGCGCAATTTCTATGACCTGGTGATCGAGGTCGCCATCGTCCGCCCCGGTCCCATCCAGGGCGACATGGTCCACCCCTATCTGCGCCGCCGGGCTGGCAAGGAGCGGGTGGAATTCCCCTCCAAGGATCTGGAGGATGTCCTGGGCAAGACCCTGGGCATCCCGCTGTTTCAGGAACAGGCCATGCGCATCGCCATTGTCGCGGCCGGTTTCACGCCGTCGGAGGCGGACCAGCTGCGCCGCGCCATGGCCACCTTCCGCCACACGGGCACGATCCATACCTTCCGGACCAAAATGATCGAGGGCATGGCGGCGCGGGGTTACGAGCGGGATTTCGCAGAGCGGTGCTTTAAACAGATCGAAGGTTTCGGCGAATACGGCTTTCCCGAAAGCCACGCGGCCTCCTTTGCCCTGCTGGTCTATATCTCCGCCTGGATGAAGCATCATTACCCGGCCGTCTTCGCCTGCGCCCTGCTCAACAGCCAGCCCATGGGGTTTTATGCCCCGGCCCAGATCGTCCGCGATGCCCGCGAACATGGCGCCGAGGTGCGGCCCGTGGACGTCAACCATTCCGATTGGGACTGCACCATCGAGACCACGAACGAACATAGGGGCCCGCGTAGGGCTTTACGTAGGGCTTTACGCTTGGGCCTGAGGCAAATCCGCCGTTTCCGCCAGGCGGATAGCGAAAGACTGACGGAAAATCGAGGCGGGGGCTATGACAGCCCGGAGGATCTGTGGCGCCGCGCCAGCCTGGGCGCCGGCGCCTTGGAGAAACTGGCGGATGGCGATGCCTGGCGCTCGGTGGGCCTGGACCGCCGCGGCGCCCTGTGGGCCCTCAAGCGTCTGAACCAGCCCGAGCTGCCCCTGCTGGCGGCGGCCCGCCATCGCCCGCCCAGTGCCCATGCGCCGCGCGAACGGGAGGTCTCCCTGCCCGACATGCCCATTGGCGAACAGGTGGTGCAGGACTACAGCGCCCTGCGCCTGTCTCTCAAGGATCACCCCCTGCGCCTGTTGCGTCCAGCTCTGGACCGGCGCGGGGTGATTGAGAACGAGACTCTGATGAACCTGAAACAAGGCGCCTTGGTCACCGTGGCGGGCCTGGTCCTGGTGCGCCAGCGCCCCGGCACCGCCAAGGGGGTGATTTTTATTACCATCGAGGACGAAGGCGCGGTGGCCAATATCATCGTCCGGGAAAATACCTTTGAACGTTACCGCCGCATCGTGCTGTCCGCCCGCCTGCTGGCCGCGCGGGGACGGGTGCAGCGGGAGGGCCGGGTGATCCACATCATGGCGGAAGAATTGATCGACCTTTCGCCGGATCTGGATACATTGCGCGAGGACCCAGGCCTGAATGCCCAGGACCAGCCCTTCGCCCGCCGCCGCCGTATAGGTCACCCCAGGAACGCCAATCCAGCCGCGCCCATCCCGCAACCGCGCAGTTTCAAATAGCCGCCCCCGCGCGCAACCCCTCCAGTACGGCTTCCTCCGCCGTGCGCGGTGCCAGGCAGTCGCCGATGACGTGAACCTCGCCTGCCCAATCGGCCAATTCCGCCTCCAAACCGGTGACCGATTGATGCCCGCAGGCGGTGACCAGGGTATCGGCGCCCTCGCACAGGATCGCCTCGCCGCTCACCGTGCGCCCGGCCAGCCGGGTCGGCATGAACCATGAAATGCCGAAGGGGTTCCGTGAATAGCAATCGGCACGGCCATCGGGGCTACATCGCCTCCCGCCCGGTGCGCGGTCAGGACTGGCCCCAGCATGTGCAAAACCTCGTGGTGCGCGACTATGCCCAGCGTAACGGCCTGCATTATCTGTTGAGCGCCACGGAATATGCCATGGACGCCTGTTATATGAACCTGGAGACGGTGCTGGGGGAATTGCAGCGCATTCAGGGGGTGATCTGTTTTTCCTTGTTCATGCTGCCCGCCAGGGCGGAACGGCAGGCCCGCCCTGTACGAGCGCATTTTCGACAGCGGCACCGATCTGCACGGCGCCCTGGAGAACATGGCCATTCGCAACCCGGAAGACGCCGCCAGGCTGGAAGATATCTTCCTCGTCGACCGACACGCCGCCACCACCCTGCAGACCAGCCCGCAGATCAGCCAGCGGGCATTCTGACATGGCGTTCGTGGATTTCGTCGGCATCGTGCACAAGGCAACCCAGCGGGACTATGTCCAGCGGGTGGTGGAGCATGACAAGGCGGACTGCGCCGAGGTGGCGGGCAGGTTCGGCAAGGACTATTGGGACGGTGACCGCCGCTATGGTTTCGGCGGCTATTATTACGACGGCCGTTGGCGCCAGGTGGCCGAGCCCATGATCGCCCATTATGACCTGCGGCCGGGCGCCAGGATCCTCGACATTGGCTGCGGCAAGGGGTTCTTGCTGTACGAGTTCACCCAGGCCCTGGACGGCGCCCAGGTCAGTGGCATCGATATCTCGGAATACGGCATCGAAAACGCCAAGGAAGAAGTCCGGGATTATCTGCGGGTGGGCCATTGCCAGGACCTGCCCTATGACGACATTGAATTTGTTTTTGTATATTTAATCAACACCTTCCATAATTTTTTTAACTATGAACTTCACCCTTCGTTGCAGGAAATGCAGCGCGTCGGCAGGGGTGCGAAACACATTACCATCGAGAGCTACCGCAACGAGCGGGAGAAGGCCAACCTGTTCTATTGGCAGCTGACCTGCCGCGCCTTCATGATGCCCGACGAATGGGAATTTGCCTTCGCCCAGGCCGGCTATGTGGGCGATTACGGTTACATCACGTTTGAATAATTAGTGGATATCATGGCGAGAACCCAAGAAGCACAATATGAAGACTGCCTGCGCGCGGCGGAAGAATCCGGTGTCGACAGCCTGGGCGTAATGACCAACCAGGTCTGGCGCGACGACCCCCGCCGCCTGGCCATTCTGCTCTCCCGCTACAAATTCGTGGCCAAGATGCTGTCCGGCCGGCGCCGGGTGGTGGAGGTGGGCTGCGGCGATGCCTTCGGCTCCCGGGTGGTGCAGCAGGAAACCGGTGAATTGACCGTCCTGGATATCGACCCGATCTTTATTGCGGATATCGAGAGGCGCATGCATCCCGACTGGCCCCTGACGCCGGCGGTACATGACATGCTGTCAGGCCCCTATCCGGGAATATTCGATGCCGCCTACAGCCTGGATGTGCTGGAACATATTCCCGCCCAGGCCGAGGAAACGTTCATCCGTAACATTCTGTCGTCCCTGACCAAGGAAGGCACCTTGGTCGTCGGCATGCCGTCCCTGGACAGCCAGGAACATGCCTCGCCGCAAAGCAAAATCGGCCACATAAATTGCAAACACGGTGGCGATTTCAAGGCGTTGATGGAGCGGCATTTCGACAACGTCTTTGTCTTTTCCATGAATGACGA
>JAYGEA010000018.1:0-2023 GCA_046582635.1 Alphaproteobacteria bacterium
GCGTCATGGGCATCACCATGTCGGCGGCGCGGGAATATGCCGCCAAGGGCATCCGGGTCAATTCTATTTGCTTCGGGGTGGTGGAAACGGAAATGACGGAGACCATTCGTTCCGACAAATTCCGCGACGGGGTCATGGCGCAGGTTCCCATGGGGCGCTTCTCGGACCCCGAGGAAGTATCACAACCTGTTTGCTTCCTGCTGTCCCAGGCGGCAAGCCACATCACGGGACAACATTTGTCGGTCATCGGCGGCTACACCATCGGCGTTTAGTGTTGGTGTATAAATCGGAGGAAACGATTATGAGCGACTTTAACGATATTATCTTCGAAACTGCGGACGGCGTCGCGACGATTACCCTGAACCGGCCGCAGGCCCTGAACGCCCTGACCTTCGAGATGATGTTCGAAGTGCAGGAAGCCTTGGCCAAGATCGAGGCGGACCCATCGATCCGCGCCTTGATCCTGACCGGCGCGGGCCGGGCATTCTGCTCGGGCCAGGATCTGCGCAGCCGGTCTTCGGACGAAGGCGAAGCAAAAATTCAGGCGGTCATGGACAGCTATTTCGGCGCCATGGACGGCCTGCGCAAGTTGCGGGTGCCGGTGATCACGGCCATCAACGGCACGGCGGCGGGCGCCGGATTCTCGTTCGCCCTGGTGGGCGATGTCATCATGGCGGCACGCTCGGCCAAGTTTATCCAGGTTTTCTTCCGCATCGGGCTGATCCCCGACATGGGCTCCACCTACCTGCTGCCGCAAGTGATCGGCCGGGCCCGGGCCTTGAAGGTCATGCTGACGAACGAGCCGATCATGGCGGAAACGGCCCTTGAATGGGGCCTGATCAGCGATTGCGTGGCGGACGAGGAGCTGATGCCCATGGCCCGCGACCTGGCGGCTAAACTGGCCAAGGGCCCAACCCGCGCCCTGGTCGCGACGCGCAATATGGTGGACGAGGCGGCGGACAACGACTTCGCCACGCATGTACGGCGCGAGTTGGAAGTGCAGATGGTCATTGCCGAGACCGCCGATGCCACCGAAGGCATCGCCGCCTTCGAGGAAAAACGCCAGGCGGTGTTTACGGGCCAGTAAGCGTCACCAGTAAGTTTCAGTTGCCCCGCCGGTTCATCTGAATGCGCTCATAGGCGCCTTCAATATTTAATTGCGACCAGTTCTTGAACTGGCCCCAGGATTGATACTTGGACAGATCCACGGCGGCCTTGGTCTCCGCCAAACTCTTGCCCATGCGGGCCTGGGTCAGAACCTGGGTATACAAATCGCGCATATAGTCCTTGAATGCGGTGACATCGGCCTTGGTGCCCAGCCTGCCGTGACCGGGGGCGAAGATGTCGAAATCCATCCTCTCCACCATGGCCAACGAACGCAGCCAGTCGGGCAGGTAGGAATCAGGCAGATTGCGGAAGGCGACGGATTGGACGGGGATGAAGTCCACCGCAAACAGGGTCCGCTGGCCCGGAAAATTCATCACGATCATATTGTTGGAATGGTTCCTGCCAACAAACCGCAGTTCAACAACGCTGCCGCACAATTCGATGGTCATCTGCCACCTGAAAGTGACCATCGGCGGGGCCGTGGGGCGTTTTTCACCAATGATGATGCGCTTGGCCCGCTCGTGCGCCACCACGATGGCGCCGTCCCTGGCGAACACTTCGCCGCCGGCGATATGATCCCGATGGTCATGGCTGTAGATTACATAGCAGATGGGTTGGTTGAACCGCTTGGCGATCTCGGCCTTGAGCCAGGCGGCGGCATCGACATTGATGGGATCGGTGACGATGACGCCGTCCGGCGTAACCAGGAACACCGAATAATGAAAATTATTCTGAGGGCTGACCCAGATAACGCCAATGAGGTGTTATTATGGTGCGCATGCGGAAGAGCAGATTGAGCCAGGCAAAACAGTACCGGTTAATGGAACATTTTGTTGCCGGCACGACGGCGCGGTGCGCGGCAGCACTTGTCGGCGTTAATTCAAAAACCGCCGTCTACTATTTTCACCGTTTGCGT
>JAYGEA010000134.1:0-28038 GCA_046582635.1 Alphaproteobacteria bacterium
CGGTGCCCTCGAACCTGCGCTTAAGAGCATGATCCACCTGTTGAAACGGCGCGAAGGCGCGGGTCAGATCGTCGGGTGCTCCTAATGATGTCCCGCATCACGTCGGACCACCCTCCTAGCCGAGGGGCTTGTATGACCGTCCTAAACACGACGTATTTCTGAACCAGGACACTAGTAGCGAATGCCTGCTATTGCGCCGCGTCGCGATGGCCCCCGCAGCCGCCCTGCGTTTCGCCCCCCGCGGTAAGAACCCGTTCGGCGGGGAAGATCAGGGTGGCGCGGGTGCCGACGCCGAGCTCACTTTGCAGCTGGATTTCGCCGCCGTGCAGTTCCATCATGGATTTTACCAGGGGCAGGCCAAGGCCGGTGCCCTCGAACCTGCGCTTAAGAGCATGATCCACCTGTTGAAACGGCGCGAAGGCGCGGGTCAGATCGTCGGGTGCCGTGCCGATGCCCGTGTCGGCGACAAGGATACACAATCTGCCCTGCGCATTGATTTCGCCGATATGGAAACCAGGCCGCCGGGTTCGGTGAACTTCACGGCATTGGACAGCGGGTTCAGCAGGATTTGCATGAACATGCGGACATCGGCACAGATTTTAGGCAAGCCATCAAAGCCATCGTTGACCAGCTTGACCGCGCTTTTTGCGGCCCGTTCACCGACCAGGCGCAGGCTGGAGGCGACGATTTTGGGAATATCCACCTCCGCATCCGTCAGGGCCATTTCCCCCGTCTCGATTTTCGACATGTCCAGGATGTCGTTGATGACTTCGAGAAGGTGGTGTCCGCTGTCTTGAATGTCGATGACATATTCCCTGTATTCGGGCGGTCCCACGGAACCAAAGAGTTCCAAATGCATAATTTCGGCAAAGCCGATGATGGCATTGAGGGGCGTGCGCAATTCATGGCTCATATTGGCCAGGAATTCGGTTTTGGCGCGGTTGGACAGATCGGCGGAATCCCGGGCATCGACCAGGGCGCTTTCATGGCGTTTCAGCTCGGTCACGTCGCGCAATATGCCGGCATACATCCGCTGACCGCCCAAGTCCATTTGTCCCAGGGCGATTTGAACCGGAAATTCACGGCCGTCCTTGTGCCGGCCGATTATCTCCCGCCGCTCCGCCATGGGCTGGGCGCCGCCATTATCTATAAAATTGGTGAAAAAGTTATCGTGATCGTCCTGGTTATCCCGGCGCATCAGCAGCTCGATATTCCGGCCGATGGATTCTGTTTCGCCATAGCCGAATATGCGCGAGGCGGCCGGGTTAAACGTCATGATCCGGCCCTGCCTGTCAATTGTGATGATGGCATCGGCAACAGTGGTCAAAACGGCATTCAGGCGCATTTCACGATCCGTCAGGGCTTGATGGGTCTGCTCGTTGTCATCAGCGAGGCGATCACGCTCGGCCAATGTGCGGCGAATCGAGTTGATGATCAAAACTGTCAAGGCGCCGCCGAACAAAACCGCTAGCAGCGAAATAACCAACGACAGACGCAACGCCGCGTCGATTTCTCTCAGCGATGCATCGCGGCTTTCGATCATCATATTTTTGACCCGGGCGACCAGCAGCGATATTTCCCGCTCCGCGGCCCGGATATGAACGCGGCCGGCAGCCATGAGAGAATTGCCCAGCACCCGTTCATCATTGGAATAGGCATCGATGGCCAGAAAGGCCTTTTCCTTCAACAGCCGCACAGAATGGCGAATATCGGCCACTGCTTCGGTATCATTTGCTTCCAGACGAGCAAGAGCCCGGTCCAGTGTCTCGCTCTTGGCCAAGACCCGCCGCTCGGACTGCATCAGAAGACTGACCGCAAGATCGGTCAGCCAATACTTCAGATCCCCGAACGACTTGCTCGCCGATTGAGCGATGGCGACGGTATCCAACAGCTCTTCCTGGTGCCGCATCATGGCCTGATGGTGGCTGTTTTGCCGGCCAAGATAATACAATGATCCCATCAATGTGCTCAGCAGAACGGCTGACAACAAGAGCACGCGAAACAGGATCGAGACCTGTCTCATGCGTCTCTTTCCGGGATAACTTTCTCGGCATCCAAATGCATGTGACGAATTTGGGTTTAGGGCCGATACAGAGCGATTGAAATGGCCCCGGCCAAGCCGCCCTCTTCGGCGCCTTCCTTGGGATAGCCAGTAATATCAATCTCGCCCTTGGGCCCGCCATGGCAGGACAGACAGCCGGCGCCGAAATATTCGGGCACCAGCACGCGGAAGGCCTTGCGTCCCGATTTGGTTGCCGCCTCGGAAAACAACCGGCCCTTCGGCCAATCCTTGGACATCAGCATGTTGCGAATTTTGTCCCGTTCCCATTGGTCCGGCTGTGCCTTTCGATTGCGCACCAGGGACATGGGCGCGGTCACTTTCATCTCGGCATGGCGGCCGATTTTCGTCTTGAATCTTTCGTTCACCAGACGGCCGAAAACCGCCGGCACGAAGCCCTTGAAACCGATGCCCGGCTTGTTGATCGTGCTTTGATGTTCGTCCACCACTTCACGGATCGCCGCCGTCAATGCTTTTAGCAGGCGGGTTTCCAGTAAATCAGTGTCACTGGACGGCGTGCAGCCGGCGCTTCGTTGACGGAAAATTTGCATGGCAGCCTGCATCACCACATCACCGGTCAGGCCCTTGTCGCCCGTCGAAGGCTGATTGATTAGAGCCTGGTTCTTGGCGGTTACCGTTCGTGCCGAACGCAGCATTTTGGCGAGATGGACGGCGGTCTCAATTTCGCCAGCAGTAGCCTGCCGGACGGTACCTAGGGATGGCGACAAAAAATATTGAAACGAGACAAAGACCGGCGACGACCGAAACGTAATGCCGCAATATAGGCGCAACGCGGAAAGGTGTATTTGAGCCTAATTTCATCATCGAACCATTCAAAGAGTCTCAACAGACATAATTGCCGGTATAGTAGTAAAGGTAAATGGTTAACAAATTCTGGCCAATTTGATGACTTTGGCCTGTCAAACGGCGGTGTCAATGGCTGTATTGACGCCTCGGTGAATTAACCATTTCCCATTATAGCGATTTCCATATTGTCTGCCAGGGCGTTAGCGCCTACGCTTGCCGTCCGGTCATATGACATGACTGGACAGAAAAAAGAACAAACAAACGCATCCAACAAATATGCCTTAGGGAGGTAACAATGCGTAGAAAGACAATTTCGAAACTATTGATTCCCGCCATAGCATTGGCGTTGATCGCAACACCGGCCATGGCGGCCAAGAAAAAGCCCATAAAAATTGGTTTGCTGTATGCCCTTTCGGGCCTGGCGGCGGTTTACACCAAGGGCACGGTAATCGGCCATCAGATCGCGGCGGAAGAAATTAATGCCGCCGGTGGCGTTTTGGGACGCAAGATCAAGTTCGTGGTCCGCGACAACAAATTGAAACCCGGTATCGCGGTGAAGGAATTCCGCCGCATGGTGACCCGTGACAAGGTTGACTTCGTCATGGGCATTATTTCCTCGGGCGTCGCCCTGGCGGTGAGCCAGGTGGCCAAGGAGATGAAGGTTTTGTTCGTGGATACCATCGCCCAAACCGCGGCTCTGACCGGCGAACAGGGTCATAATTATGTCATCCGCACCAATACCAACTCGACTGTCATCGGGCGCACCGCCGCACTGGCCGCGGCCAAGCAGTCGTGGAAGAAATACTATTTCATCGGCCCTGACTACGAATGGGGTCACAGGGTCAACTCGGATTTCTGGAGTTTCCTGCAGGTCAAAAAGGAAGGCGTCGAAAAACTGGGCGATTTGTGGCCAAAACTGGGTGAGCGGGATTATTCCGCCCATATCACGGCGATGTTGAACGCCAAGCCCGACGCGGTCTTTTCCTCGCTCTGGGGCGGCGATCTGATCGCCTTTATCAAGCAGGCCAGCGCTTATGGCTTCTTTGACAAAATCCAATACATCTCCACCGGTGGCGGCGACTTGGATATCCTGAAACCCTTGGGCAAGGAAATGCCGGACGGCGTCATGGCGACGTATCTCTATGCCTTCGACACCGCCCCGGTGAAGCAGGCGGAAAACAAGAAGTTCATCGCCGAGTTCAAAAAGCGGGCCGGTTATGTGCCGAAGTCCGGTGACGTCATCGGTTATGTCTCGACCTACATGCTGGCCCAGGCCATGGAAAAGGCGGGCAGCTCGGATTCGGATGCAATTATAAAGGCCATGCGCGGTTCCAAGTTCGAGACCATTCTGGGCGATGTTGAAGTCCGGAAAATCGACGGTCAGGCAACGTTTGCCTACCACGCCGGCTTTACCTATACGAATCCGAAATATCCCTTCAAACGCCTGAAGGATGTCACCCGCGCCGAAGGTTTGGAAGTCCTGCGCACCGATGCGGAAATTATTAAGGCGCGTATGGATTACAAGAAGAAAGGCAGTTAGGCCTTCGCTTCGGGACGGCCACTTAACGGTCGTGCCGGCTTTGCGATAGGTATGTGACCGGGACCTCGGTAAATTAGCCGGGGTCCCAGCACTGCCTGTACTTGCTGCCCGGTCCGCAGGATTTGATATGCTCCGCCCAGTATCATATCTGACGGATAGTTTGTTCATCATTCTTGGTGGCTTCTGACCCAATTCACCCAGGGCCGCTAAATTACGGAGTGCCGGTATGGCTGATTTCTTCACAAATGTGCTTTTTGTCCAGTTCATCAATGGGTTGTTTATCGCCGCTGGCATTTACTTGGTGGCATCGGGTCTGTCGCTGGTATTCGGCGTGCTGGGCATTCTAAATTTCGCGCACGGTTCGTTCTATATGTACGGTGCCTTTTTTGTGTTCACCTACGTCGGATTTACAGTTGGGGATTTTTGGCCGGCGTTAATCATCGCGCCCTTGGCGGTGGTTGTATTGGGCGTGGTTATGGAAGTGGTCTTTTTGCGCCCGATCTACAAATCCGATCCCCTGTACCAATTGCTGCTGACTTATGCGCTGGTGTTGATTTTTGGCGATCTGATAAAAATATTCTATGGCGCCGAAAACCTCTCGGTGAGCCGGCCCGAAGGCTTTGAAAGCACCGTTACGGTGTTTGGCAGCCAGTTCCCCTCCTACCAGATGTTCGTCCTGCTGCCGGCCGGGTTTTTGACCGTCCTGGGGCTTTATCTGTTCCTCAACCGCACCAATATCGGACGCACGGTTCGCGCCGCGACCCAGGACCGGGAAATGATCGGTGCCCTGGGCGTCAATGTACGCCTGCTCTATACCGGCGTCTTTGCCGTCGGCGCCTTTCTTGGCGGTCTGGGCGGGGCTGTTCTTGCCCCCATGGGTGCGTTGTATCCGGGCATGGACTTTGACGTCATCATCGAGGTTTTCCTGGTCGTGGTTTTGGGTGGTCTTGGGTCCATGGCCGGCACCGCGCTGGGCGCGATAATATATGGCGAATTGAAGTCATTCGGCATTCTGTGGGTGCCGGAATTGGAATCGGTATTTATCTACGTGCTCATGGCCGTGGTATTGGTGGCCCGGCCCCAGGGCCTGTTGGGCAAGAAAGTTGAAGGTGGTCACTAATGGCAACGTCGCAGGATAGTTTGCAAGACGGCGCGATGAGCCAGACACAGGGCGCTTTGCGCGATCCCGTGCTCTGGGGCTTTCTGGTGGCATTGGTGGTGTTTTTCTGGACACCCGAACTGATCATATACATGGAATGGGCGGATTTCTGGATTATTTTCCTGACGGAAGCCTTCATCTGGTCCCTGTTCGCCGTCGCCTTCAATTTGCTCATGGGCTATGGCGGTCTGATCTCGTTCGGACAGGCGGCCTATCTCGGCATCGGCGGCTATACGGCCGGTCTGCTGTTGAAATATCTGGTTTGGATGAATTTCTATGTGGCCCTGGTCGCCGCCCCCATCGGCGGCGCCATTGCGGCCCTGGTGATCGGTTATTTCTGCATTCGCCGCACGCACATCTATTTCGCCATTCTGACCTTGGCCTTTGGCCATATCGTCTATCTCATCGCCTTCAAATGGTATGACTTCACCGGCGGCGACAACGGTTTGATCGGCATTCCGGTACCCGAATGGATCAAGGATCCGACGTTCGCCAATTATTATAAATTCGTCTTGGTGATCTGCCTGGTCTCGATTTACCTGCTGTGGCGCATCGTCAATTCACCATTCGGCAAGACCCTTACCGCGATCCGCGAAAACGAAGTGCGGGCCGATTTCGTCGGTATCAATGTGCAACGGCACAAGCTTTACGCCTTCATGATCGCCGGCGCCTTCTCCGCGCTGGCTGGCGCCTTGATCATGATCAACGAACGCAGCGTCTATCCCGATCTGGCCCATTGGACCCAGTCCACCCAGGTTCTTTTGATGAGCCTGTTGGGCGGCGTCTATACATTCTTTGGACCGATTGTCGGGGCCTTCCTGCTGTTGACCATGGATGCGGACATCACCCAGAACTATCCCGAGATTTGGCAATTGTTCCTGGGCGGAACCCTGGTCCTGATCCTGTTTGCACTGCCGGGCGGCATCGTCGGGTTCATTCAGGAACGGGACGAAAACGCCGCTGATGACATGGCGGTGCGCATGGCCAAGCTCATGGCCCAGTTCAGCCGAAAATCCTGGTATTTCTTTTTGGGCGCCGTCGGGTTCACATTGTTTTTCTCGATCCTGCAAACGCCGGCGTCATGGTGGATTTCAGAAGATTGGGATTTTGAACTGCTGTCTCTGATAACTTGGGGCGTGCTTCCCCGGTCCATTTTGCAGCTCGTGCTGGGCGCCGCCATCATGTGGTGGCTGTTGCGCGGCATTCGGTCCTATCAACCGCTGCACCGATGGTTGCTATTAGCCTTTTCCGTCTTGTCGCTGTTCCTGCAAATCTATCTGGAAACCCCCCTATCGGGGCTGCTGCTGGTCTTTTTGTGGGTCGCTTACAGCTTTTATTGTCTGTTCGAGGCGGATACACGGCAGACCTTTAGCCAGGGCATCGAAGGGACGGCCAAGGATGTCGCTGGGGAGGCGGCGGAATAATGGGCGCCGGAGATCAATTGCCGGTCCAGGGAGTGTTTTAATATGTTGCTTCGCGTGGAAAACGTCACCATGTCGTTCGATGGCTTCATCGCCACCAACAATGTTTCCTTGAATGTGGAAAAAGGTCAGATGGCCTGTATCATCGGTCCCAATGGCGCGGGTAAGTCGACCCTGTTCAATTTGATCACGGGCCACCTGACGCCGACGGAAGGTAAAGTTTTCTTCCACGATCAGGATATTACCGGCAAGGCGCCCCACACCATATGCCAACTTGGCATGGGGCGATCCTTTCAGCGCACCAATATTTTTCCCCGCCTCACCGTCTTCGAAAACGTTCAGGTGGCCGTGCTGGCCCATACCCGCAAGACCCTCAATTTCCTGACGCCGACGAAGAAATTGGTGCAGGCGGAAACCTACGCCTTGCTCGAGGACGTGGGCCTGGTGGATCAGGCGCATTCCGTCTCGGGCACCCTGTCCTATGGCTTCCAGAAACAGTTGGAACTAGGCATCACCCTGGCGTCCGACCCGGAAATCCTCTTGCTGGATGAACCGACCGCCGGCATGTCGCCCCAGGAAACCACCAACTCTATCGCCCTGATCGAGCGCATTTCGCGGGAGCGGGGCCTGACCCTGCTGTTCACGGAACATGACATGGACGTGGTGTTTTCCGTCGCCGAAAAAATCACCGTGCTGCACCAGGGCGCGGTCCTGGCCGAAGGCACGCCAGAACATGTAAAGAACGATCTGGATGTGCAGCGCATCTATTTGGGAGAAGCGGCATGATCCTGGAAGTCAACGATATCTACACCTCATACGGATTGAGCCAGATCCTGTTCGGCATCTCCATCAATGTGGATCAGGGCGAGTGCGTTGCCCTGCTGGGCCGCAACGGTGTCGGCAAGACCACCACCTTGCGTTCCATCATGGGCCTGACCGCGCCCAAACAGGGCACGGTGGTCTACAAGGGCGAGGACATCACCGGCCGGCCGGCCTTCAAGGTGGCCAAGATGGGCGTTGGTTTTGTCCCCGAGGAGCGGCGCATTTTCCCCGATTTATCAGTGCGGGAGAACCTGGAAACCGGCCGCAAGCCGGCCGCCAACGGCAGCGCGGCAAATGGCGGATGGACCATTGAGCGGGTGAACGAAATATTCCCCATTCTGGCGGGTCTCAGCGACCGCAAGGGCGGCCATTTGAGCGGCGGCGAACAACAAATGCTGACCGTCGGGCGCACCCTCATGGGCAATCCCGATCTGTTGCTGCTGGACGAGCCTTCGGAAGGTCTGGCCCCCCTGGTCGTCCGCGACCTTAGCGAGCAGATTTCCCGCCTGAAGGCCGAGGGCATGACCATCCTGTTGTGCGAACAGAATGCCAAGTTCGCCACCAACCTCAGCGACCGCGCCTATATCATCGAGAAAGGCCAAGTCCGCTTTGGCGGTACCATCGACGAATTGCAGGAAAACGAGGAAATCCGGGACCAATACCTGGGCCTGTAAACTAGCTTTCATTCGTTTTCGTTACAGGGACTGATGGCCCCCCGCGGGCTGCATCTGCTATAAACGCTGGCTGTGCACGGCAGTACGTACATTGCGGCACCAACGAGAATAGGGGACAGGCCATGTCATCGGACGAAAAGAAAATTAAATTCCGCAGCCAGCGTTGGTTCAACGATCCCGATCATCAGGAAATGTCGGCGCTGTATTTGGAACGCTATCTTAATTTTGGCCTGACGCCCGAGGAACTGCGCTCCGGACGGCCGATCATCGGCATCGCCCAAACGGGCAGCGATCTGGCGCCGTGCAACCGCCACCATGTGGAATTGGCCAAGCGGGTCAGCGCCGGTATCCGCGATGCGGGCGGCGTGCCCATTGAATTTCCCGTCCATCCCATCCAGGAGACCGGCAAGCGGCCCACCGCCGCCCTGGACCGCAACCTGCAATATCTCTCCCTGGTCGAGGTGCTGCACGGCTATCCCATTGACGGCGTGGTCCTGACCACGGGTTGCGATAAAACCACGCCGGCCATGTTGATGGGTGCGGCGACAGTCAATATCCCCGCCATCGCCCTGCCCGGCGGGCCCATGCTGAATGGCCACCACGAAGGCAAGCGCACGGGTTCGGGCACCATTGTTTGGGAGGCCCGGCTGAAACTCAGCGCCGGCGAGATCGATATCGATAAATTCGTCGAACTGGTGGCCTCCTCCGCCCAGAGCGTCGGCCATTGCAACACCATGGGCACGGCGACCTCCATGAATTCCCTGGCCGAGGCCCTGGGCATGACCCTGCCGGGTTCCGCCGCCATTCCCGGCCCCTACCGGGAGCGGGGACAGATGGCCTATCGTACCGGCTTGCGCATTGTCGACATGGTGCGGGAGAATTTGCGCCCCTCGGACGTGATGACCCGGGAAGCCTTCATCAATGCCATCGTCACATCATCGGCCATTGGCGGCTCCTCCAACTGCCCGGTGCATCTCGCAGCCATCTCCCGCCACATGGGGGTGGAATTGACCTTGGAAGATTGGCAAACCTACGGCCACGATATTCCCCTGCTGGTTAATCTGCAGCCCGCCGGTGAATACCTGGGCGAGGATTATCACAAGGCCGGCGGCGTGCCCCGTGTGATGCTGGAATTGAAGGCGGCGGGCAAACTGAACAACGAGGCCATGACGGTGACCGGCAAGACCATGGGTGAAAATCTGGAGGCGGCGGACGAGGCCAATCCCTACGTCAATCGGGATGTCATCAAACCCTATGACCAGCCGATGATGAACCATGCCGGTTTCGTGGTTCTGTCGGGCAACCTGTTTGACAGCGCAGTGATGAAAACTTCCGTCATCAACGACAGTTTCCGGGAGCGCTATCTCTCCAACCCCGGTGATGAAAACGCCTACGAGGCCCGGGCCATTGTCTTTGAAGGGCCGGAGGATTATCACGCCCGCATCAATGATCCCTCCCTGGAGATCGGCATTCACTCCATCCTGGTCATTCGCGGTTGCGGCCCTGTCGGCTACCCCGGCTCGGCCGAGGTCGTCAATATGACCCCGCCCGATACCCTGGCCGCCCAAGGCATTGATGATTTGTCCTGCATGGGTGATGGCCGCCAGAGCGGCACTTCCGGTAGCCCCTCGATCCTGAACGTCTCGCCTGAAAGTGCGGTGGGCGGCGGCCTGGCGATCCTGGAAACCGGCGACATGGTACGCGTGGATTTGAACAAACGCACCGTCGATGTGCTGTTGGAGGCGGACGAGATTGCCGCCCGCAAGGCCGCCTGGCAGGCCGATTTCCCCGGCTCGCAAACCCCGTGGGAGGATATTTACCGCTCCATGGTCGGACCCTTGGAAACAGGTGGCTGTCTGGAGCCCGCAACCATGTTCGTTAATGTGATCGAGGAGCGGGGCGAGTCCCGCGACTCACATTAGGGGCGGGCATGAGCATGACCAGTTGCCTTCACGACCATAGCCAATGGGGGCCCGGCGATCAGCTTGGCGCAGCCAATCACCTGACGCCAGAAAGTACCCTGGCGGCGTTATCGATGGCCAAGACCGGGGCCATCCTTGATCTTAGCCACGTGATCGAAAACGGCGCGCCCTTCATGCCGCCGAACCAGACGCCTTATGTCCTGACTTCCGGCGCCACGGCGCGCAACAGCCAGAAAATCCGCGCCGCCATGGGTGCCACCAATGAAGTTGGCGCCAACCTGGAACGGGTCGGCCTGACCATGCACGTGGGCACCCACATCGACGCCTTGGGTCATTTCTCCATCGGCGAGCATCTCTATGGCGGCCACAACATCAATGACAGCATGGGTGATTTCGGGCTGATCGATCTCGGCATCGAAAACATTCCACCCATGATCACCCGTGGCGTCTGTCTGGATGCCGCGACTTTGGATGGCGAGGCGCATTTGAACCCAGGGCGCGCCGTGACGGCGGATGATCTGAAACGCTGCTGCGAGGTCCAGGATGTTGAGCTTCACACCGGTGATGCTGTGTTGATCAATACCGGCTGGGGCCGCTATTTCATGACCGATAACGCCACCTATCTGGAAGGGGAGCCCGGGCCCGACGAAGGTGCTGCGCAATGGCTGACGGAACAGGGCGTGGTGGCCATCGGCGCCGATAACATGGCGCTGGAGGTTCTGCCCGGCACCAATCATCCGGAGGTGATGATGCCCGTGCACCAACACTGCCTGGTGGAAGCCGGCGTGCACATCATCGAAAACATGGTGCTGGCCGATCTGGCCCGCGACAAGGTCTCCAGCTTCTGCTTTATCCTGCTGCCGGTAAAGTTCAAGGGCGCGACGGGCTGCCCGGTTCGTCCGGTGGCAATATTATAGCCGGCCGGCCTTATACCAAGGTACGGTGATAGAGACCCATATAGACGCTTTACGAAGGCTCTCGGGTAGGAGCGTGTTGCGCCGTGGTACAAGTACCACAAGCGGCGCGCGACGCCGCCGAAAGCCTTCGTAAAGCGCCGAATTCGGTCGTTTCAGGGACCCCTCGGTGGCGTCGTGAAAGCTTGACGGTACTGGTACCGTCGGCGCATCCACTCCTACCGGAGGAGTCCCTGATACGATCTATATGGGTCTCTATCACCGTACCTTGGTATTACCAGACACCAAACCTGTAGCCACGTGCCTTGGCGGTGTCGGTCCGCTGTTCCGCGATATCGTTCGTCATGGCCGTGCGCATGCGGCGGTTGCGCAGCCAGTGGAACAGCCGCTCATGCAATTCGGCCCGCTTGGCGGCGAAATCCGGGTCCGTGCCCAGATCATTCTGTTCCACCGGATCCTCCGCCAGGTGAAACAGCTGCGGTCGGAAGCCTTCATACAAGATGTACTTCCAGTCCGCCGTGCAAATCATGTAGGCGCGCGCACCTTCAGGCCCCAGGCCCAGGGCCCGGCGGGCCGGATGATAGGTATAGTCGGTCTCGGAAAATGCCGCATCGCGCCACGCATCCACTTCGCCGCCGCGCAACAGCGGTAACAAGGATCGCCCTTCCAGGCGATGGGTGTGCAGATCGCCGCCCTGGCAGTCCAGGAAGGTAGGGATCAGATCGATGGATTCCACAAGGCGGTCGTCAACGCTGCCCCGGCGGCTGTCGGCGGCGGGATCAGGGTCGTAAATGATCATGGGGATGCGGGCGACCTCCTCGTGCAACAGGTCCTTTTCACCCAGACCGTGATCGCCTAGATAGTCGCCGTGATCGGAGGTCAGGACGATCATGGTATCCTCCAGCCGCCCCTGTTCCTCCAGATAGGTCATCAGGCGGCCGAACTGATCATCGCATTGGGCAATCAGGCCCATGTAGGCGGGGATCACCGTTCTGCGGACCTCGTCGCGGCGGAAATTCACGCTGCCCTCGTGATCCATGAAGGCGCCAACCACGGGATGGCGGTCCGCGACCTCGTGCTGACTTATATTTGCCGGCAGGATCTGGTTGGGGCCGTACATGTCGTTGTAGGGGCGGGGCGCCACGTAGGGCCAATGGGGCTTGATCAGGGACAGATGCAAGCACCAGGGTTGACCGCTGGATTGATTATTGGCCTGCTCCATAAATTCAATGGCCCGGCCGGTCATGTAGGGCGTCTCGGAATGCTCATCGGCCACGCGCGCGGGCAGGCGGGCATGACGCATTTCCCAACCGCTCAACACTTCGCCGTCCGGTCCCTCCGCCGAATTGGCAAAATCATGCCAGGGGTTGGAGCTGTCATAACCCTGGGCGCGGAGATAATTGTTGTAGGCCAGATTGGGGTCCAAGCCCTGGTCCGGGTGCAGGCCGTCATCCCGCTCAAACGGCTCGAACCCGCCCTGGCTAAGCCAGACGCCCAGCTCCGAGGCGCCATCGATCTGCAATCGCGCCAGGCCGTCCTGGTCGGGCACCATATGGGTTTTGCCCACCAGCACCGAACGCATGCCCACGGTCCGCAAATAATCGCCCAGGGTCCATTGATCGACCGAAAAGGGGACGTTGTTGTAGCCGGCGCCGTGGCTGGAGATATAGCGCCCGGTGTAAAACGACACCCGGCTGGGCCCGCACACCGGGGCCTGACAATAAGCCCGCGAGAACATGACGCCGCGCTGGGCGAATGCATCGATATGCGGGGTTTTCAAGGTCGGGTGACCGGCGCAGCCCAGATAATCGGCCCGCAACTGGTCGTACATGATGAACAGAATATTTTTGACTTTACCCATTACGCTCTCGTTCCGCGGCCATCGCCCGCACGCTGGCGATCTGGTCGGGGTTATTGATGCCGCCGGGATTAGCCCCCGTGGGCATCAGTTGTTTGAAGGTTCCAAAGGCGCCTTGGCCAATGGCGAGGATGCGGGCCAATTCGTTTGGCGCATCCGGGTGATCATCGACGCGGATATCCCAATCCGAGTAGATTTCGGTGGAATGGATTTTCAGCACCGCCGACTGCCGGCCCCGCTTGTCGCCGCCCGCGCCGTCACCCGCCAAAAGACTGGCCAATAGGCGATCAGGAAAGGGCAGGTCGGTCCGGGCGTTGAAGGCATCCAGGCAAGCCTGCAGGACCTCTCCGCCAACCAGCATATTGCCGGCCACGGAGATATCCGCGTCACCTATATGGCCACACCAATCGATGCAGTCATTGCCCGTATGGGCCGCGGTGTTGCCGTTCATGGCCATGGCGTGTACTTGCCGCAGGGCGGAGCCGCTATCGGTTTGCCACGAAATATCAAGCGCCGTCGCCACCGGCTGGCCAGCTTCGAGCCGCTGCAGAATGGCGGGGCCGAGCATGGGGTTGACCATGGCCTGGGTCGCCACGGCGCCGACCCCGCTTTTGATCCAGGGCACCAAGGCGCCCAAGGCGAAAAAGCGCGAGGCCGCGGCAATGCCCAGGGCGCCCGTGGTCCCGTCGCGGGCAATAATAGACCAGGTCATGGAAACAGCTTCTCCTTCGCTCATCGCGGCGTGCTACTGTCGGGTCCTGCGCGGCCATCGTCCAGAATGCGCCAGCGTGAGCCAGAGTGAGCCAGCGTGAGACTTTAGGGATGACGATTTTGCTCGGCTGTATTGCCGATGATTATACCGGTGCCACGGATTTAGCCAACACATTGGTGCGCCAGGGCATGCGCACGGTGCAGTTTTTTGGCCCCCCCGGCCCTGGCGTCACAGTGCCGGAGACGGATGCCGTCGTCATCGCCCTGAAATCCCGAACCAATCCCGCCCATGAAGCCGTAGAACAATCCCTGGCCGCCTTGAACTGGCTGCAAGGCGCCGGCGCGGCGCAGTATTTCTTTAAATACTGCTCCACCTTCGATTCGACGGCAAAAGGCAATATTGGCCCCGTCGCCGATGCCCTGATGGATGCCTTGGATACGGATTTTACCATTGCCTGCCCGGCCTTCCCCGAGAATGGGCGCACCATCTGTTACGGTTATCTGTTCGTGGGGGAGCAATTGCTCTCGGAATCGGGGATGCGGAACCATCCCCTGACCCCCATGACCGATCCCTCGCTGGTGCGCGTTCTGGCCGCGCAGACCTCCCGCCCCGTGGGCCTGGTCAATCATCTTGCGGTCAAGGCGGGGGCGGCGCGCATAGCCGATGATTTCGCGGCCCTGCGGGCAAAGGGCGTGCACCATGCCATTGTCGATGCCTTGAGCGATGCCGATCTGCTGACGATCGGGGAAGCTTGTGCGGATATGAAGCTGGTGACCGGCGGCTCCGGCATCGCCTTGGGACTGCCGGAAAACTTTCGCCGTGCCGGCAGGCTGACCACGGTGGGCCTTGCCGACCAGCTACCACAGGTGCCGGGTCCAGGTGCGGTATTATCCGGCTCCTGTTCCGAGGCCACCCTGGCCCAGGTGGACGCCATGCGGGCCAGCCGCCCGTCTTTCCAAATCGACCCCCTGGCCCTTGCCAGCGGCGCGGATCAGGCCGGCGAGGCCCTGGCCTGGGCCTTGGAGCATGTGCATGACGGGCCGCCCTTGATCTATGCCTCCGCCGCCGCCGCTGACGTGCGCGCGGCCCAGGACAAACTGGGCCGGGAGGCGGCGGGGGCGCTGGTTGAAGAGGCCATGGCCCAGATTGCCAAGGGTCTGGTCGCCAACGGTGTCCGCCGCCTGGTGGTGGCGGGGGGCGAGACCTCCGGTGCCGTGGTCCAGGCCCTGGGTATCGACGGTATCCGGATCGGGCCGCAAATCGATCCCGGCGTGCCCTGGACGACGACATTGCGCCAAGCCGAACTGGATCAGCCCGAATTGGCCCTGGCCCTGAAGTCCGGAAATTTCGGTGCCGAGGACTTTTTCCTCAAAGCCCTTGATTGCGCCCCATGAACGAGGATCTCCTGCGCCAACAAATCCGTGACGTGGGCGCCTCGATCCACAACCGGGGCCTGACCCACGGCGCCACCGGCAATATTTCCGCCCGCCTGGATGACGGCTGGCTTATGACGCCCACGGGTTCCAACCTGGGCAATCTCGATCCGGACCGGCTGTCCCGCCTGGACGCCAACGGGCTCCATACGGGCGGTGATGCACCGACCAAGGAAAGCTTTTTGCATCTGGTGGTCTATGGCCAGCGTGCCAACAGCGGCGCCATCGTGCATTTGCACAGCACTCATTCGGTCGCCGTTTCCGTGTTGGCGGATCTGGACCCTCGCGAAATGCTGCCGCCCATCACGGCCTACTATGTCATGCGCGTGGGTAAACTGCCCCTGGTGCCCTTTTATGCGCCGGGCGATGCCAAGCTGGCCCAGGCAGTGGCAGAAACGGCCCAGGACCACCACGCCATGCTGTTGGACAATCACGGCCCCGTGGTGGCGGGGACGACGCCGTCCGCCGCCCTGGACGCGACGGAGGAATTGGAGGAGACGGCACGTCTGTTCTTGCTTTTACAAGGGCGCGGAACCCGTTACCTTACGGAGGCGCAGGTAGAGGGATTACGGGCCGCGTTCCCGATCAAGGCTTGAAATAGGTGGAGATGAACATGAGCTATTCATTGGAAGAATTCTGCAACGATTGCGGCGAGGCTTTGACCGCCCAACCCGGCCGGGCCGGGCGCGATGCGGCGCGGGGCAAGTTGGAGCAGTTGTTGCTGGACGAGGCTTTCATGGCTGAATATCTTGGCCCCGATCAAGAGGCCGGCGTGCAGACCATATTCGAGGATCCGGAGCTTGAGTTCTGCGTCCTGGCCTACCGCGCCAAAGCGGACCGTAAATCGCCGCCCCATGATCATGGTAATTCCTGGGCCATCTACGGCCAGACGGAAAAGCATACCGACATGAAAATGTATAACCGCCTGGACGGCAGTGAAGGCGCCGGCGAGGCGAAGTTGGAAATGGTCAAGGAATTCCGCCTGAACCCCGGCATGGCGGGTTTGTTCGACGTGGGCGAAATTCACGCCATCGACCACCCCGCCGGCTCCCGCTTTGTCCGTGTCACGGGCACGGACCTGAACAACGTGAAACGCCTGCGTTTCGATGAAACCAGTGGCAAGGCCGAAGTTATCGAAAATCAGGGCGTGCCAAACCCGGATAAGAGCTAGGCGCCAACCGCTTCCAACCGGGCCAGGACGAATTTGTGCCAGGGTGTGTAGGCGAAATCGTCGCGGTCCTCCACAGCCGTTAGCTCGTTGGGCGAAATGCCGGTGACCACCTGCCGCCCCTGGGCGTCCGGATAGGACAGGCCGAAACCATTGGGCAGGGAGATATGGCCCGCCTGCATGCGCTTGTCCACTTCAACCACCACCTCGACCGAGTCCCGCTTCGTTGTCAGGCGTGCCGTGCCGCCGTCGTTAATGCCCAGATTGGCGGCATCGTCGGGGTTGATGGACAGCGTCAGGGCATTGTTGGATTTGATCCAGGCCGGATCGCGGATCACCGTGTTGGCGGTATAAGAGCGCCGCTCGCCCGCTGCCAGGACCATGGGGAATTCAGCACTGGTTTCCGCCGCTTCAAAGTCGATCAGAGCCTTGAGCTTATCCAGCATCTCGGGCACGGCCAGATTGACCATACCGCCCGGCAATCGGTTCCGTTTGAAGGAAGCACCGGCTTCATCCACGGAAAAGATCAATCCCGACTGTTCGTCCAACATGGCCTGAAACAGTTTGTTGGCGGCGACGGGGGCAGGGCCATCATAACCGGCCCGCGCCAGGGCCTCGCCTTCGTTGGCGGCGAACATTTGGGCCACGCCCCACAATGCCGCCCCTTCCGCCATGCCTTTCGGCAAGCTGGGCCCAAGGGTGCGGTAGAGCACATAAGCGCCGTAATAATTGATCTTGGGGTTGTCTTTGGCGGCCTGGGCGAAGGCCGTGGCAAAGGCATCCAAGCCTGCCGCGGCCGCCTGGCGCAGAGGTTCCAATTCGTCCTCGTCAAAGGGGTCCACGGCCTCCAGCAGGCGGGCGTGAATTTCCGGCTCCGACAGGGTGCCGGGCAGGGGTGGCATCAGGGGGCCGCGCAATTGGGCGCAGTTTTGGGGGAATTCGAAATTGAAGAACGTCATTTCGGGCTTTTCATACTGGCTCGACGCCGGCAGGATATAATCGGCTTCCCGCGCGGTTTCGGTCATGGCGATATCGATCACCACGCATAAATCCAAGGCGTCCAGGGCCTCGCGCATGCGTTTGGCGTCGGCCAGGGAATGCACCGGGTTGGCGCTTTCGATCAACATGGCGCGAAAGCGGCCGGGATGGTCGGTCAGGATTTCGTCGGGCAGCATGTTGCAGGGCACCAGGCCGGAGATGATCCGCGAACCCGTCACCGGCGTGGTTTTGAAACCAATCTCGTGGCCGGCCTCGTCCCGTTCATCGCTGATCCGGTCGGTGGAAAAGATGGAAACCAGCTGGCTGGGCAGATTGACCGCGCCGGCCTTGCCGAAATTTCCGGTCAACAGGAACATCAGTATGCAGTGATAGCTGTTGACGGTGGAGTTGGGCGCCATCTCGATGCCCAAATCCTCCAGCACGGACAGGCTGTCTGTTGCACCAAGGATCCGGGCCGTCTCTTCCACTTGGCCGAGGGGAATGCCGGCAAAGGCGGCGTATTCGGCCACGGGGACGGCCTGTAAAACCTCGATCACCGCCGCGTGGCCGTTGGCATGCGCGGCCAGCCAGTCATGATCAATCAGGTCGCGCTGTACCAACTGGCCCAGAATGGCGCTCAGCAGCCAGGCATCGCGCCCCGGTTTGACGCGCAGATGAATGTCGGCCAGTTCAGCCGTTTCCGTGATGCGCGGGTCGACCACGATCAATTTGCGGTTGGGGTCCTTGGATAGCTGCCGCAAGGTCACCCGGGCGCGGGGGAAACCGTTGGATTGCCAGGGGTTCTTGCCGATCAGGAAGGCGGTCTGGCAATGTTCGAAATCGCCATGATAAAAGCCGCCCACCATGCGGTCGAAGACCCAGGACAAACCGGTCTTTTCCTGGGCCAGGGCATTGCCCCGGTAGCGGCTGCCAATGGCCCGGCGAAAGGCCGGTGAATAGCCGCCGCCAAGGTGATTGCCCTGGCCGCCGCCACCGTAATAGAGGATCTTGTCGCCGCCATGTTCATCGCGAATGGCCATGAAACGCTGGGCAATCTCGGCAATGGCCGTATCCCAATCAATCCTCTCGAAACTGCCGTCCTTCCGCCGCCGCAACGGGCTGTCCAGGCGGTCCCGGCCGTTTTGATAATAGTTCAACTGCAAGGCCTTGTTGCAGGTATAGCCCTTTGAGCTGGGATGCGCCTTGTCGCCGCGCACCCGGACGATCTCGCGGTTATCCGTACCGCCCAATTGGACCAGGACGCCGCAATTGCTGCCGCACAGCACGCAGGCGGTCTTTTTCCAATCCGCCGATTTCGCCTCCGGCATTGTCCTACATCCCCATGTCGCTCTTGATGTCCTGATACATTTGATAGGCGCTGTCGATACTCTCGTCCCGATGCACCACGGCGCCCACGGCCTGGATCATCGCCACGGGGCAGTCGGATTGAAAGATATTGCGGCCCATATCGACCCCCGCCGCGCCCTGATCCACGGCCCGGAAGGCCATGTCGAGGGCTTCACGCTCGGGCAGTTTCTTGCCGCCGGCGATGACGATGGGGACGGGACAGCCCGCCACCACCCTTTCGAAACCTTCCTCGATGAAATAGCTTTTTACGTAATGGGCGCCGATCTCGGCCGCGATGCGCGTGGCCAGGCCGAAATAGCGGGCATCGCGCACCATGTCGGCGCCAACGCCCGTGACGGCCAGCGTGGGGATGCCGTAGCGGCTGCCCGTATCGATCAACCTCACCACATTGGCGATGGATTTATGTTCGTACTCCGCACCGATGTAAACCTGGGCCGTGATGGCGGCGGCGTTCAGGCGGATGGCGTCTTCTATATCGACCGCGACCAGTTCGTTGGACAGCTCTGACAATATGCTCTGCCCGGCGGAGGAGCGCAGGACGACGGGTTTATTGGCGGTGGGCGGAATACAGGTGCGCAGGGCGCCGCGGGTACACATCAGCACGTCCGCATGGGGGATTAGGTGCGGGATTGCCAGATCTATGCGCTCGATGCCCGTCGTGGGTCCCTGGAAGTAACCGTGATCAAAGGCCAACATGACCGTGCGCCCGGAGACCGGATTGAAGATGCGGGAAAGACGGTTCTGCATGCCCCAATCCAGGGCGTTGGAACCTTTCAGGAAGAATGGCTCGTTCCGGGCCGGGGTATCGAGGCCAAAATCCTTGCCTTCCTTGATATCGTCAAGATCAGCCATTGCGCGGCCTCCATTCTATTGAATTCATGTTGATTGTAGAGCAAGCGTGGCAACGGCGCGGAAAAATCTGTCTACTTGCGCCCCGTTAGGGAAGAAATCACGCTCAAGAGGAATTTCTTGTTTTCGGCCTCCAGCTTGGCGGTGGCCTGATGCAGTTCCATGAGGCGCGCGACCTCGCCGCGATGGTTGCCCACCATGCGGTCAATCTCGGCGGCGTGGCGGTCGGCCAACTCTACGATAATGGCTTTCAAATCATCCAGCTGGGCGGCGTGGCCGACCTTTAGCTCGTCAATCCTGATTTCGAAAAGATTCTGATCTGAATTATTCCCCTGGTTTCGGTCTTGCGGGGACGGAGCCGGATTTGCCGCCGCTTCCTCCCGCGTCTCGGGCATGGTGACGCCATCACGCACATAGCCAGTCAGATCATAGGGAATTCGTACATCCACCCGGCCATTGCCATCGACCCTGGTGGTGATGGTCTGCCGCGACATACGCAGACGCAGGGCCTTGTCACTGATGCCCAAAACAGCGTCCGCGTCCGCGATGGGAAGCCATCGGGCATCCGGGGCGTCCCGTTCCTCCCGCTCCGCCCCCAACTCATCCCTGGTTTCGATTGCGGCCACCTGGCGGACCTTTCGAATCATGCGCGCTACGGCCATTATAGCCAGTTCCTATGGGATTTCCAGTTGCGCCGGTTTTGGGTAGTGCATCAGTTTGAAATCTGACTCACTACCCAATAGACCAGACACTGGGCCTCGGTGCGCAATCAGATCCGTTTCTTGCGGCGCATCGAACCCTTGGCCCGGTGTAGCCACCAAGCGTCTTCGTTGATGGAATATATGGGTCTGTAATGACGGATCTCGGCCGCCCACACCGGACGCTTGATCTGATTATCCAGGATAATAATGTCGCCATCGGTATAAACCGCCAACACGGCGTGGGGGACCCGCAGCTTAATATCCTGCAACACGACAATACGCATTCTGGAAGCGTCAACGCCCAGGCGCTTCAAGGTCAGATACTTGGCGACGGCATAGTCCTCGCAATGGCCATACTTGACGAAAAATTGTCCCGGCGTCGCCCAATAATCCCCTACGCCCCAATTAATGGCATCAACCTTATAGGGCGTCTTGTTCACGAAGCTGTTGACCGCCTGCAATTTGCTCGCCAAGCCATGGCCCTTTTGTTGATCGATGAGCTCCTGCCACCGCTGGGTATGGCATTTATTGGTAGCCGTCGCCGTACAAGTCGTTGATTCAGCAACCTCGTCGCGGGAGAAACGCTCCAGCATTCTGGTCCACTTCGTGAAAGGTTTTAGGTTACCATTGCGAAGTTCCTGGGTGCCGAACAATGTCTGCGCCGGGGCAGCATTGACGGCGTTTGCGACGATCTGACACAGCAAAGGCGGCAGCGCCATTGTCATAATCAAAAACATGCGTTTCATGCAACCAATATTTCGGCGCATGGTTAATATTTCGTTAAGATGTAGGTTTAGCAGACCTTTAGCGCCTAATTATTCAACTAGAATCTCCGGTTATGCGCCGCCTTAAATGGTTGAAAAATGCAGTCTCGAAGAAGTTTGAAACCCACGCTCTCATGGTCGCGCCCTACACGGTCTTCTATAGCTTCTGCCGCACTCACAAAACGCTTCGGGTTACGCCAGCAATGGAAGCCGGGTTATCTGATACCGTGCGAGATATGGAATGAATTTGCGAACTGATCGACGCACGGGCACCGAAACCAGGGCGCCCGAAGACTTACAATGAAAATTATTCAAACTGATGCACTACCCGATTTTGCATTCGTATTGCCGAGTTGTTTAATCCCGCAATTCGCGGCGCAGGATTTTGCCGACGGCTGATTTGGGCAATTCGTCGATGAAGGCGATTTGCCTTGGCACCTTGTAGGCGGTCAGGTTTTCACGGCAATGGGCGATCACCGCATCGGCGCTGACCTCCGACCCCGGCGTCTTTACCACGAACAGCTTCACCGCCTCGTCGGTGCGGTCGTCGGGAACACCGATGCAGGCGGCCTCCAAAACCCCGTCCATGGTGGCCACCACGGCCTCAATCTCGTTGGGGAAGACGTTGAAGCCGCTGACCAGGATCATGTCCTTGATCCGGTCGACGATTTTAAACCGGCCGTCCTCGGTCAGTATCCCCACGTCGCCGGTGCGGAAATAGCCGTCAGGGGTGGTGACCGCCGCCGTTTCCTCGTCCTTGCGCCAATATCCCACCATCACCTGCGGGCCCTTGACGCAGAGCTCCCCTGGCTCTCCCTGGGCCACTTCCTGGCCGTCTTCGCCGCGCAGGGAGACATCGGTCGATGGCACGGGAATACCGATGGTGGCGGTAAATTCGTCCCGCCCAATTTGATTGAAGGTAACCACGGGGGAGGTTTCCGATAAACCGTAACCTTCGGTAATATGCTTGCCCGTAACCTCCCGCCATTTATCGGAGATCGCCGCCTGGATGGCCGTGCCGCCGCCGCCGATCAGGGACAGATTGGAAAAATCAAGTTCGGCGAAACCGGGGGTATGCAACAGGCCATTGAACAGGGTGTTGACGCCGGTAAAGACGGAGAATTTCCAGTTGGCCAATTCGGCGACGAATCCCGGCATGTCGCGCGGGTTGGTGATCAGAATATTGCGCCCGCCCTTGGTGAAATAGGTCAGGCAATTCACCATCAGGGCAAAGATGTGATACAGCGGCAGGGCGGTGATCACGATCTCCTCGCCCTCGCGTATGTGCCCGGATGTCAGGGCACTAAATTGCAGAATATTGGCCACCAGATTGCGGTGGGACAGGGCCGCGCCCTTGGACACCCCGGTGGTGCCGCCGGTGTATTGCAGAAACAACAGATCCCCGCCGGATAGATCGACCGGGCTGAAAGACAGCTTTTCGCCGCGCGCCAGGGCATCGGTGAAGTTTATCACCTGGCCAAGGCGTTCATCGCAGGGCGGGCTGGGCAGGGCGCTATTGCCGCAATCGCCCAGGTTGGCGACGATCACGTTTTTGATGGGGGTATCGGCGATGATCTCCGCCAGCACCGGCGTCGAGCCGGAAAAAATGACAATGGTGTCGGTGTCGGCATCGTTTAGCTGGTGTAGCAGCTCGCGCGCGGTGTACAGCGGATTGACGTTGACCTGCACCAGGCCGGCGCGGATGTTGGCGAACATGGTCACGGGAAAGGCCATGATATTCGGCGCCATGATGGCGACCCGGTCGCCTTTTTTCAGGCCCAGCTCGCCTTGCAGATAGGCCGCCAGATTTTCCGACAGCCGGTCAATATCCCGATAGCTGAGATCGGCGCCAAAATTACTGAAGGCTGGCGCATCGCCGTATTTTGCGATCGCCTCCGCCGACATGGCCCAAATGGAGGGATAGGCATCGGCGTCGATTTCATGTGCCATGCCGGCGTTGTAATGCTGTAACCACAGTTTTTCGGCCATGTTTCCGGTCGCCCTGTGCTGTTGTCATTCGTGGTGGACACTTTACAGCCAACCCCACCGATCTGCATGGTTTTTTGACTTTGATAGTAGCCTGGGAAACAGCCGTCCCAACTGGAATGCCTTGACGGGCGTCTTCCCGGGTGCCCGCTAATCGCTCAATAAATTGCGGCTTGCGCCTGGCAGACGCACCGTCAGGCCGTCCAATTCAGCCGTCATGATGATCTGACAGCCCAGGCGGGAGGTGCGTCGCAGACCGTATACCAGGTCCAGCATATCCTCCTCTTCCTCTTCGGGCGGAATCAATTTGCCACTCCAGTCCGGATCGACAATGACGTGACAGGTGGCGCAGGCCATGTTGCCCTCGCAGGCGCCTTCCATGTCCATGTCGTTGGCGAGGGCGATCTCCATGAGGGAGACGCCGATGGGCGCCTCCACCTCCCAACGCTGGCCGCCGTTGGGAGAGACAAAGGTGATATGGGGTGGGGTCGAGCTCACAAAGCTTCAGGCGGCATCGGCGTGGGAGGAATTGCGGCGGTAAATCTCGCTCCAGGCCGCGATAAATTGGTCGATCTCGTCCCGCGTCGTCGCCCCTCCCATGCTGATGCGGATGGCGGTCATGGCCTCATCCAACTCCATGCCCATGGCCTCCAGGACATGGCTGGCGGCAACCTTGCCCGAAGAGCAGGCCGAGCCGGCGCTGACGGCGATGCCCGCCAAATCCAAGGCCATCACTTGCGTGTCGGAACGCACGCCGGGCATGGTCAGGCAGGAGGTATTGGGGACCCGGGCCACGTCGCCGCCAATGACCCTGCGGGCCGGTGCAATCTTGGCCAATCGCGCCTCCATGTCGTCGCGCAGACCGGCCAGTTCTGCGAATTCCGACAGGTCATCCTTGGCCAGCCGCGCGGCCGCGCCAAAGCCGGCGATGCCCGCCACATTTTCCGTGCCCGAACGGCGGCCCATTTCCTGACCGCCGCCGACCATTTGTGCCAGAACCATGCGCTCTTCCCGCATCACCAGGGCGCCGACGCCTTGTGGGCCGCCGAACTTGTGGGCCGAGAGGGACAACAGATCGATGCCCAGTTCGTTGATATCCATGGCAATCTTGCCCGCGCCCTGAATACCGTCGCAATGGATCAGGGCATCGTGGGCATGGGCGATTTCCGCCGCCTCGGCGATGGGTTCAAGCACACCGGTCTCGTTGTTGGCCAACATCAGGGACACCAGCGCCGGGCCGTCACTATCCGCCAGGGCGGCTTTCAAGCTATCCAGGTCCATGCGGCCATGGGCATCCACATCGACAATCGTCGCATGGGCGTCCAGCAACAGGGCAGGGGCCAGCACGGCGCCATGTTCCACGCCGGAAACGATCAAATGCCTTGGTTGAAAGCCGCGCAGGGCCAGATTATCGGCCTCGGTCCCGCCGCCGGTGAAGATGACGTTCTTGGCGGGCGCGGCCACCAGATCGGCCACTTGTTGGCGCGCCGTGTCGACCCGTTCGCGCGCCTTTCGGCCCGGGCCATGGACCGAGGAAGCGTTGCCCACCGTGGCCATGATCTCGCCCATCAGAGCAATGATCTCGGCCCGCATGGGCGCCGTGGCGTTGTAGTCAAGATAGATGTGTTCGACCACGTTTAAGAGGCTTTCCTAGTTGTTTCGGTCCGTACAGCCGCCGCCATCACTATCGCCATCTGCGGCGGGGGCGGGGGCGGGCTCGTCATAGTTTGGCGTTATATCCCATTCAGCCTTGGAATTGTCGGTCAATCGCCGCTCCAGATCCTCGACCTGCATGGACAGACCCTGAACCTTGTCCAGCAGGGCATCGATCACCCGCTGCATGGGATCGGCAATATCGGCCTGGATGCCATAGGCGGCAAAGCGAACGTGATCAGTGTCTTCATCCTTGGCCCGGCCGCGGGCGATCTTGGCCGGGATACCAACCACCGTGGCGCCGGGGGGCACGTTCATCAGGGCGACCGAATTGGCCCCGACGCGGGCGCCGTCGCCAACCGTGATGGGCCCCAGAATTTGTGCGCCGGAGCCGACGATGACATCGTTGCCCAGGGTGGGATGGCGTTTCTGGCTGCGCTGGGCATCGGAATCCTCGGACGGCGAAATGCCGCCCAAGGTGACGTCTTGATACAAGGTGACATTGTCGCCAATTTCCGCCGTCTCGCCAATAACGGTGCCAAAGCCGTGATCGATGAAAAAGCCCTTGCCGATGGTGGCGCCGGGATGAATTTCGATGCCGGTCAGCATGCGCCCGATGTGGGATATCACCCGGCCCAGCAAATAAAAATGCCGCCGCCAGAACCAGCGCGATAGCCGATACCAAACAACCGCGTGAAAGCCGGGATAGGCCAGGATAACTTCCAGTTTGGACCGTGCCGCCGGGTCGCGCGCCATGCAGGCCGCGATATCCTCACGAAAGTTCTTGAACATGATGCATCTCCGCATTGCCTCGTGCTGTGATGACTCGAGCCGCCATGAGGATTGCTCATTTTGACTTCGACCATGCCCAGGGGCCCCTCGCCATTTACCGCGGTATTACCTTGAATTGCCACGGGCCGGCGAACCTCGGCTTACCCTTAACCTAGTTAGCCCGGCACAATAGTTCAAGATCATCCTTTAAATCGTTATTTTTGGATGATTCTTTATTAATGGTCGGCAAATGCTTGCAGATTGGGGCCTGGGTGCCTTATATGGCAAAAATGGATGGTGCCGATAGCTCCCCCAAGTCTTTTGGAAAGTTTTTCAGGTCGCAGCATCGGTAGATTAGGAGTGCCCAGAATATGCCTGAAGTGATTTTCAACGGACCGGCCGGCCGGCTTGAAGGGCGCTATCACGTAAGCAGCGAGACCAACGCCTCGATCGCCATTCTGCTGCATCCCCATCCCCGTTTCGGCGGCACCATGAATAACAAGATTGTCTACAATCTGTATCAATCGTTCGTGGAGCGGGGCTTTTCCGCGCTGCGTTTCAATTTCCGGGGTGTCGGGCGTTCTCAGGGCAGCTATGACAACGGTATTGGTGAGTTGTCCGACGCCGCATCGGCCCTGGATTGGCTGCAAAGCATCAACCCCAATGCCAAGAAATGCTGGATCGGCGGCTATTCCTTCGGTGCCTGGATTTCCATGCAATTGCTGATGCGCCGGCCCGAGATTTCGGGTTTTATCTCCATCGCCCCGCCGGCCAACAACTTCGATTTCACCTTTCTCGCACCGTGCCCCGCCTCCGGCCTGATCGTCCATGGCAGCCGGGACGAAACCGTGCCCGAGGCGGATGCCGCCGCCCTGGCCGAACGTTTGCAGGCCCAGCGCGGCATCGCCATCGACTACCGCAAAATCCCCGGTGCGACGCATTTTTTCCAGGGCAAGATGGACCGGGTCACGAAAGAGGTCGGCAATTACCTGGATGCCAACCTGAAGGACGATGCGGCCTAAAAACAACCTTCAATCATGAAGGTTTTGCTGTTCATTATCATCGTGATCGGCGGCCTGGTCTGGTGGCTGGGCGGGCGCCGCGTGGCAATGTTGTTGGGCGTGCCGAAAAGCTGGACCACGCGACGCGGGCAGATCATTTTCGCGGTGATCATTGTCGGCTCGGCCTTGCTGATCACCTCTCTGCCGTATCTGCAATAGCCATCGGACTGCTTTACCCCGTTTGGAATCAGCCGCCAATTTGGTCAACATACCGTCCGACAAGCTTTTCACCACTAATCCCAGTTTCGCCGATTGAGCGATGGCCATTTGCTGCAATGAAAGGCAAAGATCGCCGTCCCGCGGTTGGGTTCTGAATACCCGTGTGTTACCAATATTCGAGTTATGCACCATTATTTTCAATGAGTTATCTAATATGCTGCAACTAAGCGATGACCGATCAAACCAAGCGGCCTCAGAGTTGTTGTGCCATGGCCATAACATTTAGAATATTGAAGCCAAATAAACTGATCGCTGTTACCGTTTCCGGGCGGTTGCAATTTGAAGACCTGCGTAATGTGGCTGTCCGTCTAAAAAAAGATCCGGATTTTGTTTGGAGCCATGACCGGATTATATTTCTGAAACGGGACGCCAGCTTTTCAGAAATGAAATTGGAAACATTTCGTGACGCAAAAGAGGCAATGAAAAAAGAATTTTTCGGAAATTTGAGTTTGGCCGCATCGGACTTGCCGGCCTATCGGGTCGCAATCGTGTGTCGCCCGTCAATCAACGAGATCGTAATGAAAATGTTTGGCGCCATCTGGAAGGCCGACGCCACGCCCCTCGTGGCTGTACGGCATTTTGAATTTGCACCGGAAGCGCTGAACTGGTTCGGTCAAGAAACCATCCAGGAATCGGAGTTTTCAGAAGAAATAAAGGGCATGTAGATTTCCGACGCTAAAAATTGGGCAAGAATGGTGTCCCGGACGCCAATACATTGATCCAGCCGATAATAACAATTCGCCGTCCAGGATGTTCCCGATGGAGATTGAACGTAGAGAACGGATGCATTTTCAAAAGTTCATTTGATGGCAACGCCGCTCGAATTCTGACAGCCGGATAATTTTCCGGCAAAGCAGACGCCGGAACACGAAATAAGCCAAAATCTTCCTGACGAAAAATTCTCAATTTCGAGATGAAGCCAAAACTTGCCACGCGAAGGACGCTTGATGACCATCGAGAACGACCCAACCCGGAAATCACGCGACGACAGAGATGGCCAAATGGATGCTCACGGATGTGGTGGGCCGTCGTGTCCACGCATTCGAGACACAACTATGCTAGTGTTCGGTCACGTTTAAATGATTTCCTGATGGATTGAAGTATCCGATTCTTGAGGGATTAAAACAAACATTTTGATTTGGGTTTGTCCTGGTGACCGGGTCCGTTTGGAGCGGCTTGTTTCGGACCGGAATACGCCG
>JAYGEA010000025.1:0-18716 GCA_046582635.1 Alphaproteobacteria bacterium
TGCCCATAGTGGCCTCCATGGGCGGCAACGCCGGCACCCAGACCCTGACCGTCGCCGTGCGCGCCCTTGCGACCCACGAATTAACCGGCGCCAATGCGCTGCGAATCGTCGGCAAGGAACTGTTGGTTGGCGCCCTGAACGGCATCCTGTTCGCCTTCCTGGTCGGCCTGGTCGCGGCCTTCTGGTTCGACATTCCGACCCTGGGCGTGGTTATCGCGGTGGCAATGATCATCAATATGGTCGTGGCCGCCCTGGCCGGCACTTTGATCCCCCTGGGCCTGGACCGCGCCGGCATCGACCCCGCCATCGCCGCCACGGTGTTCCTGACCACGATTACCGACGTGGTTGGTTTTTTTGTCTTCCTCGGCCTGGCCGCGCTGTTTCTGTTGTGATCATGTCAGCGTCAGAGGTGATCGCGGCCTTAAACCTGCAACCCCATCCCGAAGGCGGCTATTACGCCGAGACCTACCGCCATGCACCGAAAGACGGCGGACGGGGCGCCATGACGGCGATCTATTATCTGCTGGCGGCGGGAGAAAATTCCGCCTGGCACCGGGTCAACGACGCCGACGAGATCTGGCATTATTACGCTGGCGCCCCGTTGGAACTGAAACGTGACGGCGAGACATTCATGCTGGGCGCCGATCTGGCCGCCGGCCAGCGCCCGCAAGTGGTGATCGGCCAGGGGCAATGGCAATCGGCGCGCACCACGGGTATGTGGACCTTGGTCGGGTGCACTGTGGGGCCCGCATTTCAGTTCGAAAGTTTTGAAATGGCGCCGGCGGGTTGGGACCCAAATTAGAGCATTTCAAGTTTGATTGAAATCGCCGAGCCACCCACTCCCCCACCCGGCCACCCATTAATCATAATTCCGTGGGTGGCCGGGTGGGGGAGTGGGTGGCTCGGATCAAGCTTGAAAAGCTTAGTTTTTGCCAGGCTTCAACAGATCCAGGGACGCCAGCACGGCCCCGCCGGCGATCAGCAGACAGGCGATCAATACCGCACCGGTCGCGGCGGCGAAGCCGAACAGGATCAAAACCATGGTTGAAAGCAGGGGTGCCGCATAGGAGGAGGCGCCCAGAGCCTGGATGTGTCCATGTTTTACCCCATGATCCCAGCAAAAAAATGCCAAGCCCACGGGGCCCAGCCCCAGCCCCGCGACGGCCAGCCATTGCGTGGACCCCACCGGCCAGACCGTTGTTTCAAACAGCAGGTGCGCCAGGAAAGCCAACAATGCGGTCACACCGCAAAACCCGCCCACGGTGTCGGTGGGCACATGGCCCAGGCGGCGCGATAGAATGGAATAGCCCGACCAGAGCAAGGCGCAGGCCATGGCCGCGAAGTGCCCCGGCATCAGTTGGACCGGCGCGCCGGGTTCACGACCGGCCAGGATCAAAACGGCGGCCCCCGTCAATCCCAACAGGGCGCCCGCCACATGCCACCAGCGCAAACGCTCGCCCGGCAGCAGGGCCGAAAACACCACGATCAGCAATGGCCATAAATAGGCGATCAGGCTCGCCTCCACCGCCGGTGCATTGCGCAAGGCCATGAAGTAAAAGAAGTGGTAACCGAACAAACCACCGACGCCAACACCCCATACCATCGGTGGCTGGCGCAGATGTCCCAAAATATTCTCGCCGCGAAGCAGCCATTTGCCCAAGGCAAGCGTGAAGGCGATGGCGAATGTCATGGCGGCCAGCTGCAGCGGCGGCACCTGGCCCGTTGCCGCCGTGAACAGCGCCAACAGGGCCCATAACAACACGGCGACGAAGCCCACGGCGGTCGCGCGCCGTTGTGACACAACCGCCCCTCGCACCCCCATCTTCATGCCAAGCGCCGTTGGGTCTTGCGCCGGTCGGCTCGTCTCATGACCCACAAACCGCATGACCGTTTTGCAAAACAACCACCTATCCGCGCCAGCACCCGGGTCTGAATTAACACACCCTAGCCGTCATCAATACATATGTTGGCCGCCGTTGATGGACATGGTGGAACCGGTGACGAAGACAGCTTCCTCGGCCACCAGGAACATCACCGCACGAGCGATTTCATCAGCATTTCCCAGCCGCCCAACAGGGATCTTGGCGACAATTTTTTCCAGCACATTGTCCGGTACCGCCGCCACCATGTCCGTATCCACATAGCCCGGCGCAATGGCATTGACGGTGATGTTGTGCCGCGCCCCTTCCTGGGCTAAGGCCTTGGTAAAGCCGTGGATGCCGGATTTCGCGGCGGCGTAGTTGACCTGGCCGTACTGGCCGGCCTGTCCGTTGATGGAGCCAATATTGACGATGCGGCCAAATCGGCTGTCGCGCATGGTCGGAAAGACCGCCTTGCAGGTATTGAAGCAGCCGCCCAGATTGACGCGGACGACGGCCTGCCAGTCTTCATGGCTCATATTCATCAAGGTGCCGTCGCGTGTGATGCCCGCATTGTTGACCAATATGCCAACATCGCCCAAGTCGGCGGCCAGTGCCGCGATGCCCTCCTGACAGGCCTGGAATTCACCGACATCGAATTTGTAGGCGGCGATGCCTGTCTCGTCCGTGAACTGCTTGGCGGCAACATCATTGCCCGCGTAATTGGCGCCGACCGTATAGCCCGCCGCCTGCAAAGCCTCGCAAATGCCCCGGCCGATGCCCCGGGTCCCGCCTGTTACCAATGCCACTCTACTCATCGTCATGTCCTTTCCCACAATTCGTTTCAAATGTCCCCATATAGCCGTCCCACATAACACAGTTGCGTTGGTTGTTGTTTGCCATTTGTTGAATTATCCCGTGTCATATTGCCGCCCTCGGTTGCACCAGCCAATTCAGCAGCGGCCGCCACAATTGGCTTTCAGCCCGGCTCCCGACCACCATGCCGATATGACCCGCCGCCGGCCGAATGATCCGCGTGTCGGCCACCGCGGCGGCCACGGCATCGCCCAATGCCTGGGCCGAGGCCGCCGGCACGATACGGTCATTTTCCGGGATCGCCACCAGGGCCGGCATTCTCAGCGCAGCCGGATCAACCGTTTGACCGGCCACCCGCCAATGCCCATGGCCTGGATTATTCTCGCCATACCAGCCCAGCAGGCATTCCCGCGCCACCGCCGCGGCCAATGGCACGCCGTCGTTGACCCAGTCTTCCAGAGCCACGAAATGGGCCGCTTCGGCGCTGTCGGGATCGAGGGCGGCAAAGTGGCGGAACTTCCGTTGCGCCAGGCCTGGGTCCAGCGCGGCGAACAAAGCCTGCAACACATCCACCGGCAGTTCGCCAAAGGCCCGCAGCAGGCTATCCAAACCCGGCGCCAGGGTTTCCAGCATCGGACCCTGGGCCCCACCGGCGCGGAAATCCCACGGCGTGGCCAACAGGGCCAGACCGGCCAAATCATCCTGCCGGCGCAATGCCAGCGCCAAGGCCAGATTACCGCCCATGCAATAGCCGACCAGCGCGGGGGGGCGCACATCCGTTGCCCGCACCGCATCCAAAATAGAAGACAGTCGGCCGCAAATATAGTCATCCAGCGCGAACTGCCGCTCCACCTCCCCCGGCGTTCCCCAATCGACCAGGAACGGCCGCAGGCCCTTCCCCCGCAACCATGTCAGCAAGCCGCGCTCCGGCGTCAGGTCGAGGACATGGGCGCCATTGATCAAAGAGGGTACAAATAGCACCGGCCTGCCAGCGCCGCCGTAATCCAACAGCCGCGTGCTGCATTGAGACCAAATCACCTGGCCAACGGACCGGCCGCGATGGGGCCGTTCGGCCTGCTGATAGCTCCGCACGCCCGCCAACATGGCGGCCAGCCGGCTCTGGCATTCGACGGCCACGGCCTGAAACAATGCCGCCCCGTCACAGCTGACCAGCTCAGCCGTCAGCGCCGCCGCCGTTTGTTGCAGTTCCGGTCGCCAGGGCAGCGAATTGTTCCGCGCAGCGGGCAAGGCGGCGAGCGAACTCATCATGGAGGTCATCGCCGTCGATAGATGCAGGGCCAGGGGCCGGGGGCGCATTTGCAGCATTTGGTTTTGATCCCAATCCATTCTTAGCCACCCCCTTTCCCTGAAGATTGGCATCCGCCAGTGCCTGCACCATGATTTTTGCCGCATCCGCGGCCGCAAGGCCTGGCTCCACGCCGGCGGAAGCGGCCAAATGCCGCTCCCATAAATCCAAATAGCGCCGCGCCAAGCCGGCCAAATCCGCTTGTACCATCCCCGCACTATAGGCGCGCGGGCCGCGCCGGTCATGACGCAATGCAACAAATAGGTCACGAATTTCTTGCGCACTGCAACATGAGCGGGCCATATTAGGCCTTCGTTTACCAAATCGATCCAAGAATGCCGTGAAAGCGGGCGTTGACGAGGCGAGCATGGTTGAAAATTCGAGCACATCCGATGACGCCATTGTCATCAAGAAATACGCCAACCGGCGGCTCTACAATACCGCGACGTCCAGCTATGTGACCCTGGATACTTTGTCGACCATGGTCAAGGACGGCCAGGACTTCGTGGTACAGGATGCCAAATCGGGCACGGACATTACCCGCTCCGTGCTGACCCAGGTCATTTTCGAGGAGGAAAGCAAGGGGCAGAATTTATTGCCCATCTCCTTTCTGCGCCAATTGATCGGCTTTTACGGTGATAGTTTGCAAACCATGGTGCCCGGCTATCTGGAAAGCACCATGACCACCTTTGCCCAAAATCAGGAACAGATCCGCCAACACATGGCCGATGGCGCCGGCGAGGCCAACCCCTTTCGGCAGATGGAGGAACTAGGGCATCAGAACATGGCGATGTTCCAGCAGGCCATGGGCATGTTCTCACCCTTTGCCGCCAATAGCGCGCAATCCGGCGCCCCGCCCTCCGGCACCCCGCAGTCGGGCGCTCCGCAGTCCGGCGCTCCTCAGTCCGGAGCCCCACAGTCAGGCGGCCCGTCCGCCCCGAAACCACAAGCGGCGCCAGAGCCATCCGATAGCGGCGGCGGCGGCGGTGGGGAACTGGACCGGCTGCGCCAACAATTGGCGCAGATGCAACAACAGTTGGACCGCCTGTCCGACGAAAAATAGCTATCGTGTGTCAGTAGGCCGGAATATCAGCGAGAGGTTTCCCGCCGGCATGTCGAATTGCCCATCGAGCACCAGGCCGTTCGCCCTCGCGCTTTCGATCACCTGATCCAGATCCCGCAAGCCCCAGGATGAATTCCGGGCCCGCAAACTTTGGTCGAATTGCCGGTCATTCTCGGTGACGGCCTGGCCGTTTCGGAAAAACGGACCATACAAAAACAATATGCCATGGGCTGGCAACAGCCGCCCGGCAGCCGCCAACAGACCCTCCGCCGCTGCCCAGGGCGAGATATGGATCATATTAGCATTGAAGATCGCCACCAGTTTATCGGCGATGTCATCCACCGGCCAATGGGGCGCGGCGGCATCCAACGACCGCGCCGGCAAGATATTCCCCGCCTCCCCCGCGTCGCTCCAGGCATCAATACTGGCCAGGGCGCCGGGATCAAGGTCTGATGGGGCCCAGAAATGATCCGGGAATTCTGCTGCGAACCAGGCGCCGTGCTGGCCGCTGCCAGAGGCGGCTTCCAATATCACGCCGGGCGGGGGCAGGACCTGGCGCAGGACATCCAGGATGGGGCCCCGGTTACGTTCCGTCGCGGGCGCGTGCCGCCCGCTGGCCCGCGCCGGCATTTCAGAGCCGTCCGCCATCGCAAATCAAAACCTGTCCAGTGATATAATCAGCCTCCGGCAGGCACAATAAATAGACCGCGCCCGCCGCCTCTTCCACCTGGCCGGGGCGGCCGAGGGATATGCGTTTGTTCAGCTCTTCCACCGCCGCGCTGGGAAAGCCGACCTTATAGTGTTCGCCCTTGACCTCGATCTCGGCCGGTTGGCCCTCGAACGCCTGGGTCAGGCGGGTTTCGATGAAGCCAAAGGCAACGGCGTTTACATTGACGCCGTAGCGGCCCCATTCCTTGGCCAGGGTATGGGTCACGCCGACGACAGCCATCTTGCCGGCGGAATAGGCAACTTGGGTGGCGGAGCCGTACATGCCCGAGACAGAGGAAATATTGACCACCTTGCGCTGCACTACTCCTCCCGCCGCCGCTTCACGCTTGGCGCTGTGACGAAAATGCTCGCTGGCGGCGCGCAGAATTCGAAAGGGCGCGGTGGCGTGAACATCCAGCATGGCCTGCCATTGTTCATCGCTATTGCGCTGGATCGTGGTGTTCCAGATGTACCCGGCGTTGTTGACGATAATGTCCAGCCCGCCCAGGCCCGACAATGCGGTATCGACGATGCGGTCACCGAAATCAGGCGCCACCACATCACCCGTGCACGTAATGGCCCGGCCGCCCGCCGCGGCAATCAGGGCAATGGTTTCAGCCGCCGGCTCCTCATCCAGATCGTTGACCACGATGGCGGCCCCCGCGCCAGCAAGTTTCAAGGCGATCGCCCGCCCGATACCCCGGCCGGAACCGGTTACAATCGCCACTTTATCCGCCAGTGCAGCCATCAATCAGCCCTCCCCTCCCGCAAATGAACGCCCACGACCCTATCATGCGGGCGCGCGCATAATGTGAAGCAAAAATACTCCTGCCCGCCGCGACTGCTCGCTTCATTTCACCCTTTTTTCGCCAAGGCCGCCTCGCGGATCGCCGTCAAGGTGGTGCGGGTGTTGATCGCCTCGGGGTCGGTGCGCAGTTCAAGAACCGCTACCGTGTCGGCGGCCAGGGCCCGGTCCAACGCGGCGGCAAAATCCTCGCTGCGTTCGACAAATTCGCCAAACGCCCCAAACGATTGGGCATAGGCGGCGAAATCGGGATTGCGCAGATCCGTCGCCACTTCCCGGCCGGGATAATCGCGCTCCTGATGCATGCGAATGGTGCCGAACATGCCGTTGTTGATGACCAGATAGATCGGCTTCAAATCATATTGCAGCGCCGTCGCCAGTTCGTTGCTGGCCATCAAAAACCCGCCATCGCCGACGAAACAGACCGTGGTCCGATGCGGAAACGCCACCGCCGCCGCCAGGGCCGCAGGCACGCCGTAGCCCATGGCGCCGTTGGTGGGCCCAACCTGGGAGGGATAGGTGGAAAACGGCAGGTAGCGATGGGCCCAGCCGGAAAAATTGCCCGCATCATTGGCCACCAGGGCATCTTTAGGCAAACGTTCGCGCAGCACGCGGAGAACATCCGCCATGTCCAGATCACCCAGGCTGGGTTGAATATCCACATAAGCCAGATATTCCCGCCGCGCCGCCGCCAGGTCGTCGGCCCAGGCGGCGCCATCCACCGCCGGCAGGGCCAGGGCGGCGGCGGCGAAGGCCGCCATGCCGGCGTTGATGGGCAGTTCCGCCCGATAAACCCGGCCCAGTTCCTCCGGGTCGGGATGCACATGCACCATGGGTTGTTGCGGGACCGGAATATCCAGCAAGGTGTAGCCCTGGGTGGTCTGCTCGCCCAATCGCGGGCCCACCGCCAACAACAAATCGGTCTCCCGCAGGCGGGCGATCAGGGCCGGGTTGGAGCCGATACCAACCTCGCCGATGTAGTTGTCATGGTGATTGTCGAAGCGGTCCTGATTGCGAAAGGCACAGCAGACGGGCAGGCCGTTGGCCTCGGCGAATTTGGTAATATCGGCCACGGCACCGGGCGTCCAGGTGCCGCCGCCCAGCATCATGATAGGGCGTTTCGCGGCCGCCAATTTGGCCCGCAATTCCGCCATATCGTCCGGGCCGGGATGGGCCTGGACAGCGCGGTAGGTCTTGGCATCGCCGACACCCGAGAGATCGCACAACATATCCTCGGGCAGGGACAGAACCACCGGACCGGGCCGCCCCGACGTGGCCACGTGAAAGGCCTGGCTGACCAGCTCGGGAATTCTGCTCGCATCCTGAATTTCGGCGGACCATTTGCTGACCTGGCCAAAGAAGCGGCGGAAATCCATTTCCTGAAACGCCTCCCGCTCCATCATTCCGCGGCCGACCTGACCCACGAACAGCACCAAGGGGGAGCTATCCTGGAACGCCGTATGCAGCCCCACGACCGCATGACAGGCGCCAGGGCCACGGGTGACGAAGCAGATGCCCGGCTGTCCCGTCAGCTTGCCGTAGGCTTCCGCCATGTTGGCGGCGTTGGCCTCATGACGGCAGGTCAGCAGACGAATTTCGGGCGTATCGTGCAGGGCATCCAAGGCCGCCAAATAGCTCTCGCCGGGGACACAGAACGCCGTATTAACGTTATGAACTTTCAACTGATCGACCAGGATCTGGCCGCCGGTACGCATGTTGGAGCTGTTTGGCATAATGTGTGGTGTCTCGCAATTTATTGAAATCGGTCGGGAGAGGGGTGGATTGTAGACCAAGGTGGATTTCGAAACGAGGTCTGGTAATTCCAAATCGAAGGTATTGCGATCTCTGGACATTGAACCTAGTTTAAATTCTCGTGTCGTTGATTATCTTGTAAAGTGCAAGATTGTAGCCGGAGGTTAGTAATAATATGGAACAGGCACGACCACCTACCGACGGCGCCTCTAATATAATCAGTCTTTTCAAATATTGGACATCCATACACCCCAGCGAAGGATTGCCGGGCCGGCGGGATTTCGACCCGACGGAAATTCCGCAATTACTGCCTAAATTATGGTTGGTGGATGCCGTGGGCATGCCAGTTTGATTTCGCTTTCGTCTCGTGGGCACGGCCATCACGTCGTTTACGGGACGTGACAGCACGGGAAAGTGGCTGGATGAAGTCTATGACGACTTCCCAAATACTGGTGCTTGCCGGCGCATGAAGCGATGTGTGACAACCGGCGAACCTCTCTATCAACGAGGCAATATTATATCCAACCCGGATACCGAAGGACTGGAGGCGGAGCGAATTTATTTGCCCCTGGCATCCGACGGCCGATCTGACGACATAATTGCCATTATGACGATTTATCTCGGCGAGCGGCCAATCAACAACACTGTCATGTCCTTGTTCTAGACAAGGCTCCGCGCCGTGTCCTGAATGGCCCGCCAGGCGGCCGCCACGTGGCGGGGTTGGGTATACGTCTGCCCCACGGCGAAGCGGATGGCGTAGACGCCCCGGACGCTGTTTTGCGTCAGATATAAATCACCCGAGTCATTCAATTTCAGCAGCAAGGTTTCGTTCAGGCGGTCCAATTCAGCCTCATCATCCACGCCTGGAGGGTGATAGCGGAAGTTAAACAGCGCCAAGGACAGCGGCGCCAGGATTTCGAAGTCCGGCGCCAACCCCACCCAGTCCGCAGCCTCGCGGGCCATCTCAATATGGGCGGCGATGCGGCGGCGAATTTCGGCGACGCCATAACTGCGCAGCACGAACCACAATTTCAGGGCGCGGAAGCGGCGGCCCAGGGGCACGCTCCAATTCCGATAATCGATCACCTGATCGCCCTCGCGGGTTTTCAAGAAGGCCGGCAGGATATCCAGTGTCCGCACCAGGTCGTCTCCAGAGCGAACGAAATGGGCGCAACAATCAAAATTCGTGAACAGCCATTTATGCGGATTGAAGGCAAAACTATCCACCGCCTCGATCCCTTCGATCATCCACCGCCATTCGGGAAGCACCAGGGCCGTACCGGCCCAGGCGGCATCCACATGCAAATAGATACCGTGGCGTTGGCAAATCTCAGCGATGGGCCGCAATGGATCGACCGCGCCAACCCCCGTCGTGCCCAATGTCGCGATGACGCAACATGGCGTGTGACCCGCCGCGATATCCGCCTCGATCGCGCCGGCCAAGGCGTCGGGCTGCATGGCGAAATTTTCGTCCACCGGTAATTTACGAAGGTATTCCAGGCCCATGCCGGCAACCATGACATCCTTGTCGGCGGCTGAATGGACCTGTTCGGAAACATAGACGCACAGTGGCGCGAGACCCATGAGCCCCTTCGCATTGCCCTGCCATCCCGTCACCCGTTCCCGCGCCGTCAACAGCGCGCACAGCATGGCGGAAGAGGCGCTGTCCTGGATGACGCCGTCGAACCCTTGCGGCAGGCAGATCATCTGCCGCAGCCAGTCCAGTACGCGGGTCTCCATCTCGGTCGCCGCCGGCGAGGTCTGCCACAGCATGCATTGCGGCGCCACGGTGGCCACAAGCATCTCCGCCAGCACGGCGGGGGGCGAGGAATTGGCCGGGAAATAGGCAAAGAACGATGGGTGCTGCCAATGGGTGATACCGGGCATGACCTGAGCCTGAAAGTCGGCAAAAATCTGTTCCATCGGCTCGCCTTCCTCGGGCGCCGAAAGGGCCAGTTGGGCCGCGATCTCGCCCGGCTTGACCTGGGACATCACGGGGTAGTCCTCGACGCCGGCCAGATAGTCCGCCATCCAATCAACAAAGGCATGTCCGTGACGGCGAAATTCCTCGGGCTCCATGGCTTCCTCCAACGGCGATAGTGGTTATATTCGGGCCGACCAAATCCAATCAGGCAAGGCCAGTGTAATGAGTGAGTTTGTAACCATTTTTCGGGGCAGCGTGAATGCCTGGGAATGCGATATCATGGGACATTTCAATATTCAGTTCTACGCCGCGAAGATTTCCGAGGGCTTGGGTCATCTGCTGCAAGAATTTGGACTATCGGAGATATCGCTGCAAAATCAAAAAATCTTCTCCCGCTATCAAGGCGAGATGCATGCGGGTGACATTCTGGAGGTTCGCGCCGCCGTGCTCTCGGTAGGCGATTGCAGCATCGATATTCTTGCCGAAATCATCAATTCCGCCACCCATCAATTGTCCGCCAGTTTTGAATTGCATTGCCTCGCAACGGATGCCGCCGGGCAACGGCCCCTGCCATGGCCCGATGAGATTAGGGAAAATCTTACCTCATCAATCATCGAACCTCCCGCCCAAATTCGCCCGCCCACGGCGGGGCGCGCCCTGCCCAGGGTTCCAGGTCAGCGGGCGGATAGCTTTGTTTCCTCGCGGGGCACCATCGATGCCTGGGATTGCGACAGCCGGGGAGAGATGTGCCTGCGGCAGTACTACGCCATCGCATCCGACGGCATCGGTCCAACGCGCCACCGCATGGGCTTTACCCGCGAGCTGGCCAGAACCAGGCACTGGGGCGGGGTGGCGCTGGAATATGCGGTCGCGTTTCTCGCCCCCATCCAATCAGGGGATATCTATTCGCTGCGGACGGGGTTGTTGGACCTTGCCGACAAGACCTTCCGCGTCGGCCATCGCCTGCACAACGACACCAGCGGCGAGGTGGCCGCGACCTTCGACATCGTCGCCTGCATGTTCGATCTGCAGGCCCGGCGCGCCATGACCATTCCGGACGAAATCCGGACCCAGGCCGAGACGATGATGATTGATTGGCCCACCGAAGATTAATGCCAAACATCAACACATTTACGTCATTGCCGGGCTTGACCCGGCAATCCAGGGCAACAAATACCGAAATTGGGGCCCTGGATTCCCGGGTCTCCGCTACGCTACGCCCGGGAATGACAACCTGCTGTGAAACAATTCCTCAACATATGAGGTCTTCGACTAAGAAATTGCCTTATTCGAACTCCCGCTCTTTCCACCAGGGATAAAAATCCGGCATGTCGGTGCTGGGCTTCATGGTGTAGTTGCCGGGGCGTTTTTCCAGGAACGACTGCACGCCTTCATAGGCATCGGGCAATTGCCCCATGCCGCGAATGCCCCGGCTGTCGATTTTATGGGCTTCCATGGGGTGATCGGCGCCGAGCATTTTCCACATCATGTGCCGGCACAGGGCGACGGAAACGGCGGAGGTATTATCGGCGATCTCGCGCCCGATGGCACGGGCGGCGGGCAGCAGATCATCGGGTTCGACGACCCGGCTGACCAGGCCGCCCTTCAAGGCCTCCTCGGCCGGGAATACCCGCCCGCTCATGACCCATTCCATGGCCTGGGCGATGCCCACCAGGCGGGGCAGAAACCAGGAGGAACAAGCCTCCATCACCACGCCGCGGCGGGTGAAGACCAGGCCAAAACGGGCGTTAGTGGAGGCGATGCGGAAATCCATGGGCAACTGCATGGTCACGCCGACGCCGACGGCGGGGCCATTGACGGCGGCAATCAACGGTTTCTTGGATTCGAACAGGCGTAGCGTGACCCGCCCACCACCATCCCGCCATTGATCAATGGGGCCCTCGCCCTCGCGCTCTTTCATATCGAACGTCGCGGCACCACGCGAGAGATCAGCACCGGCGCAAAAAGCCCGGCCAGCGCCGGTGAAGATCACCGCGCGCACGTCGTCGTCGGCATCGGTCCGGTCGATCGCATCGATAATTTCGTCCAGCATGACGCCCGTGAAGGCGTTCAGCTTGTCGGGGCGGTTCATGGTAATGGTGGCGATACCGTCCTCGACTTCATACAAAATGTCCTGATAACTCACGCTCAGTCTCCCATTGCTGACGTACGGGCGATCATTTCAGCCTCCACGCCGTCTTCCATCTCGATGCCCATGGCATCGTTAAAACGGTTGAAAAATCCGCACAAGGCGATGCGCAGGGTCAACTCAACGATCTGCTCTTCGCTGAAATGCGCCCGCAAGCGTTCATGCATGGCATCGCGAATGCGGCCCGGTGTCTCGGTCACCTGCATGGCATAATCGCGCACCACCATATCAACATCATCAAAGCCCGGCACTTGTTCGGCCAGAATATTCTCCATCGCCGCCGCCGACAGCCCCTGATCCATCAGGCGGGGGGCGTGATGGGCGACACAATAGTCGCATTCGTTCAGTTTCGAAACCACGACCAGGGCAATTTCCAAATGCCGTTTCGCCAATACCGCCTCGTCCGCCAATTCCAACAACAGCCCCATGATATGGCGCAGGGCCGGCGGCCGGTGCGCGAAAATCTTCACCTGATTGAGGAACGGGCCATAGTCCTTGGCGTAACGTTCATAAATGGGCCGGGCATCGGCCGGCACCTCGTCAATTTCAATGTCTCTAACCCGTGGCATCTGTGGCCTCCTTTTCCGTCTTGTTGTGTAATACCAACCGGCGCTGATAGGTACCTATGGAGATCGTCTCCGCGCTCCCTCGGGTAGGAGAGTCGGCGCAGGCGATGTGGGATATCGTCAAGCCTACTCGACGCCATCCGAGGGTGCGCGGAGACGACCCGGAGGGCGCCTTTTGGGAGCTTTCGGATGGCGTCGCGCACGCCTAACGATACCCCGTATCGTGTCGTCGCACGCTCCGACCCGAAAACTCACAAAAGGCGTCTCCATGGGTACCTATCAGCGCCGGTTGGTATTATACCTGAATGAGCCTTGGCAATGTCATGGAAACAGGTGCGATATGGAATTCGGTGTCTCTCTCTTCCCAACGGATTATTCGATCACGCCGGCCGAATTGGCCGTGGCGGCCGAGGAACGGGGCTTTGAGTCTATCTGGTTCCCCGAGCATTCCCACATTCCGCTGTCCCGCAAATCCCCCTGGCCCGGCGGCCCGGAACTGCCGAAGCCGTATTACGATTGCATGGATCCCTTCGTGGCCCTGGCCACCGCCGCCTCCGTTACCAAAACGCTCAAGTTATGCACGGGCATCTGCCTGATCATCCAGCGCGACGTCATCCAATTGGCCAAGGAAACCGCGACCCTGGACCAGCTATCAAATGGCCGGTTGATCCTGGGCGTGGGCGCGGGCTGGAACGCCGAAGAAATGGCCGACCACGGTACGGAATACAAGACCCGCATGAGCCTGATGGCCGAGAAAATCGCCGCCCTGAAAACCATCTGGACCGAGAGTAAGCCGGAATATCACGGCAAGTTCGTGGATTTTGAGCCGATGATGACCTGGCCCAAGCCGGTTCAGAAGCCGCACCCGCAGATACTGGTGGGGGGCGGGTTCCCCCACGCGGCCAAGCGCGCCATTGCCTATGGCGACGGCTGGATGCCCATCGGCGGCCGCGGCTGGGACGTCATGGAAACCCTGCCGAAATTCCGCCAGATGGCGGCCGAAGCCGACCGCAACCCCGATGACCTGCCGATCTCCATCTTCGGCACGGCGGACGATGGCGATGTCATCAAGGGCTACCGGGACGCGGGCGTCGCGCGATCAGTGTTCGGTCTGCCCTCGGCCAACAGGGACGAAATAATGCCTCTGCTGGATCAGTATGCGGCGCTGATTGCCTAAACCGGCCGATCACCCTGGACCGTTACCCGGTTGCCGGAGCGGACGTTGGGGAAATAGTCCCAGGCCGCGTGATGCTGGGTGCAGCGGTTGTCCCAGAACGCCACGGAATTGCTCTCCCAGCGAAAGCGGCACTGGAAATCCACGCCGCGGGCGATGTGGTTGTAGACTATCTGCAGCACGTCCTGGCTCTCGTACTTACTCAATTCCATGATCCGCGTGGTGAACGCGGAATTGACGTACAGGCCCTTGCGGCTGGTCACCGGATGGGTGCGCACGACCGGATGGATGGCCTCGGGATATTCGCCGTCGCGCAAGTGCTCCTTGCCGTTTTTATCATAGCGGCCGCCATGCACATGCTCGGAACGGTGCTTGGCGGTCAGACCACTTAGAAACTGCTGCATCTTGTCCGATAACGCCTCGTAGGCGCCGTACATATTGGAAAACAGGGTATCGCCGCCCATTTCAGGCACGGTGTGCAGATGCAGGATACTGCCCATGGGCGGTTCGATATCGCAGCTTACATCCGTGTGCCAGCCGCCGCCCGCCACATACTTGGAGTTCTCGTCGGCATGGATGCGCAGAATTTCTGGATGCCCCTCGGGGCTGGGGGCGGCGGGATGAATATGCAGATTTCCGAACCGGCGGCCGAATTCCTTGTGCTGCTCCAAGGTGATTTCCTGATCACGGAAGAAAATGACATTGTGGTTCATCAGGGCATCGTGCACGGCGTTGAAGGTATCGTCGCTCAACGGCTGGGACAGATCGACACCTTCGATCTCCGCACCGATCGCCGCCGTCAGGGGTTTCACGCGAATATTGCTTAAAGCCATTACATCTCTCCGATTTTCGCCAATGTCCCATGGATTTTTCATATGATAAGCCGACGCACCCCCGATAGACAAGGATAGGGCGAAAATGAAATATGACGTGGTGATCGTGGGCGCCGGTCACAACGGCCTCGTTTGCGCCGCATACCTTGCCCGAGGCGGGCTGTCGGTCAAGGTGGTGGAACGCCGCGGCGTGGTTGGCGGGGCGGCGGTGACGGAGGAATTCCACCCCGGCTTCCGCAATTCCGTTGCCTCCTACGCGGTCGGTCTATTGCATCCCAAGGTGGTCGCGGATCTGGACTTGTACGGCCATGGTCTGGAACTGGTGCATAGACCAATCGCTAATTTTTTGCCCTTGGAAGACGGCCGTTATCTGAAATCCTATCCCGACCAGGAACGCACCCGCCAGGAGATCGCCCGCATTTCACCCGACGATGGGGAACAATTGGCAGACTACGAGACGACGATTGGCCGCCTGGCCGACGTCCTGCGCGCCTTCGTGCTGGAGACGCCGCCGAATTCCGGCGGCGGCCTGCGGGATCTGTGGTCGCTGTTGAAAGCCGGCCGGCGCCTCCATGGCATCGATCTGGAGACCCAGCGCGATCTGGCCGACATCATGGTGATGAGCGCGGTGGATTTCCTCGACCGCTGGTTCAAATCCGACGCGGTGAAGTCCCTGTTCGCCTATGACGGCATCATCGGCACCTTTGCCTCCCCCTGCGCGCCCGGCACCGCCTACGTGCTGTTGCATCACTGTTTCGGCGAGATCATGCCCGAGCCCGGCGCCTGGGGGCATGCCATCGGCGGCATGGGCGCCATCACCCAGGCCATGGCCCGGGCGGCGGAGGCCGCGGGCGTGGAGATCGAAGTCGATGCCCCGGTGGCCGAAGTATTGGTCGAAGGCAATAAAGCAACCGGCGTGCGTTTGCACGATGGCCGCACGATCACGGCAAGATCCGTTGCCGCCAACGTCAACCCGAAATTGCTGTTTCTCAATTTACTGGCCGAGGGCAATGTGGAACCGGCCTTTCGGCGGCGCATGGAAAACTGGCGCTGTAAGTCGGGCACCTTGCGCATGAATGTCGCTCTCAGGGAGTTACCGGATTTCACCGCCCTGCCCGGCACCGAATTGGCCGAACATCACCAGAGCGGTATTGTTATCGGCCCCTCGACCCAATACCTGGATACGGCCTACGTTGATGCCCGCCGCCATGGCTGGTCAAAACGGCCGTTCGTGGAAGTGCTGATCCCATCCACCATTGATGACACTCTGGCACCCCCCGGGAACCACGTGGCGTCACTGTTCTGCCAGCACTTCGATCCCGACCTGCCGGACGGCATGCATTGGGACGATGTGCGCGAACAGGCGGCGGATGCGGCGGTGGACGCCGTGACCGCCTTCGCGCCAAATTTCCGGGACGCCATCATTGCCCGGCAAATCCTTACGCCGCTGGATCTGGAGCGGCAATTCGGTTTGATCGGGGGCGATATTTTCCATGGCGCCCTGGACCTGAACCAGCTCTACAGCCTGCGCCCCACCCTGGGCCATGCCGACTACCGCATGCCCATCAAGGGGCTTTATTTGTGCGGCTCCGGCGCCCATCCGGGCGGCGGCGTCACCGGTATCCCAGGCCATAACGCGGCCCGCGAGATCATCCGGGATATAGGTTAAGCTGTCGTTTTGGGGGAGATTCACTCATGAGCCTGAAGATATTGTTCGCCCACGACCCTGGAGACAGCGAAGAAATCAGACTGGAAAAATTCACCATATTTCTGGTGTCGGCATCCTGCTGCCTGGACGGTGATGTATTATGTGGTCTTCGGGTTTGGCTTGATTACGGTCCTGCCGCCTCTATTTGTCGTCATCGTCGGTGGATCGCTGGCTGTGTGCCATCTTGTCCGCAAACATCGGCCGATCATCTATATCCAGATTATCAGCATTATCTACATCACCACCTTCATTCAATGGAGCATCGGCGGCGTATTCGATTCCGGTTTCGTCCTGGCCTGGACCTTTGTCGGACCGGTCATTGCCCTGATGTTCTTTTCGCTGAAACATTCAATGATTTGGTTACTGCTCTACCTGGTGAACATCGCCATCACGGTGGTCTTCGATGATTTTTTTTCCTTGCATGGGCATCCGGTCGGGGAGGAAACGCGGGTTTTCTTTTTCATCATGAATGTGAGCGTTTCCTCCCTCATTGTCTTCGTCTTCGCCGGCCATTTCGTGACCTCCGCCGTCAACGAGCGGGAAAAGGCCAACAAGCTGCTGTTGAACATTTTGCCCAGAAAAGCCGCCCAACTTTTGAAAACACGCGAGGGCGTCATCGCGGAGCAGTATGACGACGTCAGCGTTCTGTTCGCCGATATCGTTGATTTCACACAATACTCACGCTCGGTATCGCCGGATCAACTGGTGAGCAAACTGAACGAGATTTTTTTCCGCTTTGACGAACTCACCGACCATTACGGTCTGGAGAAGATCAAGACCATCGGCGATGCCTATATGGTGGTCGGCGGGCTGCCGGAACCGAAACCGGGTCATGGCGCGGCCATTGCCGCACTGGCGTTGGATATGCTTGCGACCATCAAGAAAACGGAAATGGCGGCCGGCGGCAGCTTTGCCCTGCGCATCGGCATACATCGCGGCCCCGTGGTCGCCGGCGTTATCGGCAAAAGCAATTTCGCCTACGACCTGTGGGGGGATACCGTAAACGTTGCCAGCCGCATGGAATCGAGCGGCACGGAAAACACCATCCAGGTCAGCGACGCCGTCTATCAAACCTTGAAGGACAAATTCCAGTTCACCAATAGAGGGGTGGTGGATATCAAGGGAATTGGAACCATGGAAACCTATTATTTGTTGCCGCCTGATTGACATCCAAAAGAGAACCAAATTACCGAAGCCGCATTCCGTCTTCGCATTTGGTGGACATGGATTTCCCGCGGCGGTGCCGCTACACTCAACATCATGGCGGACGGAATACAACGTAGATTAACGGCGATCTTGGCAGCAGACGTCGCGGGCTATACGCGCGTTGTCGGATCGGACGAGGAAGGCACGCTGGCGGCCCTGCAGGCCCACCGGGATGAACTGATTGATGACCTGATTGGCCAGCACGGCGGCCGGGTCGCAATACCGCCGGCGACAGCATCCTGATGGAATTTCCCAGTGCCGTGGATGCCGTTCGTTGTGCCATGGCCATGCAGCAGGGCATGGCGGCGCGCAATGCCGATGTATCACCTGAAAACCGCATTGAATTCCGCATTGGCATCAATGTCGGGGACGTCATTTCCCAGGGCGGGGACTTACTGGGAGATGGCGTCAATATCGCGGCCCGCCTGGAAGGTTTGTCCGAACCGGGCGGCATTGCTCTTTCCGCGAACGCCCATGAATACATCGAGGGTAAGGTCGAATCGGATTTTACCGACGATGGAGAACATGAGGTAAAGAATATTAACCGCCCCGTGCGGGTCTGGCGCTGGCAGCCGAGCGGCAAAAGCCAGCCGTCGCCACCCGCCGACAATACCAAGACACCGGCATTATCCGACAAACCGTCGATCGCCGTCCTGCCGTTCGACAATATGTCCGGCGATCCCGAGCAAGAGTATTTTGCCGACGGCCTGACCGAGGACCTGATCACCGATATTTCGAAGCTTTCCGGCCTGCTGGTGATCGGCCGCAATTCGTCCTTCGTTTATAAGGGGAAATCGGTGGATCAGCGGCAGGTGGGCCGGGATTTGGGGTTCATTACGTGCTGGAA
>JAYGEA010000030.1:0-5383 GCA_046582635.1 Alphaproteobacteria bacterium
CTTTGGGGCCGGCCGAAAAGCCCGGTCAACAAGCGCGATTACCCGCCAGGGCAGCACGCCCAGATGCGCCGGCGCAAGCCGTCCGATTACGGCATCCAGTTGGCCGCCAAGCAAAAACTGCGCGGCTATTACGGCAACATCACCGAGAAACAATTCCGCCGGATCTACAACGAAGCCGTGAAGGTCAAGGGCGACACCACGGAAGGCCTGATCGGCCTGCTGGAGCGGCGCCTGGACGCGGTGGTCTACCGCATGAAATTCGTCCCCACGGTGTTCTCCTCGCGCCAGTTCATCAACCACGGCCACATCCTGGTCAACGGCAAGCGGGTCAACATCCCCAGCTTTCGGGTCTCGGAGGGCGACGTGATCGAGATCAAGGAAAAATCCCGCGAGATCATCATGGTCCTCGAGGCCCTGGACTCGAACGAGCGCGATGTGCCCGAATACATGGAAGTTGACATCGGCAAACGCCGCGGCACTTTCGTGCGCACGCCCAAGTTCGCCGAGGTGCCCTACCCGGTGCCGATGGAACCGAACCTGGTGATCGAGTATTATTCCAGGTAGCGCGCGCGAATATTGCTACGGAAAAGCCGGCCTCGCGCCGGCTTTTTTGTTTGCCGTCACGCCCTCAATTGAGAGTGTGACAGCACCGCACAAAATCAATCCTCCAGCAAGCGGCGGCAAACTGCGTCGAGATCGTCGCTGCGGGCTTCGATCAGGTTCCTTGCCTGCATCTTCAAGGCCTCGATGTTGGCGGCCGAGGCGTTGTCCAAGTCGTCGCTGGCGATTTTTAGCTTGCATTGGAAACGCTGGAAATCGTCCTCGAGGATCTGCTGCAACTGGTAGTCCAACGCATCGCTGACGCCGTCGAAAACGATGCTCAGGATAGGCAGGGCCCAGCCCGCCAGGCCTCAATCCTTGGCGTCACGATAGGGAATTTCCCGCGTCAACTCGCCGGTGCCGAGCGAGACGACGAAAATCTCGTCCGCGTCCGGGAATATCTTGCGTGCCTCGGCATAGGCGCAAAGCGCGGGGTTGTTGACGAAGACGCCGCCATAGACCAAGGCATGGCCTTCAATGCCGGCCCTAAAATTGATCGGATTAGTCGGTTCAAAAAAGGTCGGCGCGGCGGAGGTTGCCCGGCCCACTTGCCACATGGGCCATTGGGGCGCGCTGTCATTCCAGCTTTTGAAGAAATATGGCTTGCGCCGCTCGATGTCGTAGCTGGAGATCAAAGTGGGAAGGAAGGCTTCGTTGAATTTCCGCGTGCCTATATACTCCTTTAAGAGTTTGACCAGTGCCTGATGGCCGTATTTCTCGTCCAGCAGGCCGCCGGCGGAGGAAACCCCGCGCCAAAATGAGCGGTCAAAAATCTCGCCGCCGCGCTTTGCATATAGGTCGGTTAAGTCCTCGGCGGTGTATTTCAACCGGCCATCATTGGCCTTGACCCCGAAGCCCAGGGCCAGAATGCCCCCGTCGAGGTGCCGGCAATCATATGGAACAGTTCGCCAATGCGCTTGCCGGCGCGTTTTTCGATTTCGACCAGGACCATGGCCGGAATGACACCGCGTATGCCGCCGCCGTTAATTGAAAGAATTTTCTTCACCGCCATTGCCTATCTCCCGGTTGAATGCGGTTTTTGCCGCAGTTGACCAAATACTCAAATGACCTTGAAGTTAACTTTGATCCTAACCAAGAGATGCACGCTTTGTAAAACCAATATATTATTGATTTATGGTTCTAATACTTTTTAGAATTTACGCGCCATTGCAACAGTACCCAGGCGATTGGTGTGAAAAAATATTCCATCAATTGGGCGCGCCGGACCCATAATTGAACGTTCATAATGACCTCGCCGGATTACGGGTTGGCGTGCCTGTTGGGGCTGTGTTAGCTAACTGTAACAACAAATGGGCCTGATGGGCCGGACGGCGGACAACAGGGATCGGCGGGCAGAACAATGGATAATACCTATCAAAACGAAGAAGCCTTGCGCTTTCATTCCGAAGGGCGGCCGGGGAAGCTGTCGATCTCGCCGACCAAGCCCATGGCGAGCCAGCGTGATCTCTCCATGGCCTATTCCCCGGGCGTCGCCGCCCCCTGTCTGAAGATCGCCGAAGATCCCGATCTGGCCTATGAATATACCTCCAAGGGTAATCTGGTCGCCGTGATCTCCAACGGCACCGCCGTTCTGGGCCTGGGCAATCTAGGCGCCCTGGGCGCCAAGCCGGTGATGGAGGGCAAGGCGGTGTTGTTCAAACGCTTCGCCGACGTGGATTCCATCGATATCGAGATCGATACGGAGGACGTGGACGAATTCGTCAACTGCGTGCGCTATCTGGGCAAGGGCTTTGGCGGCATTAACCTGGAAGATATCTGGGCCCCGGATTGCTTCGTCATCGAACAGCGCCTGCGCGAATTGATGGATATTCCCGTCTTCCATGATGATCAGCACGGCACCGCCATTATCGCCGCCGCCGGGCTGATCAACGCCGTCGATCTGACCGGGCGCAAAATGGCCGATGTCAAGCTGGTGGTGAACGGTGCCGGTGCCGCCGGTATTGCCTGCATCGAACTGGTCAAGTCCATGGGTATCCCGAACGAGAACGTCATCGCCTGCGATACACGGGGGGTGATCTATCAGGGCCGGGAAGACGGCATGAACCAGTGGAAATCCGCCCATGCGGCGGACACCCCAAAGCGCACCCTGGCCGAGGCCATGGAAGGCGCCGATGCGGTGTTCGGCCTGTCCGCCAAGGGCGCCTTTACCTCCGAGATGATCGCTTCCATGGCGCCGAAGCCGATTATTTTCGCCATGGCCAACCCGGACCCGGAAGTCACGCCCGAGGACGTTGCCGCCATCCGCAGTGACGCCATTGTCGCCACCGGTCGGTCGGACTATCCCAACCAGGTTAACAACGTCCTGGGCTTTCCCTATATCTTCCGCGGTGCCTTGGACGTGCGCGCGGTTTCCATCAATGACGAGATGAAAGTGGCCGCCGCCGAGGCCCTGGCCGAACTAGCCCGCCAGGACGTGCCCGACGAGGTGGCGCAAGCCTATGGCAAGGCCGGCCTGCGCTATGGCCCGGAATATATCATCCCCGCCCCCTTTGATCCCCGCCTGATGGTGGAGATCCCCATGGCTGTGGCCAAGGCCGCCATCCGCACCGGCGTCGCCCGCAAGGAGATCGAGGACGAGGAGGCCTATGCCCTGGAACTGCGCCGCCGCCTGGATCCCACGGCCGGTACCTTGCAATTGATCTTCGATCAGGTGCGGACTGAAAACAAACGCGTGGTTTTCGCCGAGGGCGAGGAAGAGCGGGTCATTCGCGCCGCCGTCAGTTTTCATGATTCCGGTTACGGCAGCCCCGTGCTGATCGGTCGCGAGGAACGCATCAAGGAAACCATGGACCGCCTGGGCATGGACAAACTGGACGGCGTGGAAATCCTCAATGCGCGGTTGAGCCAGGAACACAACGACCGCTATGCGGATTTCCTTTACCAGCGCCTGCAACGGCAGGGCTATTTGTATCGCGATTGCCAGCGCATGGTGAACCAGGACCGCAATATCTATGCCGCCTGCATGTTGGCGGTGGGGGATGCGGATGCCATGGTGACCGGCGTGACGCGCAGTTACACCGCCGTCTATGACGATGTGCGCCGGGTGATCGACGCCCAGCCGGGCAAGCGGGTGTTCGGGCTGTCCATGGTGCTGGCCCGTGGCCGCACGGTTTTCGTGGCGGACACCACGGTGCACGAATTGCCCTCCTCGGTGGAGATGGCCGATATTGCCGTGCAAACGGCAGAGGTCGCCCGCCGTCTGGGGCACGAGCCGCGCGTCGCCATGCTGTCCTATTCCAACTTTGGCAACCCCGGTTGGGCCACCGCCGACCGGGTGCGCGAGGCGGTCTCCATGATGGACAGCCGGGTGACCGATTTCGAATATGATGGCGAAATGTCGGCCGACGTGGCCCTGAACCCGGACCTGCGCGAACTCTATCCCTTCATGCGCCTCTCCGGCCCGGCCAACGTGTTGATCATGCCGGCCCTGCATTCGGCCAACATATCCTCCAAACTGTTGCAGGAATTGGGCCGGGGCACGGTAATCGGGCCCATTTTGGTGGGCCTCTCGAAACCCGTCCAAATCGCCGCCATGGGCGCCACGGTGAGCGATCTGGTCAACATGGCGGCCCTGGCCGCGCACGAGGCGGCCCGGAGTTAGCAACGAAAGGCATATGGCGCGTGGGCCTTTCCAGCCCCTTAATTTGTAGTGGAGAAAACCCATGGGCAGCGAACACCAAACCGTCACCACCTTCGAGGTCAAGGATCATGTGGCCCGGATCACCATGAACCGGCCGGCGGCGATGAATTCCATGAACCCGGATCTGCGGTGGGAGCTGTCCCGGCATTGGGACGCGGTGGAGGCTGACGATGATATCTGGGTTGTGGTCCTCACCGGCGCCGGGGAGCGGGCCTTCTCGGCCGGGGCGGATCTGAAGCACCGCGCCGGGGAACGCGACGCGGACGAGGCCCAGCGCGAGCGGTGGCGCAAAATGGCGGCCGAGACCACCTCGCTGACCGAACGCTGGCATTTTCCAAAACCCGTGATTGCCCGTGTCAACGGCTTCGCCTTGGGCGGCGGGCTGGAACAGGCCCTGGCCTGCGATATCATCGTCGCCGCCGATCACGCCGAATTCGGCCTGCCCGAGCCACGCCGCGGCCTGATCGCGGGTGCCGCCGGGGTGCATCGCCTGCCGCGCCAGATCGGCCTGAAACCAGCCATGGGCTATATGCTGACCGGCCGCCACATGACCGCCGCCCGGGCCTACGAGCTGGGCCTGGTCAACCAGGTGGTCGCCATGGACAAGCTGGACGAAACCGTCGAGGAATGGCTGGCCGATATTCTCCGCTGCGCGCCCCTGGCGGTCCGCGCCACCAAGGAGGCCACAATGCGCGGCCTTGACCATCCCCTGCCGCAGGCCTTTTACACGGCCTACCCCGCCGAACGGCGCCGCCAAAATTCAGATGATGCCCTGGAAGGCCCCCGCGCGTTTGCCGAGAAACGGCCCCCCGACTGGACGGGACGGTAAGAGTGCTAAAGGCAAGGCCGGACTTCTGACCCTTGACCTTGTGACAGGGGAGGGTTCTGGTCGCGCTCAAGCAATGCGATGCGCGGCGATAATTGTATGGTAGATTAAATAAATTAAGGGGCTGACCCAGATAATTACGATTGTTCCTGCTTAACCCACTGTTTTATCTGCCGTAATTGATCTTGTGGTTTTGGATTGTTGAAACGCCACTCACATTCCTTCAAGAATAGCCCAAAGTGCTCTTTGGGGACACCATTGAACCTGCGCATATGACGCTTCGCCTGGTTCCAGAA
>JAYGEA010000319.1:0-10702 GCA_046582635.1 Alphaproteobacteria bacterium
CTACGCCCCCCAGAACTCGCCTTACAGGGCGGGAAAAGACCTGGGCGGATTGCAGGATTACAAGTTCTTCCAGGCGGGACCTGAGGCCAAGCAGAAGGTCATCGACGACCTGAACGCCCAAATCACGCCATGGCCGGCCTACGTGCTGACCCTGGACGAGACGGGCATGGGCCCGAAAGATGATTGGGGCTATGTGGCGCCTCCCGATGATGTGGGCGACGGGGAGGACGTGGCCGGTTCGTCGGGAGGGACTTCCCTGAACAGCCTGTCATTTTCCGGCACGACTGAACAACAACCGGTCATGGACGATAGCAAGCCGGCATTCTCAGTAGCGACGGAAGACCCCGCCAGTGCTCCGGATGCGCCCGTCCCCGCCAAGCTGGAACCCCGCCAAGCTGGAACCCCGTATGGCTGCCGAACTGCGCAAGATCGGTGACAAGGTAAGTTCGGCGAAAGCTGACAAGAATTTGTCGTCCTATCAACAGGTGGCCACCAATCAGCATCCAACGGTTCTCAATGATGGGACGACGGCATCCGGCAAAACACCAGTCTCGCCGCCATCGCCCTCATTGACCCTGCCTGCCCATACCGACACGACCGCGATCAGGCGCTTTATGCGTTCCGCTCTGGAGAGTGTCGAGACCACCGGCATGGACGATGATTTTGGCACCGTCAGTGAGCAACTGGGGCTGGAATGGCGCAACATTCAGGCCAGTGGCACAAATCAAAAATTCGGCGACGCCGGCCTCAAGCTGGTGGACGCTTCGGGCAACACCGTGAGCGATGGTAAGGGCAATCCGATTGCCAGATCATTCAAGGACGCCGAAAACCTTGTGTGGGAAATGGATCACCCCTATGTGCCGCCGACAAATAGGGACATGGTTGACGTCTATGCAAGGATCAAGAAGCATTTCCCATCCAATGGCTTCATGGAGCGCATTGCAATCCAGGAGAGCCACGAAGGGACGCACAAAGACACCGGGCGTTCCCTTTATTATGGCGGTGTATTCCAGGTTGAAGAGGGCACATTCCTTGAAACGTAGACCCAGGCGGGTCTGGCCGATCAGCGGGTCATCGTAAGCAAGGAAATAAAACGGGATTGGAACTCGGTGACTTGGCGGGAACTGCGCGATGATCCGCTACTTTCGGGATTTGCCGCGAGATTGCATTTGCTCCGGTTCGAGGAGGCAATTCCACCGGATCTCGCTGGTCAGGCTGACTATTGGAAGAGGCGATACAATTCCAATATAGGCAAAGGTTCGATCCAGAAATTCATCGATACGAATAACAATTATCCAAAATAATATTTGGCAATCGTGGTTGCAGATATTCCTACCGGGCTCTTTGTGAAAACGATCGACCGTGAAAAATTCGAAAACCTGGCGCGTGACGGGGCTGCAGCCGCAGCCCCGTCATTTTTTTGTCTTAAAATACTGCTAGAAGAGGTGGGCATTCTGGACCGCCAACTGAAATGTTTTTTGCACCTGTCCTCCCCATTGCCCCATGGCAGCCAGAATCCGTCCAGGGACGCCCGAAGTTCGGCGATCCCGTTTCCAAGCCGTCTAAATTCCTGTATCATTTTTTCAAGCCCTTTCCGATCCCCCGGTAGGTCGTGGTATCGAAGCGTCTTGAAATTGATATCCCGGTAGTTTTCTAGGGCCGACTGCATAATTTCGGCATCAAAGCGAAGGATCCCCGCATAAAAATCGCCCAGGAAACTCCGATTGGGCAGGTCCCCAGGCCATTGCCGCACATCCGCCGGCAAGACAGGACACGCCATCATGGATTTATTCCAAACGCCCGCGAAGAATTCCCGCATTTCCGGCACAAAGAACAGACGGCCCTTTCGACGCCGGCTCCACTGTTGATAGCTTGACCAGACACGCAGCCGTTTGCCATCTTGCGACCACCGGGCAACGGGTTTCGACTTCGCTACGAACACGGCGGAAACATAGTCCGTTGAACCGCGGTATTTGGCTACGCGGGGTACAATAAGCAAAACCTTGTGGGACCCGTGGACCAATTCACAATCAGTGCCGAGCAAGAGAAGCCAGCCTAATTGCGGGTCCCCAAGCGGTTGCCAACGGACCTTGGCCGGCGGCACATTCCAACAGCCGATAACAGTTCCGCCGCGTAGGGTTCGCGGATGCAGGAATTGATCGCCAATACGGACGCTATAGGAAACTTTCGTCGACTCCTTCTCCATAAAACTTGTTGTCGTGCCCCGCGCCGTCCAGGTCAGGCGGTAGGTGACGCCCTCCCGCGTGAAACTGTTTTCGCCCTTGAAAACATTCTTCGTTGCCGCGCCTTGAGCCGCAAACGCCATGGCGGATAGCAGGACGGCGAAAAACAAGCGTTTGGCGGATGTCATTAATTCACTCCGGCGGCCGGTTAAGGGAGATTAGATCTTGGATGGCCGTAACATATGAATACGGCAAAATTGTGCGCCCGCGAAATAATGCAAGCATACTGCTTTCGGCGATTTTCACCTTCATAGAGTTGGCGCAATCGGATAGGCTCGGACCATCAACCTGAAACCAGGTTGATGGGGCTGTCAAAAGGCTCCTCCTGTAGCGGTTCGGCATGTCCGAAATCATGCCCCTTGGCTTCACGCCGGGGGGCGACAGCGTATGTCCAAGGCTTCGGCCCAAAGGCTGATCGCGGCTGTCTTACGGCGGTCTCTAAACCCCCGGCTACCAAGATTCCGGTAGCCGTGATTGGTTTGGGAGACTGGAGCCTGGGATGGTGTTGGAATTCAATATATTTTCCGCGATGGCCGGCACGCCCAGGGCTGCTGCCGATGCCTTGCGGCAAACCTATGGCGATTTGGCCCGGTATCAGGCCGAAATGCGGGCCGATGCGGCCCTTTCCAAGGGCTGGCTTGATGCAAGACGGTTCGGGCTGGATGTTCTCGGCTGCCTGAATGAGGTGCGGCGCGATTGAACCGAACGGCAAAACGTAGGACTGTCGCCCGCACCAAAAATTTACTCTGGCCAATGGGCGCGATTTAGCCTAATTGGGGCCAAACTGGTCTGAACTGGGCCGATTTCACAGACTTAAGCGGGAATTTTCTATGCAAGTTAGCGAAACCCTGTCCGAGGGCTTGAAGCGGGAATACAAGGTCGTGGTGGATGCCGCCGACATGGAGGCGAAGGTCACCGATAAGCTGACCGATTTGGCGAAAGAGGCCCAGATGCCCGGCTTTCGGCCCGGTAAGGTGCCCGTCAAGATTTTGCGGCGGACCTATGGCCGGCAGCTGCTGGGCGAGGTGCTGGAGCAGACCGTCAACGAGGCGACCTCGGAAACCTTGGAAAAACACGATCTGACACCGGCCATGCAACCGAAGATCGAGGTGGTCTCTTTCGATGAAGGCGCCGATTTGGAATACACCATCCAATTGGAGGTGATGCCGGAATTCGAGCCCATGGATTTTGCCACCCTGACCCTGGAGCGGGTGGTGGCCGAAATGGCCGAGGGGGAGGTCGACGAGCGGGTCACCTCCCTGGCCGGACAGTTCAAGGAGTTTACCGAAGCGGCGGAGGGTCAGGCGGCCCAGGACGGCGATACGGTGGTGATCGATTTCAAGGGCAGCGTGGATGGTGAACTGTTCGACGGCGGCACGTCTGAGGAGCATAGCCTGGAATTAGGCTCCAACTCCTTCATCCCCGGTTTCGAGGAGCAACTGGTTGGCGTCAAAAAGGGCTATGAACTGGCGGTCAAGGTGACCTTTCCCGAAGAATACCAGGCCGAGAATTTGGCCGGCAAGGAAGCGGAATTCGCCGTCACCGTGCGCGAGGTCAAGGTGCCGCTGCCGGTCTCGGTGGATGATGCCCTGGCGGAAAAACTGGGGCTGGAGAATTTGCAGGCCCTCAAGGATGCGGTGCGGGAACAGAGCGAGAAGGATTTCGCCACGATCTCGCGCACCAAGCTGAAGCGCGTTTTGCTCGATGCCCTGGCTGAAGGTCATGATTTCGAGGTTCCCCCGTCCCTGGTCGATAGCGAGTTCGAGCAGATCTGGAACCAGGCCGTGGAAGATCTCAAACGGCAGGACAAAACCGTCGCCGATCTGGATAAATCAGAAGAAGAGGCAAAGGCGGAATACCGCGATATCGCCGTGCGCCGGGTCCGTCTTGGATTGTTGCTGTCAAAAGTCGGCCAGGACAACAACCTGACCGTCAGCCAGGACGAAGTGAACCGGGTGATGGCGGAACAGGCGCAGAATTTCCCCGGCCAGGAACAGCAGATTTTCGAATTCTACCAGTCCAATCCGGAAATGCGGGCGCAACTGGAAGCCCCGATCATGGAAGACAAGGTGGTTGATTTTATCATCGAGATGGCCCAGGTGAATGACACCAAGGTCAGCGTCGAGGAGTTGATGGCGCCCGACGAGGATGACGAGAGCGAAGACGGCAACGCGGATACCTCCGCCGATAAACCAGAGAAATAGATACTAAGGCAGATAGGGCGGTACAGTCAGATGAGCGATCCCAACGACGTTTACATGAATACCCTGATCCCCATGGTGGTGGAGCAGACCAATCGGGGCGAGCGCTCCTACGACATTTATTCCCGGTTGCTGAAGGAACGGATTATCTTTCTGGTCGGCGCGGTGGGTGACGCCATGGCCTCGGTGGTAACGGCGCAGCTGTTGTTCCTGGAGGCCGAAAGCCCCAAAAAGGATATCTTCATGTACATCAATTCGCCGGGCGGCGCGGTGACGTCCGGTCTGGCGATCTATGACACCATGGGTTACATCCGGCCCGATGTTTCGACCCTGTGCACCGGGCAGGCTGCGTCCATGGGATCGCTGTTGTTGATGGCTGGCGCCCCCGGTAAGCGCCTTAGTCTGCCCAATGCCCGCATTATGATCCATCAGCCTTCGGGCGGTTTCCAGGGCCAGGCGACGGACATCGAAATTCAGGCCAAGGAAATCCTTGAATTGAAGGCACGCATGAACCGTATTTATGCCGATCACACGGGGCAGGACATCGATACGATCGAAAAAGCCATGGACCGGGATAATTTCATGACGGCCGAAAAAGCCAAGGATTTCGGTTTGATCGATGAGGTGGTGCAAAAACGCATAGTTGAAGAAGACGACGATGATGACGGCGGTTCGGCGGACAAGGGCGACGACGACGCTAAATAGGGCGGCGCCCGGCCATCGGCGGCTTGTAATGGCCACGATCCTTTAACGAATTGTTGATCGCCGGGGCGTTATGTTGGTAGTCAAATCAAGGCGAGGCCAAATTTGCGGGGCTGTGTCCTGGTTCAAACCACACCGTAGGTATATACCGTTGGTACATATGGTGTGGCGAGCATCATTGACCCGTTGGCGGGTCTCTGATACTGCGTCAAGGGTGCATATTTCCCATGATGTGGAATGGCCGGTTTTTTAATGCCGCCGGGCTGGCGGAATTTTCCAGTCCGTGCGGCGAGGTTAAGCAGGGGTTATTATGACGAAGCTTTCGGGCGGCGATTCTAAAAACACGCTGTACTGTTCCTTCTGCGGCAAATCTCAGCATGAAGTGCGCAAGCTGATTGCAGGTCCCACTGTGTTCATCTGTGATGAATGCGTGGAACTGTGCATGGATATTATCCGCGAGGAAAACAAATCCACTCTGGTCAAGGCCGACGACGGCGTGCCCACGCCGCAGGAAATATGCGATGTTCTTGACGATTATGTCATCGGGCAGGGCCACGCCAAAAAGGTCCTCTCGGTGGCGGTGCATAACCATTACAAGCGCCTGAACCACGGCGCCAAAAGCAACGATGTGGAGATTGCCAAATCCAACATCCTGCTGGCCGGCCCCACGGGTTGCGGCAAGACCCTGTTGGCCCAGACCCTGGCGCGGATTATTGACGTCCCCTTCACCATGGCCGATGCCACCACCCTGACCGAGGCCGGTTATGTAGGCGAGGACGTGGAGAACATCATTCTCAAGCTGCTGCAGGCCGCCGATTACAATGTTGAGCGGGCCCAGCGCGGCATCGTCTATATTGACGAGGTGGACAAAATTTCCCGAAAATCCGACAACCCTTCCATTACCCGCGATGTTTCGGGCGAGGGCGTGCAACAGGCCTTGTTGAAGATCATGGAAGGGACGGTCGCCTCCGTCCCGCCCCAGGGTGGCCGCAAACATCCCCAGCAGGAATTCCTGCAGGTCGACACCACCAATATCCTCTTCATCTGCGGCGGTGCCTTCGCCGGACTGGAGAAACTGATTTCGAATCGTGGTCAAGGCAGCTCGATCGGCTTTGGCGCCGATGTGCGCGACCCCGATGACCGCCTGACGGGCGAAATTCTGCGCGGCGTGGAGCCTGAGGATTTGCTGAAATTTGGCCTGATCCCCGAATTCGTCGGCCGCCTGCCGGTGGTTGCCACCTTGGAGGACCTGGACGAAGAGGCCTTGGTGCAAATTCTGACCGAGCCGAAAAACGCCCTGGTCAAGCAGTACCAAAGGCTGTTTGAAATGGAGGACACCAAGCTGGCGTTTTCCGAGGATGCCCTCCATGCCATTGCCCGCAAGGCCATAACGCGCAAGACCGGCGCCCGGGGCCTGCGTTCGATCATGGAAAGCATCCTGCTCGATACCATGTACGACCTGCCCTCCGAGGAGGGCGCGGAGGAAGTGATGATCAACGGCGAGGTGGTGGAAGGGCGTGCCCAGCCCCTTTACATCTATGCCGACCGGCAGGACGACGTGGGAACAGGCGCTTAGTCGGCGCGGAATGTTCGCTGGCGCTGGCAAGACCCGAACCCATCAAACCTTGAACTTCGGACCACCAACCGCCATCTGTAATCCGGCCTTGCGTTAACCATGTTGCGGACGCCTCATGGGCAATGGGGCCGCATCATGACAGCAACGGCCAACATCATTTAGCCCAAGCGACCCCGGGCGAAACGCAAACGGGCAAAAGGTACAAGGTTTAAGCATGAGCGATTTTTCCAAGATAGCGACCTACCCGGTTTTACCCCTGCGGGATATTGTGGTCTTTCCCCACATGATCGTACCGCTGTTCGTGGGTCGCGAAAAATCCGTTCGCGCGCTTGAAGATGTCATGAGCGACGACAAACAGATTTTGTTGGTGACACAAAAGAGCGCCGCCCAGGATGATCCCAGCCCCGATGATATCTACCGGGTCGGCACCATTGCCTCTGTCCTGCAGCTGTTGAAGCTGCCCGACGGTACCGTCAAAGTCCTGGTCGAGGGCGGCGCGCGGGCCAAGATTGCCGCCTTTACCGAGAACGAAAATTTCTTCGAGGTGCATGGCGAACTGGTCGCCGAAAGTGGCGAGGAGGGCGAGGACGTTGAGGCCCTGGCCCGGACCGTGACCTCGCAATTCGAACAATATGTGAAACTGAACCGGAAGATACCACCTGAAGTCCTGGTCTCGGTCAATCAGATAGAAGAGCCGTCGAAACTGGCCGACACGGTGGCCTCTCATCTGGCACTGAAGATCCCGGAGAAGCAGGACCTGTTGGAGATCTCCTCGGTTCTGGAACGGCTGGAGCGGGTCTATTCCCTGATGGAGGCCGAAATCGGCGTGATGCAGGTGGAGCGCAAGATCCGCTCCCGCGTCAAGCGGCAGATGGAAAAAACCCAGCGGGAATATTATCTGAACGAACAGATGAAGGCGATCCAGAAGGAGCTGGGCGAGACCGAGGACGGTCGCGACGAGTTGCAGGAACTTGAAGACAAGATCAAAGAGACCAAGCTTACCAAGGAAGCCCGGGAAAAGGCCACCGCGGAGCTGAAAAAGCTGCGCAATATGAGCCCGATGTCGGCCGAGGCCACGGTGGTGCGCAACTATCTGGATTGGATGCTGTCGATCCCTTGGAAAAAGCGCTCGCGTATTTCCAAGGATCTGGACCGGGCGCAGACTATCCTGGACGAGGACCATTATGGTCTGGAAAAGGTTAAGGAGCGTATCCTTGAATACCTTGCCGTCCAGCATCGTACCAACAAGGTCAAGGGTGCCATTTTGTGCCTGGTCGGACCGCCCGGCGTTGGCAAAACCTCGCTCGGTAAATCCATCGGCCGGGCCACGGGGCGCGAATTCGTGCGCATGTCGCTCGGCGGCGTGCGCGACGAGGCCGAAATCAGGGGCCATCGGCGGACCTATATCGGCTCCATGCCCGGCAAGATCATTCAGGGCATGAAAAAGGCCAAGCGCAGCAATCCGCTCTATCTGCTGGACGAGATCGATAAGATGGGCGCGGATTTCCGCGGCGATCCAGCCTCCGCTCTGTTGGAGGTTCTCGATCCGGAACAAAACAATACCTTTAATGACCATTATCTGGAGGTCGATTACGATCTTTCAGACGTGATGTTCGTGACCACGGCCAATACCCTGCGCTTGCCGCAACCCCTGCTGGACCGTATGGAAGTGATCCGCATCTCGGGTTATACCGAAGATGAAAAGGTGGAAATCGCCCGCCGCCATCTACTGGACAAAGTGGTCAAGGACTCCGGGTTGAAGGCCAAGGAATGGTCTATCTCCGACGGCGCCTTGCGTGATTTGATCCGATATTATACGCGCGAAGCCGGCGTTCGGAACCTGGAGCGGGAGTTGGCCAATCTGGCCCGCAAGGCGGTGCGGGATATCATCCAGAAAAAACTGGAAAGCGTTAAGGTCGACCGCCGGAACCTGGGCAAGTATGCCGGCATACAGCGTTTCCGCTACGGTGAGATCGAGGCCGAGGACATGATTGGCGTGGTCACCGGCCTGGCCTGGACGGAAGTCGGCGGCGAATTGCTCACCATCGAATCCCTGGTCCTGCCCGGCAAGGGCAATATGAAGTATACCGGCAAGCTTGGCGATGTAATGCAGGAATCGATCCAGGCCGCGGCCTCCTACGTTCGCGCTCGGGCCGCCGATTTCGGCATTAAGCCCACGGTGTTCGAAAAGCGCGACATTCACGTTCACGTCCCCGAAGGCGCGACGCCAAAGGATGGGCCCTCCGCCGGCGTGGCCATGTGCGTGTCGATAATTTCAACCTTGACCCGTATACCGATCCGCCGCGAAATCGCCATGACCGGCGAAATTACCTTGCGTGGTCGGGTGCTGCCAATTGGCGGCCTGAAGGAGAAATTGCTCGCTGCCGTTCGTGGCGGCATCAAGATCGTATTGATCCCGAAGGACAACGAGAAGGATCTGGCGGATATACCGGACAACATCCTGAAGGAACTGGAGGTTGTTCCTGTTACCAGCATTGATGACGTCCTTGATCACGCCTTCGTGACGCGCCCCGTGCCTATTGAATGGCCCGAGGATGAGGATGAGGACGAGATCAAGGTTTCCGAGACCAAGGATAGCGAAAGCATCGTGACCCATTGATTTGACGGCTGACCGAACGGGTGGCTGCGGAATATTCTTGGCAATGGTGTCTTGGCGGTGTTGCGGCCGCGGGAGAGATGCCCTGAAATGGGGCGTGACGACGGTCACAAAAGTTGAGAAAAACCGGGCTTGACCCGGTTTTTCCTTTTGACCGCCCTGTCCTGCGCGCCTACACTCCAACCGTTATGAGACGTAATATTCCATCAAAACACTGATGATCAAATGATGATCGAACTAACAATAGAGTAAACATTCCAACGTACAATCCGTTAAACAAACACAGGGTAACAAGGGGGCGCACGTGAATAAAAATGATCTAATCGCCGCCGTCGCGGCATCCGCCGGTCTTTCCAAGGCCGATGCGACGCAAGCGGTGGAAGGTGTCTTCGATACAATTTCAAGTACGTTGAGCGGTGGTGGCGAAGTACGCTTGGTAGGCTTCGGAACCTTCAGCGTTTCAACGCGCAAGGCCAGCACGGGCCGCAATCCACGTACTGGCGAACCAATCCAAATACCGGAGACCAAACAGCCAAAGTTCAAGGCTGGCAAGGGTCTCAAGGATGCCGTTAACTAGCCAGATATTGGTTGACGTCATCCACGTCCGAACAATTTTCGGACATCAATTCGGCACTCGAAATACCGGTCGCCTGGCGGCCGGTATTTTTTTCGGGTTTTTTGCCGTCCATTATTCTTGTGCCGTGAGGCGCTGATCAGGTTTGCCTTGGCTCAAGGCGTTGCGAATGGCCGCGTCAAGGTCCGCCCGCAAAAGCGGTTTATGCAGGACGGCATGGATATTGAGCTCGGCAAGCCGTTGCTCGCTCAGGCGGTTGCTGAAACCGGTAATAATGATCACCGGCAAATCAGGTTGAATGCTTTGCACGGCCTCGGCCAATTGGTCGCCATTCATGCGCGGCATGGTGAGGTTGGTGATAACAAGGTCGTAGTGATGGTTGTTCCGGCGTAATTCTGCCAAGGCGTCCGCACCACTCTGAAAGCAACTGACCTGGTAGCCGATGGACGGCAACATGGCCTCCACCATCTCAATGATCATGACCTCGTCATCGACAAATAGTATCCGCTCCTTTCCGCCCATTTCCGCCACTGCCGCCGCCGACTTAAATCCAACGCCATCGGAGGCGGGAAAGAATATTCTGAATTCACTGCCCCGATCCGCTGGGTCAAGACGATGGTTACCGCGCTCAGCAATGCCAATAAATATTAAGGGGCTGACCCAGATAACGCCAATGAGGTGTTATTATGGTCCGCATGCGGAAGAGCAGATTGAGCCAGGCAAAACAGTACCGGTTAATGGAACATTTTGTTGCCGGCACGACGGCGCGGTGCGCGGCAGCACTTGTCG
>JAYGEA010000106.1:0-3240 GCA_046582635.1 Alphaproteobacteria bacterium
CTCCACCATGTCAATCCGGGTCATCCGGCCGTTTTCGCCCCGCGCGACATCCTGCACCAAGCCGCCCACGCGCACGCCCTGTGCGCGCAGCTCCGCCGCGAACCAGGCGAGTGCGTCCCGTTGGGCGAGGTCACGGGCATAAACGGCGGCCGCGAATGTGGTTTCGGTCATAATCCGATGATCCGGTTCTAGAGTTCAAGACATTGGCAAATCTATGCGACTTGAAGTTTGACGACAATATCCATGGCATAGACCGTTTCGAAACACCTAATCTCCCGTCGCCACGCCACCGACGGCCACGGGGGCCCGCTTTGGCAATGCCATGGCGAAAAAACCCGCCACCAAGGAGAAACCGCTGGCCAACAGGAATGCGTTGGACAGATCGTTACTGCCAACCCAACCGGCCAGCACCGCGGCCGAGGCGGCAAAGCCGTCCATGAAAGCGAAGGCCAGGCCCAGGGAGGTACCTTCCCGTCCGCCCGCATGATCAACGGCGGCGGCCAATAGCACGGAGCGGATGGCCACCAGAACCGTCAGGGCGACACCCAGGGCGATCAGGGTCAGCACAATGCTTGTCGAGGCCCAGGCGACGAAGGCCGCCACGGCGGCAACGGCATTGCCCGCCACGATCAACGGCCGCCGGCCAATCCGGTCCGACAGCTTGCCCGTCCCCGGCTGCGCCAGGGCCCCGAACAGCATCATGAAGGCCATCGCCAGGGCGGTCTGCAGCCAGCCGAAACCGTGATTTTGACTGAGGAACAAGGGCGTCATGGTGATAATCGCGAACATGCCCATGTTGTAGGTGATGAATATGCCAATGACCCGCAGACCCCTCCCCGTGGTCCAGATCCGCCAAATATCCTCGAAATCAGCGCGGGTGGGCCGGGAGTTCACATGGCGGGGCACTTTGTGCCGGATGAATATGAACAGCACGCCCACCACAAATGTGGGAATGACCAGCACCTGAATGGCGACACGCCAATCCCACATGGCCAGCATCAACCCCGCGCCCGGCAAGGCGACGATCTCCGCCAGATGACCGCCGATGGCGTGCACCCCTAGGGCATAGGCGCGACGGCCCTTGTGCATCTGGGCCAGAACGCCGGTGGCGATGGGATGCCAGGCGGCATCCCCCATGGCGGCAACGGCGATCAGACAGGCGAAGGGCCAGAAGCCGTCGGAGAAGGATGCGAACAGGTATCCGAACCCGACCCAAAAAAAGGTTGCCGCCAGAATGACGCCGCGGTTGGCAACATGATCGGCCAGCATGCCGGCGGGCAAAAAGGCCAGGGATCCGCCCAGACTGTGGATCATGAACAACAAGCCGATCTCCGCCGGCGACAGCCCCAGGGACGTGCCAAAGGCGGGGATCAGGATATACATCCCGATCGGCACCATATCGTTGGCGAAATGGCCCAGGGAAAAGGCGGCCAGCAAGTTGGCTTTCAGCCACCGCATAATCAGCTGGCGGCGCTGTGCTGATCTAGGAACGCTTCCAACGCACCGGCCCATTTGCGCCAATCCTCCGTCGGCGCCAGATGCCCGTAGGGGCTGTCGATCTCCACATAACTGGCATTGACGCCATTGGCCTTCAAATGCGCCATCGTGGGCGCCGCCAGTTCATCGGCCGGGAAACGCTGGTCCGTGTTGGCCAGGACATAGAGCAACGGCGCCTTGATATTCGCGGCGTTATCCCAGGCGTTAAAGATGACGGCCGCCCGGCGCAGCACGATCAGGGAATTGGCATCGAATTGGCGGGCCCAGGTCTGGCCGCGTTTTTCCAATTCCGCCGTCGCCGCCGCCTCGCTGCCCAGTTGATCGCGCAGTGCCACGTCCACATCATAGCTGCGCAAGGTTTCGACCCGCACTTCCGCCAGCATGTCAAGAACGCCGCCATCCTCCGCCCCAGCGTAATAATCCCCACCGTTCCAGCCGGGACATTGGGCAAAGCGGTCTTCAATCTGTGTGATCGTCTCCGGCCCGCCACGGCTTTTATTCCAGGTTGCGACGGGGACCAGGGCGCGCATGCGGCGTGGATGGCTGACGCCCCATTGATAGGTCAGATAGCCGCCATAGGAAAATCCGACCACGGCAGCCAGTTCCCCAACGCTAAGATGATCCAACAACAGGCTTTGCGCCGCCACCATGTCGGAGGTGGTGATCGGGGGAAAATGGGAACCATACGGCTTCCCCGTTGCCGGATCGGCGCTGCCCGGCCCCGTGCTACCAAAGGCGGAGCCGATCATGTTGGCACAGACCACGAAATAGCGCTCCGTATCCATGGCCCGCCCAGGGCCGATCAGGTTGTGCCACCAACCGCTGCTGTCTCCGGCGGCGTGGGGATTGGAAGTATAGCCATGACAGAGCAGAATGGCATTGTCGGCGGCGGCGTTAAGCGTACCGTAGGTTTCGTAGGCCAGACACATCTCGGCCAACGTCCCACCCCCTTCGAGGGGAAATCTTCCGGCCTTGAACAAGCTCGATGTGGCAAGCAGCATTTGATCCTCCCGGTTTCTTGGCGCTATCGTACCATGAGCTCTTACCATCCGCCGACCATTCTTGGAGATGCGCACCATGACCACCACCCCAACCTATGATGCCTTGATGGAGGTGATCCGCGACCGCCGCACCTCCCGCGCCTTTGATCCGGAATTTGAAATCCCGCGGGCGCATTACGACCTGATCCTCGAAGCGGCGCGCCACGGCCCCTCGGGCGCCAATGCCCAGCCCTGGCATTTCATCGTGATCACCGAAAATGACACCAAGGCACAATTGGGCGACTATTTCGTGGCCGAGGCGCGGCGGCGGGGCAAGTTGAAGATGAAGTTTCCCACGCCCAATTACGCCGGCATGAAGACGGCGCCGGGCCTGATCGTGGTGCTTGGAGATTTCCGCTACACCCGCGCCTTCCCGGTCCTGGGCGATGGTTCGGAATTGGACCGGATGTATCACGAGAACGCCGAACGCATCCTGCTGCAAAGCGTGGCGGCGGCCACCATGTCGGCGCATCTGGCCGCCTCCGCCCTGGGCTATGCGGTCTGGTGGGTCACCGCCATCGGGCAAGAGGAGGCGCAGGCCGCCTTCAAGCCAATGCTAGGCGTGCCCGATGATCTATCCGTGCTGGACATCATGTGCTTCGGCCCGCCGGCCCAGCCCCCCTATAAACGGTGGAAAAAGGACCTGGACGAAATTCGCAGCTGGGACCGCTTCGATATGACGAAACATCAAACCGCGGCAGAC
>JAYGEA010000128.1:0-59973 GCA_046582635.1 Alphaproteobacteria bacterium
TCTGCGACCCGCATTCGCCCTGGCAGCGCGGCGCTATCGAGAACACCAATGGCGTCATACGCAGGGACATGCCCAGTAAAACCGACATGGCTGATTACACCGAAGGGGACATCGACGACATCATGTGGGCCGTCAACTCAAAACCCCGAAAATGCCTCGGCTATCGAACGCCCGCCGAGGCTTTCCTCGAAATCCTTCGAATTGCACTTGAGATGTGAATCCAGCCCCTTCTCTTTTGGGCTGTGATGTGGCGTACTGGCAAGGTGAATAAAACCAATAATAACGCCTGGATCGGCCGCTCCATTGCGCGGCTGGAGGACCCGGCCTTGTTGCGCGGCGCGGCCCGTTTCGCCGATGACCTGGCAACCCCCGCCAATGTCTGCCATGCCGCCTTTCTGCGCTCCCCCATCGCCCATGGGGAGATCGAGGCCCTGGATACAGCCGCTGCCAGGGCCATGCCCGGTGTGGTCGCGATTATCACCGGTGCCGACATGGCGGCCCATTCGGCGCCCTTCATCACCGGGGTCAAGGTGGCGGCGCCGCAATATGCCCTGGCCACGGACCGGGTTCGTTACGTGGGCGAGCCGGTGGCCATGGTGCTGGCCCTTGATCGTTATCTGGCCGAGGATGCGTTGGAGGCGATCACCGTTGACTATTCCCCCCTGACGCCCGTATTGGATCCGATTGCGGCGCTGGAGGGGTTGGTATTGCACCCTGATACCAATAGCAATGTGTTGCATGAGCGGCATTTCAGCTATGGCGACCCGGAAGGGGCGTTCGCGGACGCGGCCCATGTTGTCGAAGGCACCTATCACTATCCGCGCAATTCCTGCACGCCCCTGGAATGCTATTGCGTCATCGCGGATTACAATGCCGGTGAAGACGCGTTCGAGGTCACGGCGAATTTTCAGGGCCCCTACACCTTGCACACCATCATGGCCCGGTCCCTGAAGGTGCCCGGCAACCGCCTGCGCCTGAAGACGCCGCCCGCCTCGGGCGGCAGCTATGGGGTCAAGCAGGCGGTGTTCCCTTATGTGGTGGCCCTTGGCGTGGCCGCCAAAATTGCCGGGCGGCCGGTGAAATGGCTGGAAGATCGGTTTGAACATCTGACCGCCGCGACCTCCGCCACCAATCGGGTGACCACCCTGCGGGCCGCATTGGATAAAGCGGGCCGGGTGCTGGCTCTGGATTGGGACCAGTTGGAGGATTGCGGCGCCTACCTGCGCGCGCCGGAGCCGGCCACCCTCTACCGCATGCACGGCAACATGACCGGCGCCTATGCCATTGAAAACCTGGCCATCCATAACCGCGTGGTGGTGACCAACAAGACACCAACGGGGCTGATGCGCGGCTTCGGCGGGCCGCAGATCTATTTCCCCCTCGAGCGGCTGTTGGACAAGGTGGCCGCCGAACTGGGCCTTGATCCCTTGGCGCTGCGCCGCCGCAACCTGGTGCCCGGCGACGCCATGCCCTACCGCACCGCGCCGGGCGCCCTGCTGGATTCCGGTGATTACAGAAAGAGCCTGGACCGGGCCGCGGCCGACGGCGGCCTGGACGAGCTATTGGCCCGGCGCGAGGGCGCCCGGGCCGAGGGGCGGCTTTACGGTATCGGCTACAGCGTCGTCGTCGAACCCTCGATCTCCAACATGGGCTACATCACCACCTTGTTGAGCCCGGAGCAGCGGCAACGCGCGGGGCCAAAAAACGGCGCCCTGGCCACGGCGACGGTGGGCTTTGACCCCTCCGGCGCGATCAGCGTCGCCGTCTCGTCCGTGCCCCAGGGCCAGGGGCACCGCACGGTGCTGGCCCAGGTGGTGGCTGATGTTTTCGCCATTACGCCGAAAGACGTCGCGGTGATGACGGAACACGATACCGCCAAGGACCCCTGGTCCATCGCGTCGGGCAATTATTCGTCGCGCTTCGCCGGCGCCGTGGCGGGCGCCACGTACCAGGCGGCGTTGCGGTTGCGCGACCGGCTGACCCTGATCGCGGCGGCGGACCTGAATGTTCCGCCCGACGAAGTGACTTATGAAGCGGGGCGCATTTTTGCCCGAAATAATCCCGACAACGCCCTGCCCCTGGGCCGGCTGGCGGCCAAGGCCCATTGGTCGCCCTTGTCCATTCCCGATGGCGCCGGCGCGGGCTTGCGGGAGACGGCGTTCTGGAACATGGCGGAACTGGCGGAGCCCGATGACGGCGATCGCATCAATTCCTCCGGCGCCTATGGTTTTATTTTCGATTTTTGCGGCGTGGAAGTCGATCCCGATACCTTCGCCGTGCGGGTTGATCGTTATGTCACCATGCATGACGCGGGCCGGCTGCTGAACCCCATGCTGGCGGACGGCCAAATCCGCGGTGGCTTTGCCCATGGTCTCGGCGCCGCACTGCTGGAGGAGCTTTCCTATGCCCCCGATGGCGGCTTTCAGGCCGGCACCCTGGCGGATTATCTGGCGCCCACGGTGATGGAAATACCCGAATTGACCATATTGCATGACCAAACCCCGTCACCCTTTACGCCCCTGGGCGCCAAGGGTCTGGGCGAGGGCAATGCCATGTCGACACCGGTCTGCATTGCCAACGCTGTATCCAATGCCCTGGGCCGGGAGATTACAACGTTGCCCCTGACCCGCTCCAACCTGGCGGAATTGCTTTTGGAGGATGAACCGCCGGGCAAGGCGAAGGTGTGTCACGGTCATGCGTTGGAGGGCCGGGGCAGCACGGCGGTACCGGCATCACCGGAAGACGTCTGGGCCATTCTGTTGGATGATAACAGGTTGGCGGCCGTGATCCCGGGCTGCCATGCTTTGGTGCGAACGGGGGAGGATGCTTATAGCGCCGATGTAACCTTGGGCGTCGGCCCCATCAAGGGCCGTTTCGCGGCCAAGGTGGCGTTGCTGGATTTAGTCCCGCCGAAAAGCCTGCGCCTGGTTGGTTCGGCAACCGGCCCCTTGGGACGCGCGGAAGGGGACGGGCGGATCAGCTTGCGGGCCACGGCGGGGGGCACCGAAGTCGACCACACCTACACGGTGCGGATCTCGGGCAAGGTGGCGGCGGTGGGTGGACGGATGATGGACGGGGCGGCCCGCGCCTTGATCAACCAGTTTTTCAAGCGGCTGGTAAGCCAAACCGGAGCCCCGGAAAAGCTCCCGGCACCAAGTTTTTGGGAGCGTCTGCTGGCGCTGTTGGGGTTGGCGCGATGAAGCCGGCCGCGTTCGATTACGCCTGCCCGGACAACGTGGGCGAAGCGCTGGCCATCCTGGCGGAGCGCGGGGCCGGCGCCCGCATCTGCGCCGGGGGGCAATCTCTTGGCGCCATGATGAACCTGCGCCTGATGGCCCCGGCAGTGCTGATCGATATCGCCGGTCTGGACGAGTTGAAATCCATCGCCATGACCGGGGGCGCCATTGAAGTTGGCGCCGCCGTCACCCAGGCCGAGCTGCTGGCCTGGCCCGATCTGGCGAAAACCCAGCCTTTGCTGGCGCGGATGTTGCCTATGGTCGGACATTACCAGACCCGACAGCGGGGCACGGTCTGCGGCTCCCTGGCCCATGGCGACCCCAGTTCGGAATTGCCCCTGGCGCTGGCCGTGCTGGAGGGCGAGGTCTTGCTGGCCAGCAGTCGCGGCCGTCGGGTCGTCGCGGCCAAGGATTTTCAGCTCGGCATGATGGCCACGGATATCGCCGACGATGAAATGGTGGTCGCGGCGCGCTTTCCCACGGCGCCGGTTAGCGCGGAATCCGCGTTCCAGGAAATCGCCCAACGGCATGGAGATTTCGCCATCGTGGCCGTCGCCGCCGTGGGCACTCAAAACGGCGTTCGCCTGGGCGTCGGCGGCGTGGCTGATTGCCCCGGTGTGATCGAGCTGAAATGGCCGGTGGATGATGCCGCCCTAAACGATCTATTGAACGATTTCGCCTGGTCACTGGGCGGGGCCGACGATCAACATGCCACGGCGCGCTATCGCCGCGAACTGGTGCGCCGTATCGGCCGGCAGGTGGTTGACGAGGTGCGTGATGCGTTATCTTGAAGCCGGCAAACGCCACATGGTGCGCTTTACCTTGAATGGCCAAATGGTCGAGGGAGAGGCAGAACCGCGTCTTTTGTTAAGCGACTTTCTGCGCCAGACCCTGGGCGCCCATGGCACCCATGTGGGTTGCGAACATGGCTCGTGCGGGGCCTGCACGATCCGGGTCGATGGCAAGGCGGTGCGGTCGTGCTTGCTGTATGCGGTACAGATGCAGGACCGGGCGGTGACCACTGTTGAGGGTCTGGCCACGCCGGATGGTTTGAATGCCCTGCAGGCGGCGCTGCAAAAACACCACGGCCTGCAATGCGGGTTTTGTACGCCGGGTATCCTGATGTCCCTTGAGCAACTGCTTGAAGAAGAACCCGGCGCCGACGAGGCGCGCATCCGGGATGTGCTTTCGGGCCATATTTGCCGCTGCACCGGTTATCATGGCATCGTCCAAGCAGCCCTGGAGGTGTTTGGGGAAGTATTCGGGAACCGCTGATGTTTGATCTGGGGCGCACATTTCTGGCCAGTGTCCGGCGCATGCCCGACGCGGTGGCGATTTCCGATGGCGAACAGGTTCTGACCTACCGCGCCTGGCAGGACCACATCCTGGCCGTGGCCGCCGGCCTTGGCCTGGAAAAGGGCGACCATTTCGTTACCGTGCTGCAAAACCGCTACGAGGCCGCGACCCTGCACATGGCGGCGCAGCTCGCCGGATTTGTGATCACGCCCCTCAATTGGCGGTCCAGCGCCGAGGAGCTGGATTATGTCCTGGCCGATAGCGGTGCCAAATTGGTGTTGTTCGAGGATGCCACCAGCCTCATCATGGACACCGCCCTTCCCGCCATCAACGTGGACCGGGATTGGGATGATTTGCGCGGCGGCCCTGGGGTGGAACCAATCTCCCGCGCCACGGTGGAGGATAAATCCGTCATGCTCTATACCTCCGGCACCACCGGCCGGGGCAAGGGCGTGCCCCGCACCCAAGCAGCCGAGCGGGCCGCTGCCATGGCCCATGTGGCGCAAAATCAATACGGCCGGGGCGAGGTTACCTTGGGCGTGATGCCGCTGTATCACACCATGGGGGTGCGCGCGTTGTTGGCCTCCATCCTGATCAACGGTCATTTCGTCTGCCAGCGCCGCTTTGATCCGCGCGAGGCGCTGTCCCTGATCGCCGAACACCGGATAACGAATTTATACCTGGTGCCGACCCTGTATCACGACCTTTTGGCCTCGCCGTTTTTCGCGGGCGTCGATACCTCCTCCGTTCGCAAGCTTGGCTTTGCCGGTCAGGCCATGACCGATGGTCTGCTGCGGGATCTGGAGGCGGCCTTCAAGCCGGAATTGTTCGTCAATCATTACGGCTCTTCGGAAATCTATACTTTCACCATCGAACCCAATGCGGCCCGGAAACCGGGGTCGGCCGGCAAGGCGGGGTTGAACCAGGAAATTCGCATCATTCAGCTCGATGCCCAGGGTCCGGACGATGTGGTGGGGGAGGGCGAAGAGGGGCAGATCATCGCCGCCCTGGATGGGGACGAGAGTTTTATCGGCTATTGGAACCGGCCCGACGCGGATGAAAAAGTCCTGCATGATGGTTGGTACCATACCGGCGATATTGGCTTTTGGGATGGGGACGGCGATATTTTCGTCACCGGGCGGGTTGACGACATGATCATCTCGGGTGGCGAGAATATCCTGCCGGTGGAAATCGAAAGCGTCTTATCCCTGCATCCCGGCGTGGGCGAAGTCGCGGTGGTGGGGCTGCCCGATCCCCGTTGGGGCCAGGTGGTCACGGCCTTCATCGTGCGCCGGCGCGGGGTGGCGGAGGGGGTGGACGAAGCGGCCCTGGACGCATGGTGTCTGCAATCGGACCTGCCGCCCTTCAAACGGCCGCGGGGATATGTCTTTATTCGTGAAGTGCCGAAATCGCCCGTGGGTAAAATTCTGCGCCGCCTGCTGGTAAACGGCGAATATGCTTTGGAATCGTAAATTAGGAGTGGATCGCGTATGAGCACGTCATTCGATAGCCGGCGGGCTAAGCTGTTGGAGGACCTCGACGGCTTCCGGGTCGAGATCTATCCGGATCGGGAGCGGGCCGATATCATTCTCGACCGCCCGCCCCTGAATGTGATCGAAATGGGCCAGCGGGACCAGTTGCGCCTGGTGTTCGAGGAACTGGACGCCGACGAAAGGATCCGCGTTATCGTGCTGCGGGCGGAGGGCAAGCATTTCAGCTCGGGCGGCAACATCGCCGGTTTTCTGGCTGCCTCGCCGGAGCATGTTTCGAAACTGGCGGACAACATTGGGGCGCCGGCGCGATGCCACAAACCCGTGGTGGCGCAAATCCGCGGCTACAGCTTCGGCGTCGGGTTCGAATTGCCCCTGGCCTGTGATTTCCGCATCTGTTCCGAGACGGCGCAATTCGCTCTGCCGGAACAGCGCATCGGTCAGATCCCCGGTTCGGGCGGCTCTATCCGCCTCCTCCACATGATCGGTATCCAACGGACCAAGGACATGACCTTTCGTTCCCGCCGGGTCTCGGGCGCCGAGGCCAAGGACTGGGGTTTTGTCCTCGACTGCGTGGCGGACGATAAGCTGGAGGAGACGGTGGATGCCTTCGTGGACGAGCTGCGGGAATTCTCGCCCCTGGCCCAGCGCACCATCAAGGGTGTCCTGAACGCGGCGCAAAATACCTCCGTCGAAGCGGGGATCGAGATCGAGGGCAATGCCTATGGCCGCCTGCGCACGTCGGAAGATTTCAAGGAGGGCGTGGAAGCCTTTCACGGCAAGCGCAAGGCCAAGTTCAAGGGGCTCTAGGCCGTGAAGCCGCCGGCCTTTGAATACCTGGCACCCAGCACCCTGGAACAGGCGGTGGCCGCCCTGGGCGCGGGGGATGCCAAGATACTGGCCGGCGGGCAAAGCCTGGTACCCATGTTGAATTTCCGCCTGCAGGCGCCGTCTCTACTGGTTAATATCACCCGCATTCCCGGTTTGGACCATATTGTTGACTGGCCAGAAGGCGGGGATGGCGGCCTGCGCATCGGCGCGCTGACCCGGCATCATGGCTTGGAAACCTCGGCCCTGGTTCACGATCGGTTTCCCGTGCTGCACGCGGCCATGGCAGAGGTGGCCCATCTGGCCATCCGCAATCGCGGCACCATCGGCGGCAGCCTGTGCCATGGCGACCCGGCGGCCGAGCTGCCTGGCATGGCGGTGTTGTTGCAGGCCCAATTGCAGACGACCCAGCGGACAATTCCGGCAGCGGAATTTTACGATGGTGCCCTGTCCACGATCTTGGCGGCAGATGAAATCCTCACGGAAATTCTGCTGCCCGCCCTGCCCCCCGGTACCGGCTGGGGGTTCGAGGAGTTCGCCCGCCGCTCGGGCGATTTCGCCTTGGCCGCCGTGGGGGTGCTGATCGGCGCCGAGGTGCGGATCGTCGCCATGGGCGCCAACGACATTCCCATCAGACTGGCGAAGGCGGAAGTCTTGTTCAACGGTCCCTCGGACATCGACGCCGTGGCCGAGGCGGCGGGGGCGGAGGTCTCACCCGAGAGCGACCTGCATGGCTCCGCCGATTACCGCCGTCATCTGGTAAAGGTTCTCACCCGCCGCGCGCTGCGGTCGGCCTGTGAGCGCGCGGCATGATTGCGGTTGTCGTCAATGGGGTGAGTTACGAGCGGGAAGTGGAGCCGCGCCTGTTGCTGACGGATTTCCTGCGCCACGATCTCGGCCTGACCGGCACCCATGTGGGCTGCGAACAGGGGGTTTGCGGGGCCTGCACCATTATCATGAACGGTGACAGCGTGCGCGCCTGCCTGTGTTTCGCCGTGCAGGCCGATGGCGCCGAGATCGAAACCGTGGAGGGATTGGGCACGGTCGATGACCTGAACCCCCTGCAACAGGCCTTTCAGGAACACCACGCCCTGCAATGCGGTTTCTGTACGCCAGGTATGCTGATGACCGGTGTCGACCTGCTGCGTAAGTACCCCCTGGCCACGGACCAGGAGATTCGCCAAGGGTTGTCGGGCAACCTGTGCCGCTGCACCGGCTATGAACATATCGTCCGTGCTATACGTTCGGTGGTCGAACGTGAACGTTGACGCCAGACCGAAGATCATCGGCGCCGCCGTGCAGCGGCGCGAGGATCCACGCCTGTTAACCGGCCAGGGCCGCTTTATCGACGACATAAGCCTGCCCCACATGCTGCACATCGCCTTTTGCCGCAGCGATCATGCCCATGCGCGCCTTGTAGAGGTCGATGTTGCCGCCGCCGCCATGCCGGGGGTGGTTGCCATCTTCACCGGGGCGGATCTGTTGGGCACCTTCAATCCCATCCGCGCCACCTCCCGCATGGCGGATTATCATGCCACCGAGTTGCCCGTGCTGGCCCATGACAAGGTCCGTTATGTGGGCGAGGCAGTCGCCGCCGTGGTGGCAGAGAGCCGCTATCTGGCGGAAGACGCCGCCGAATGCATCGTTGTCAGCTATGAACCCTTGGGCGATGCGGTTGATGTTCTGGCCAACGCCGAACCCGGCGGCCCGCTGTTGCACGAGGATGCGGGCACCAATGTCATTGTCTCGCGAAGCTTTCAGCGCGGCGATGCGGAGGGCGCAATGGCGGCTGCGGCCGTCCGTGTCGGGGCGACCTTCCGCATGCACCGCAAGACCCCGGCGGCTTTGGAAAACCGGGGCTATGTGGCGGATTATGATCCCGGCCGCCGCACTCTGACCCTGCATTCAACCACCCAGGTGCCCGGCATCGTGCGCGATGCCCTGGAGGAGATGCTGGAGATCCCCGGCAATCGATTGCATGTGATGGCGCCCGATATAGGCGGCGGCTTCGGCGGCAAGGCATCGTTGTACCCGGAAGAAGTCCTGGTCTGCCTTCTGTCCCGCCGCCTGGGCCGACCGGTGAAATGGCTGTCCGACCGGTTGGAGGATTTGCTCACCACGACCCAGGCCTTTGACGAAATAGTCGAGGCGGAACTGGCCTGTGACGAAGATGGCCATATCCTGGGCTTGCGGGCCGATTGCCTGGGCGATGTGGGCGCCTATTCCGTCTATCCCTGGACGGCGGCCATCGAACCGGTGCAGGTGGTCTCCTTCCTGCCCGGACCTTATCGGGTAACGAATTACCAGGCCCGGGCCCGCGCGGTGGCGACGTCTAAGGCGCCGACGGGGGCCTATCGAGGCGTGGGGCGGCCCATATCGGCCTTCGTCATGGAACGCTTGGTGGACATGGCGGCGGCCAAACTGGGTCTGGATCCGTTGGAGATGCGCCGGCGCAACATGGTCCGGGCGGACGAGTTTCCCTACAAATCAGCCTCCGGCATTGTCTGGGATAAATGCGGCTTCATGGAATGCCTTGAAAGCGTAACTTCTGATTACGATGACCTGCGCCAACAACAGTCGGCGGCGCGCGCCGAGGGGCGGTGGGTCGGCCTTGGCCTGGCATCCTATGCGGAGCTGACGGGCCTGGGCAGCCGGATCGCCGTGGCACCTGGAATGCCGGTCAACACGGGCACCGAAACGGCCACCATACGCATCGATTCTACTGGCGCGGTGACGGCGCAATTCGGCATCGCCTCCCACGGCCAGGGCCTGGAAACCACTCTGGCCCAGGTCATAGCCGAGGAACTGGGCGTCCGCATCGAAGATGTCGAAGTGATCCACGGCAGCACCCAAGGCATGGCGCATGGCACCGGTACTTTCGCCTCCCGCAGTTCCGTGCTGGCGGGCGGGGCGGCAATCATCACCGCCCGGGCCGTGCGGGAACAGGTGTTGAAGGCCGCCGCGCATATGTTCGAAGCGGATGCGGGCGATTTGGACGCGGCGGGGGGCGAAATTTTCGTCACCGGCACGGACCGCTCCATGACCTTCCGGCAACTGGCCAAGGCGTTGTATTCCGAGATGGGCCGCTTCCCCAAGGAGCTGCGGGAACAGATCGAGTTGCAGGCCACCCGCATGTACGACCCCTATTTCGGCACCACCTCGCCCGCCAGCCATCTGGCCATGGTGGAGGTTGACCCGGAAACCTATGGCGTGACGATCCTGCATTATGGCGTGGCCGACGATTGCGGCCGGGTCATCAATCCCCTGATCGTCGACGGCCAGGTTCACGGCGGCGTGGCCCAGGGCATTGGCGCCGCCTTGATGGAGGAAGTGGTCCATGATGACAATGGACAAATTCTCACCGCCAGTCTGATGGATTACCTGCTGCCCACGGCGGCGGAAATCCCATCCATATCGGTGCATCATGTGGAGGATTTTATACCCGATAACATGGGCGGCTTTCGCGGCATGGGGGAGGGGGGCACCATCGGCGCGCCCGCCGCCTTGGCCAACGCCATTGCCGACGCGGTGGGCCGGGATATCAATGTGCTGCCCATGACGCCGGAGCGGCTGTATCGTTTGCTGAACAGATAAGAGGAATAAGACATGGATTTTGGCTTGGCGGGCAAGGTTGCCCTGGTCACCGGCGGGGCCCGTGACGTGGGGCGGCAAATCGTTCTGGCCCTGGCTGGCGAAGGCGCCGCCGTGGCGATCAATTATCGCGGCTCGGAAGCGGCGGCCACTGCATTGGTGGCCGAGATCGAAGGGCAGGGGGGCACCGCGCGGGCCTATGGCGCCGATGTCACCGATTACGGGGAGGTCTGTGCCATGACCGAACAGGTGGTGGCCGACTTTGGCGGGCTGGATGTGTTGATCAACAACGCCGGCTATGTCACGCCGCAGCGGTTCACCCAGACCACGCCCGCCGACTGGCATGCCCAGATCGATGTCGGCCTGTACGGCGTCATTCATTGTTGCCACGCCGCCGTGCCGCATTTGGCGGCGTCGGGCGATGGGCGGATAATCTCGTTGGCGGGGGACTCCGCCCGGGTCGGCGAAAAGGGTCTCTCCATCACAGCCGCCTCCCGCGGCGGCGTCCTGGCTCTGACCAAGTCCCTGGCCAAGGAGCTGGGCCCCGACGGCATCAAGGTCAACGCGGTGGCCCTGGGTCTGGTGGAAACCGGGCACAGCGACAAGGCTTGGCTGGAGACCAACATGGCCAAGATCGTACGCAACTATCCCACGGGCCGCATCGGCCAGCCGGAAGATGTGGCGCCCATGGTGGCCTTCCTGGCCTCCGCCGGGGCATCTTGGGTGACCGGGCAGATCATTTCAATTAGTGGCGGATATTCCATGGTGGGTTAGAATAGGGTCCTGGAGAAACATAAAACTGGGAGCTTGCTATGACTGAATTTGTGAACCCCAAGGGCAGTTTCAAACCACAGGGCGCCTATACCCACAGCGTCAAGGTGCCGGCCAATGCGGAATGGCTGGTAATCTCGGGCCAGGTCGGCTTCGATGCCAAGGGCAAAATTGTCGGCACCGTGCGCCAGCAAACGGAGCAGGCCTTCCGCAATATCCTGATTTGCCTCAAGGAAAACGGCATGACCAAAAAGCATCTGGTCAAGTTCACCGTCTTCCTGACCGACCCGCGCAGCATCGATGCCTATCGGGCCGCCCGCAAGAAAATGATCGGTGACGGCACCCTGCCGGCCTCCACCCTGCTGATCGTCGATGGTCTGGCGTCCCCCGACATGCTGGTCGAGATCGAAGCCACGGCGGCGAAGGCTTAGGTATAAACCAGAGGCCGTTTTAATGACCGATATTGATACCGGGCTGAACGTCTGGCGGATGACGTCCAATCATAACCGGATGATCGAACTGCAGGCGGACACATCGCCCGCCAGGGACGGCCCGGTGGAGGTGGCGTTCTATGGCTCCTCGGCCTTTCGCATCACTTCGCCCAAGGGGGTCAGCGTGATGATCGATCCCTGGCGCAACCATCCTTCGCGCACCTGGGATTGGTATTTTCACGATTTCCCGCTCACCGCCGTGGATATCGGCGTCTCCACCCATGCCCATTTCGACCACGACGCCCTGCACCGCCTGGATGCCCACGTCCTGCTGGACCGCCTGATCGGCATGTACCGCTTTGGCGACATGACCATCTATGGCCTGGCGGACAAACATGCGGTGGATTCCTCCTGCAACATCTATGACTTCAAGAAAATCCATAAGCATTTCCACGGTGTCGATGTGGAGCCGCCCGACAACCCGCGCAGTTGGGACCATTGCCTGATGGTGGTGGAGACCGGCGGCCTGCGCATCGTCCATTGGGGCGACAACCGCCACAACCCGCCCGACGATATCTGGAAGGCCCTGGGCCACATCGATATTGCCCTGTTGCCCGTGGATGCCTCGCAACACGTCATGGGGCATATCCATGTGCAGGCCATCATGGATCGACTGAAGCCCCGCGTCGTGGTGCCGCACCATTACTACATCTGGGACGTGGTCCAACGCCAAAGCACCTTGCAAACGGCGGAGGTCTGGGTTGGAGAGCGGGAGGTGGTGCAGCGTATCGCCGGCCCGAAGAAAATCTACCGCATCGCGGAGCTGGATAAGCTGGATGGCGCCGTGCACTATTTCGGCGACAACGTGAATTTCGATAAAGCCGCCTGGATGGACGGCAGCTGAAATGCGTTTATACGGTGACGTAATACTTATTTTTTCCGCCAGTCGCAGAATATCCTTAAAAGCGATCTGTGAAATAGGTATTACGTCACCGTATTAGCCCGTCACCGTATTAACCAATGCCATGGTTTTTCAGGAACCCATGAGCAGCCTTAATCCGGTTCACACCGTCGGCCGCCAGATCGCCGAACCCTGCTGCCCGGCGAAGTGCCAAGCCCCTTGAACCCGCCGACCGGCTGCGCCCTGCACCCGCGCAGCGCCCGGGCCATGGCGGTCTGTCAAACCACCCGGCCGGAACTACGGCTGCAAGCCGACGGCCATTGGGTCGCCTGTCATCTTTTTGATGACGAGGATTAAGCCTGCGCTCAGGAGGCGATGCCGAAATCGATTAATGAACGGACGGTGCGGCCTTCCTTCATGGCCTTGAAGCCGTCGTTGATTTCACTGAGCTGGAGCTTGTCGGAAATCCAGTCGTCCAGGTGCAGGCGGCCTTGGAGGTAAAGGTCGATCAGGTGCGGCATGTCCGTGCGGAAGCGGTTGGAGCCCATGGAAGAGCCCTGAATTTTTCGCTCCCGCAGAAAGGCGAAGCCGTCCAGCTCGATTTTTTGGCCCACGGGCACCATGCCCACGATGGTCGCGGTGCCGCCCACAGCGAGCATTTCGAAACACTGCTCGGCGGTAATTTTCAGGCCCAGGCATTCGATGGCATGATGCACCCCGCCCTTGGTCATCTCCATGATCTTTTCCACCGGGTCGCCGTCATTGGGGTTAACCAGGTCGGTGGCGCCCAGTTTGGTGGCCAGCTGCAGCTTGACCGGGTTGGTGTCCACGGCGATGACCCGGGCCGCGCCCGCGATATGGGCGCCGTTGATGGCCGCCATGCCGACCCCGCCGCAACCCACCACGGCCACGGTGTCGCCAAAACGTACGCCGGCGGTGTTCACCGCCGCGCCAAAGCCGGTGATGACGCCGCAGCCGATCAGGGCGGCGCGGTCGAGGGGCATGTCTTTCTGGATTTTCACGATGGCGTTCTCGTGCACCAACATCTGTTCGGCAAAAGACGACAGATTGGTGAAGGTATGCAGTTGGTCCGGCTTCTCCCATTGCAGGCGCCGGGAGGCGCCGGGGGGCAGCTTAACGTCCGTGTTGGTACAGATTACCGGCCGGCCGGAAGTGCATTGTTCGCAGGTGCCGCAGAACACCGAGAGGCAGGTGATGACATGATCGCCCGGGCTGACGTAGGTCACTTCCGATCCGACCTGCTCCACAATCCCGGCGGATTCATGGCCCAGCACAACGGGCATGGGATGGGGATACAGCCCCTCGATAAAATGCAGATCCGAATGGCACAGGCCCGCGAAGGCGGTGTTGATCAACACCTCATGGGCGCCCGGCTTTTTTGTGGCGATCTCCTCGATCACCAGCGGTTTATGGGGTTCGTACAATACGGCGGCTTTCATCGGGGCATCCTCCTGTTATTGGTTTTGGCCATTTTTTTGTGTTGCCATTATGCGAGACTAGCGCGGAACATGGCGATGTGCCCAGAGAATGTGACCTATCGGGTTCCTTGAACTCTAATCCGGCGGACCGGCTTGCCGCAAAGCGTCGATGTCGCGTTCGAGGAAATCCTGATCCTTAAAATAAAAATAGCGTTGCCGCAAACCCCTTGCACTGTAGTCGGGACGGGTCTTCATTTGTGGCGCGAATATCTCCCGCGCCAAGCGAAGATGCCATGGGCGACGTCCCGCCTAATATCGACGCAAAAAAAGGCCGGCCCAGATTACCTGGGCCAGCCTTGCAATGTCGTACGTCAAATTTGATTGGAGATAGCGGTAGATCTATTCCTCCTCTATCTCTTGCCCACCGATGAGCGCCGCCGAGGCGCCCGGCAGGGCCGCGGCCCAGAGAATGTTGTTGAACTTAAGCATGCGGTTGACGGCGGGGTTGCTATTCACCGCCTTGCGGATCGCCGCCGCTATCTTCGGGGCGATGGTCTTGATGTAGTTCGGGTCGGCCAAATAGGCACGGATGGCTTCCGCCAAGAACTCGCGCGAAATGTCTCCGCCCTTGTAGCAGGCACCTTGGGGCGTCGCGGGTTTGCCCCATGATGCCGCCCCGGTTCCATAGCGGCCGCGGTTGGCATTGTTGAGGGTGTTGTAAAGCGCCTTCAACTCTGTTTTCAGGCCCGTGTCGGAAATTTCCCCCGCCAACTGATCCACAACGTGGCCGATCTCATGGCCGTAGACGATGGGAAGTTGATCGGGGGTCAGCTTTTCCGAGAGGAAGACCCGCGTGGGGCGTTTCGTGGTTCGGTCGAATTCTGTCCGACCCAAGTCACCTCCGGTGGCGGATTGCGCGATCATCTGAGTGCTTCGGCCCGTTCCTTCCTTTGCGATGGCGTCAAATTCCTCTGGCGGGAGGGTCTCGTCCGCTCCGCCAGCCACTCTTCGGCCCACAATTCGACCGCCGACTTTGAGGGGGTTTCCGTCGATGTCGTGGGTGAGGTTTCCTTGCTCATCGGCACGCGCTCCGGAAGGATAATCCTTGTCAAACGGGCGCGGTTCCGCCGTTGGAGGATTATATCCCGCGCCGCGCGAAGATGCCACGGGCAACGTCCCGCTTTGTATTGACACAAAACAAAGCCGGCCCAGCTTATCTGGGCCGGCCTTGCAATGTCGTATTTAAAATATGATCTGGTAGAGCGGTGGATTAATCCTCCTCCGACCTGGTTGCCCCGATGAGCGCCGCCGCCCCCGCGCCCGGTATTGGGCATAGCTGCCCGGAATGCCCAGGGACATGATCGCCCCGGCCAATGCCGTCGCGCCGGCGGTGACTTTGGATACGTCCGACTTATTGATGCCATCCATCAGTTCCCCGGCGCCCTTCTTGAGGTCGGGAATATCCTGGGTGGGACTGAGCGATGCGACCATGTCCACCAACCCAAATATCCGGTCGCCCACATTTGGTCCCATTTTGTTCAGGAACTTGCGCGTTTCCCCCTCCGCCGCCATGAGCGGCTGCGTGGCGTTTTCATAGACCCATATTTGCGAGGGATGCCAGCCTTCGTACGTGGCGTCATTTTTTATAGCCTTGCCACTGGATTTGTTGGTATTGGACTTGCTGTTGCCATTACTTACATAGTCATCTCCAAAAGGGACCTGAGGCTTTGTTTTCGTTGCTTCCCCATGAGCGGTAGCGTCGGATGATACACTTTGCCGTCGCCATAGATATCAATCATGGGGTCTCCTTTCGGGAGCCTGAAGGTTCAGAATATGTGAGGGTGCCAGGCGTGAACATTCACCGGGGTTCAGGCTGCCGAAACAGGCTGCAACGCCGACACAAATTTTCAGTCACGATTTCAGGCACAAAAAAGGCGCCGGGCCAGGCCGCTCAGTGAGAGCATGCGGGGCAAACAGCGCCTGTTCATCTGTAATATTCGGATATCAAGCCCGTTTATTCCAGTATGGCGATACTACACTATTTAAATTGAAATTGCAAGAAAAATTCTATTTACACGCATCGGGGACTGAACCAAATAGCGCACAAAAAAGTGAGGCGTCAGGTGCATTGGACGCGGGGTCCTAGCAATGTATCCCGAAGGATACGCCTGACGCCTCGGAACCATGGGAACCGGAGTTCCCTGATCCTCGGAGTCCAACCACCTGCTGGTCACATCACTTCGGTACTTTGTCAAAAGAAGCTTTGTCCGAAGACATTGCTGTCTAAAAACGCCGCCCCGAAATGTGGTTCCCAAACTTGCGTTCAAAAACCCGTGGCCAAGGGCCTGCTGCTCCAACGGTTCGGTGGTCATGGTGCCGCGCCCCGAAGGGTTCCGCGCCCTAATCGCCTTACCGTATGGGCCGTTCCACGTATTGCCGCGGATCCGAAGACGCGCCGCAAACAGCTTTCCCGCCCAACCAATCCAGACACACCCACGGTTTAACCCGCTTGTCGCCTCGACCGGCTTGCCAACCTGGATAATCTGCGGGCCACCCCTAGAGGTCAACGCGCAAACCATTCCGACCAGCCGGATCGCTCCACCGAAAGGTTTCCGCCCGAAGGTTTCTCCCAGAAGGCTTCACAATCCCCGTTCCGTTGTACGCCATGGTTCCCCCCGAAGGCTTCACCTAGGCATCCATCGACCCGGTTGCCGAATTTCCGTTCCAACCCGAAGGCCGGATCTTCCACCCGGCGGGTCAAGGTCACCCGACATCTCCGAAGAGCTGCACGCTTCCCTGATCCCGGCCTTGCCCTTTGTCATCCAGCCGATCCGAAGACCCGCCAAACATCAACCGACCTGGCCTTTGACCGCAGCACCCGTCATGCCCGAAGGCACGCCAGCCTCGCGATCCCGACCGCCTGGTATCGTAAGATCCGCATCCGAAGATTTGCACCCAATGACACCCGCTTCCGGTTGGATTGTTTCACCGTTCCCGCATCACCCGGAAGCATGGCGACAACCGCTCCTCAATCCGCCGGCCGAACCCGCCCGAAGGCCGTTTCCGCCAGCTCGGCCAACCTACCCGAGGATGTGCACCCGAAGATCCGCATCCAAAGTCACTTGGCCATTCGACCCTTCACCGAACGAAGGCACCCGGAGGCGTCATCGATAGGTTCCCGGTCCCGAAATGCCATCCACATCGGTTGCCCGTTGCGGTATCCAATGGCCTGTTCCAACCAAGGTTGGCGCAAACCAAATGGGTCTTGGTACCCCGCGGCGGCCCCGGCTTTTGAATGCCTCGCTTTTGAAGGCTTGGCATTCATCCTTCGTGACCGCTGATTGGAATGGTGGATCGGAATGATGCGGCAAACAAGATGAATTTGTAAGGAAACGTCAATTTCCTGTGGATAACTGAAATATTATTACACAATCACCCCACAAGCTATCCACAAGCCTCGGTTAACCAATTCTGAATTGCCAATCGATTCATTAACTTACGGGCAATGTTATGGCAAATAAAAACCAGGTCCGGCGCGGCAAATCAAGGTGGGTTTTAGGTCGAAAAGCGGCTTCATCGACCCTGGGGCTGCTTCGAATCAGTTGAAAACACAATTCAATTCAAATTGCGCCAGAATCGGTCCCGATAATTTTCGTAAATGATGGTTCCGCCGGCTTTCTCCGACCTACGCTGGTCCTTGGCGGGCAATATATCCTAATCAATGTCCAACCGTTTCCAATCCAGAATGGGCCTCTCCTGGCCCGCCTCGGGGACGTTGTCCAGCAGGTCACCTTCCAGATGGATCGTGGCAGTCCACCTCGTCGTAAAATCTGCTCATGACTGGTTCCGCTCGAAAGGGGCCTCCTAAAATGCGGCGCGCAGGATTTCCATGATCTGATCGGGGGAGCGGATCTCCCGCGGGTTGGAATAGGTCCAGGAATCCAGCATGCAGTTTTCCGCCAGTTGCAGCAGTTGATCCTCGGTAATGTCCACGTCGCGCAGGGTCCGGGGCATGCCCAGGCCGGAAATCAGCTTGTCCAGGGCATCGCCGGCGGAGCCGCCCGGTTGCCCCAGCGCGGCGGCGATATCCGCCTGGCGGTTGGAATTGATGGCGGCGTTATAGTCCATCACGTACGGCAGCATGATGCAGGAAGTATAGCCGTGGGGTACATTCGCCGTGCCGCCCAAAATATGGCCAATGGCATGGCTGGCGCCCAGCCGGGTACCGGTGACGATGCCGGTCATGGAAATCCAGGCGCCCATGAGGCATTGCAGGCGGGCCTCCAAATCCGATGGGTCGGCCTTGACCCGGGCCAGCCCCGCGCTCAACAGGCGCAGGGCCTGCAGGGCGGCGCCGTCGGTATAGGCGTTGGCATCCAGGGAGCAATAGGTCTCCACCGCATGGTCCACGGCGCGAATGCCCGTGGACAGCCACAGCCATTCCGGCGTGTAAATGGTGGCGGCGGGGTCCAGGATCACCAAAATGGGAATGATGCCCGGATGCATATAGCTTTGTTTCAGCTTCTCCACCGTGTTGGTAATCCCGGCGCGGGCATTGAATTCACCCCCCGACAGGGTGGTCGGCACGACGATCTGGCGTACCGTGGGCGCGTCGTATTCGGGGCAATGGTGGTCGCCGTTTTCATCCACCACGGTGCGGAACGGCTCCAGCCCGGCGGCTTCGGAAATATTGTGTTGCAGACAAATGGTCACCGCCTTGCCGCCGTCCGTGGCCGAGCCGCCGCCGAAACTGACCAGCAGATCACAACCAGCCTCCCGCGCGGCGTTGGCGCAATCCACCACCGCCTCCCGTGGCGAGTGCGAAGGCATATGGTCCCAGCGCCCGGCGTACCGGGAACCCAGCGCCGCCGCCATTGTCTCGACCGCATCCGTGTCCCGATTTAAGGTGCCGCTGACCAGCAGATAGACCCGTTCCGCGCCCAGGCGCTCGGCCTCGCCAGCTACCGCGCCCGCCGCCTCCTGTCCGAAGATGACCCGTTCCATGCCCGTAAAGACGACTTCACCGCTTTGCATATTATGTTTCCTATCTTTCGTCCGCTATGACGGATTGGGATCGTTGATCTTGTCCAGGGGGAAGATCGGCCGGCGCACGTTCTTGAAATCCAGCATGTCATAGTCCGAGGTGCAAACCCCGACGCCGGCACATTCGATCACCTGTTTCGCTACCTCGCCAAAGCCGGCGCGATAATGAATGCGGCTTTTCAACATCAGGTACTTTTTCTTCAACGGATCAATCCCGAGGCTGAGGAAGCAATTCAGATCGTTGGGTTCCTGATGCCGGCTGATCACCACGATTTCCACCTTGCCGGTGTCCAGCACCACGGTCGGGCCCATGTCCTGCAAGATACCGGTCGCGGCCGGGCCTTGATTGCGGAACTGGCCGTTGGAAATAATCTTCACAATACCGGTCACCTGGCGCGGTTCGCCCTGGCGATCGATCGAGGGCATATCAATCTTGCCGCCCAGATTTATGGTGACCTGGGCGCCCACGCCGGCCGCAATCATCTCCCGCACGGCGCCGGGATCATGGATGGCGAAGGCGGCGACGTCCTCCAACCCCGCATCCAGCACCCCGCCCAGCACCGCCATGGTATCCATGGTGCCGCCCGATGCGGCGTTGTCGTAATGGTCCAGCACCACGACGGGGCCTTCTGTGGCCGCCTTGGCCCGGGCCAGGGAGTCTTCCAAGGGTTCGATCTGATAGACGAAGGCTTCCCGTTCGTTCCAGGCAAAATCCAGCAGCTCGTCGCGATAGCGTTCGGCCAGCGCGGGGTCATTGTCCGTCACCACCACCGCCGACAGACCGGCGTTGTGGATGTCGGCATGGGGGAAGCCAACGAACAAGGTGGCGATCAGGGCGCCCTCGGCCTCCATGCGCTTGGTCATCTCCTGCAGATCCTTGTTGGGGAAATTGGCCGTGCCCTGGCGCATCACGTGGGGCAGCATGGGCCGGTTGCCCCAGGCCATGGTGGGGATGCTCCGGCCCGCCAGCATCTCGAACAACGGCCGCCCCGTGCGTTCGGCGGTCTCGTAATTGTCAATATGGGGATAGGTCTGAAAGCCGCCGATCACCGTGGCGTTGTCGGCGATGGCGTCATACATGTTGGTGTGCATGTCGAGGGAGACCGCCATGGGGGTATGGGGCGCAATCTTGCGGATATTGGCCAGCAGGGTGCCCTCTCCATCGTCGGAGCTTTCGGTCACCATAGCGCCATGCAGATCCAACAGAATGGCATCGCACCCGTCCTCGATGGCCGAGAGAATGCGCGCGGTGATGTAGGCATAGGCGTCGTCCTGCACGGGGCCGGAGGGGGGCGCATTGGCGGCGATGGGAAAGACCATCTCGGCGCCGGCTTCCTCCGCCAAATCGATAAAGGCGCCGACGCCGCTGTTGGTGCCCTTGAAGGCGTCATAGACCTCTTGCCCTTCATAGGGCAGGGGCTGCGCCTTGGCAAAGCGTTCGATGGGTGTGGGCACCGGGGAAAAGGTGTTGGTTTCGTGCTTCATCATGGCGATGACGACGCGCATGGCTGCCTCCTTCATTATCAATTATTGCGGCGTAGGCTGGCAGAGCGCCGGGGCGGTGGCAAGTATGATGTTGGGCATTATGTCGGGAGGTTCGCCGTCGCCGCGATCAGACCTCCATGCGTTGCGCCAGCAGACGCAGCACCTCGTCGGTTTGGCGGACAAAACCATAGGCGCCTTGCAGCGACAATGTCGTGGCGTCCTGGAGGTCTTGGGAAAAGGTCGCCGTGCCGTCGTCCACCAATATGACCCGATAGCCCCTGTCGGTGGCATCACGCATGGTGGTTTCGACGCAACGGTTGGTCACCACCCCGCCCAGCACCAACGTCTCGATACCCAGATTGCGCAAGGTGGCATCCAGGCCGGTGGAGGCAAAGGCGCCGTAGGTGGTTTTATTGATGACGATCTCATCCGCCAAGGGTTCCAAAACCTCGACCATGCGTGCCCAGGGATCTGTCCTGGCGGGCAGTGCCGGTTCGCCGATTTGTTCCCGCGCCTGGTCATTCATGCGCTTGAAAGCCGGCGCCCAATCGCCGCCGTCGGCGCATTCGGAAGCGACGGTGGTAAAGATCACCCGATGTTTGCCGGCGCGAAAGACATCCAGCAAGCGCTTCAAGTTGGGTTCCACCATGGACTTCGAGCGTTCCTGAAGATATTCCCCCAGACCTGATGTCCGCCGATCTATCATCCGCGAAAAGGGCGATTGGGGATTGATGAAGTATTCCTGCATATCGATGATTAACAGGGCGGTCTTGGCGAGATCGAATTCCACCGGCAGATTGTTTAGTTTGTTCTGGGCGGCGATATATCTTTCATGGGCCGCCGTTATGCCTTTGCTCATGCTTTCAACTCCAATAGTAAATTTAGCTATGTCGCGCCATAGCCCTTGAAGGCCACGGGGATGCGCTGGATATCCTGGATCACCTCCGCCGGCAGGCTGCCGCGCAGCTCGGACGAGGCGCTGTCCGATACCGTATCGGAGATACCGCCGAAGCGTTCGGCAACGGCGCCGGCAATCTCGTCATGGCGGCCGACGGCGGCAAACAGGCGGACCACGTCGTCGGAGATTTCCCCTGTCATCTTGTCCCATTGATCGGTCTTGGACATGTGGTTCAGTTTGTGACCCAGGTCGAGCAGGTCATGCTGTTCCAGCACCGGCCAGTAGGCCCGGGTGGAGCCGTAGAAGCCAACCCGCATGCGGACCCATTCCACCACTTTGTCCACGGTTTCGTCGTCCGGGCCGGTGGCGATAAAGCCGCCGCCCGAGATCTCGAAGTTTTCCCGGCGCCGCCCGACGCTCTCGATGGCGCTGTCCAGACGGGGGATGACAATTTTTTCGAGATACTTGCGGGTACAAAAGGCGTGCAGGCGGGCGCCATCGTATTCCTGGCCGGCCACTTTCATCATGGCCGGCCCCACGGCGGCGACGGTGATGGGCGGTGGTGGAGAGGCAATGGCCTCCGGCGTGAAGTTGGGGGTCATCAGGGTAAAGCGGTAATGGGCGCCCTCGAAGTTCAGCGCTTCGCCGGTCTTCCAGTTGTTCCAGATGGCGCGCAGGGCCTGGGCGTATTCCCGCAGGCGCGGTGCCGGTGGGGTCCAGGGGGCGGAAAAGCGCCGCTCGTTATGGCCCTTGACCTGGCTGCCGATGCCGAGGACAAAACGCCCGCCCGAGGCAGCCTGCAGATCCCAGCCGATGTTGGCCACGGTCATGGGACTGCGGGCGAAGGCGATGGCGATGCCGGTCGAGAGCTGCAGCCGCTCGCTGTTGATGGCGGCGACGCCCAGGGGCATGAAGGGATCGTGGCGGTTTTCCAATGTTGTGACGCCGTCATAGCCCTTGGCCTCGATGGCGCGGACCGCGTCGGGCACCTGGGCAAGGTTGTGTTGTGGAATGGTTGTCATCACCCGCATGGGGCATCCTCCCGTTGTTTTTTTTATCAGCCGCTCGGTCGCTTGTCCCATCTGGTGCTCCTTCGGGTCCCAGCCTAAAGGCGTCCGCGTGGTCCGGCAAGATTGCTTGTAGCGCCCTGGCCCCCTTCGCCGCTATGGTGGATAAAACCAGATCTTGAGGAGAGACCACATGAGCATTGGCGCGGGCGTTGGCCTGTCCACCTATCCGTTTTCCAGCATCGACGGCTTCTGGGCCTGGGTGCAAATGTGCGAGGAAGGCGCGGTGGATTCCATCTGGCAGACCGATACCCTGGTCTCCAAGGAACCCATGCTGGAATGCATGACCACCATGGCGGCCCTGGCGGGTGCCACCAAAAAGCTGAAATTCGGCATGAACGTAGCCTCGGTCGCGTTGCGCAATCCCCTGGTCCTGGCCAAGCAATGCGCCACCATCGATGTGCTCAGCAATGGCCGCTTGCTGCCCGCCTTTGGCATTGGCAGTACTTTTTCGGCCGATTGGCGCACCACCGGCACCCCCACCAAGCGCCGGGGCAAGCGCACGGACGAGGGCCTGGAGATCATTTCGCGTCTGTGGAAGGGCGAGGAAGTCACCCTGGATGGTGAATTCTTTCAATATGACGGCGTGCGTATTTCCCCCTTGCCGGCGCAGGCGGAGCTGCCGTTGTGGATCGGCGGCTCGTCCGACGCGGCGATCCGGCGCACGGTGAAATACGGCACCGGCTGGCAGGCCTCGTTCGAAAATCCCGAACAGGCCGGGATCACGGTCGAGAAGATCAAACAGGGCATGCGGGCGGCGGGCCGTGATTTCGAGGAGGATCATTTCGGCACGGGCATCAACTATCGTTTCGGCAAATGGGATGACGACGTGGTGGTCCGCGCCGCGAAACGGTTCGAGCGGGTCGGCGGGCGCAATTCCCGCGACAGCTTTGCCGTCGGCGGGGCGGCGGAACTGTTGGACAAAATCCGTGCCTTTGCCGATGCCGGCCTGCCAAAACTGATCCTCCGCCCGCTGGCGGCGAACGATACGGACACCATTCGCCAGACCCAATTGATGATCGACGAAATCCAACCCGAAATCGCCGCCATGAATAGCGCCGAAAAAGCCAAATTGGCCGCGCAGGCGTAAGAATTAGCGCGGCAATGGATTCAATACGTTGACGTAATACTTATATCAATCGATACCTGTAAATAATAGCAGATATACTGCAGTTATATAAATATTACGTCACCGTATTGAATCTAAAAAGACCACACGCAAATTTTTGAGGAGATATGAATGTCGTTGAGAGTTGAGGCCGGGCAGTTGCAGGCCCTGATCGCGGAAATATTCGAGCGCGGGGGCTGCATGCCGGATGAGGCCGAGCGGATTGCCATGCGCCTGTTAGGGGCCAATCTGACCGGGCATGACAGCCACGGCGTGCTGCGCACCTCGCGCTATATCGATTGGTTGAAGCGCGGGTTGTTTTATGCCGGGCGCAGGGTGCATATCGGCTTTGACAGCGACGCCCTGTGCATCCTGGACGGCCAATACGGTTTCGGCCAGACCATCGGCGAACAGGCGGTGCGGTTGGGTATGGACAAGGCGGCGAAAAGCGGCGCCGCCGTCGTGGCGTTGAACAATGCGGGCCATTTGGGCCGCATCGGTGATTGGGCCGAAATGGCGGCGGCGGAAGGCTTTGTCTCAATCCATTTCGTCAATGCGCGGGGCTCCGTCCTGGTGGCGCCTTTTGGCGGCACCGAGCCGCGTTTCTCCACCGCGCCGTTCTGCGTCGGAGTGCCTAGGGGCGATGATCCGCCCGTGGTGCTGGATTTCGCCACCTCCGTGGTGGCCGAGGGCAAGGTGCTGGTCGCCCACAAGGGCGGCAAAGCATTGCCCGAGGGCGCCTTGATTGACGAAAACGGCACCCTGTCGACGGACCCGGCGGTGCTGTATGGCACCGCCGGCCCCGACGCCCCGCCGAACGAACGCAACGGCTTCGGCGCCATCCGGGCCATGGGCGATCACAAGGGATCGGGCCTGGCATTTATCTGCGAACTGCTGGGCGGCTCGTTGACCGGCAACCGGGCGACGGGCATCGCCAACGAACATTTTGCCAACGGCATGCTGTCGATCTATCTCTCGGTCGAGGTCTTTGATCGGGGCGGTGGTTTCGCCGACGATATCACCCGTTACATCGATTTCGTAAAAAGCGCCAAGCCCTCCGACCCGGACCAACCGATCCTGGTGCCGGGCGACAAGGAACGCGCGGTCAAGGCCGAACGCTTGGCCAACGGCGTGCCCCTGACCGAGGAAGCCTGGGACGATATCAAGGGCGCGGCCCGGCGCGTCGGCATGGAGCCTGACGACATCGACGAGATCGCGGCGCCGATGGCTTGAAGGTTTGGGCTAACGGTTTGGCCTGAGGGATTGGCCCGAGGGACTATCCTTTACGCCGCCGCGTTTTGCCGGCAATAGCACGACGCCTTGACCTCTACCTCCGAACGCGCCATGGCCTGATCCAGGGCCTGTTTGATCAACAGAGCCTCGGTGGTTTCGCCGCGCCGGGTCAGGCATTCGTGCAGGCCATGCAGGCTCCACAGGTTGTTGGGATGCTGGCAGGCCCGGCTGAGGCTCTGGTCCAGGCCCAGATCGGCGCGGTAGACCGCCTCCGCTTCCTCTGCCTGACCCTGTTCCAACAGCAGGGCGCCCAGGGCATGGCGGGTCGGCTGCATCCAGCCCCAGGGTTCGTCATAGGGCAGGTTGTCGTCCAGTTCCACCGAGCGGCGCAGGTGGTCGAAGGCCACCTCGACATTGCCCTTGCGGTATTCCAACTCGCCCTCAAGCATGGCGGCGGCAATTTCCAACAGGTCAACCACGACGTTGTTGTGCACCCGCCGGGTGTCGGGCACCGCTGCCTTGGCCGTCATGAAGGCATCCCGTTCCGCCTCCGCTGCCGCCACATTGCCGGAGGCTGAGTGGGCCACGGACTTGGCATAGCGCATCATGGCGGTGGTGACGCAATAGAGCACCGGGTCATCGGGCATGTCTTGATCAATGATCTCCTGCCATTTGCCGAACCGCACCATGACGTGCTGCTTCATGGAGAGGTAACCCTCGATAAAATCCGCCATGGGCGGGGAGGGATGCGCAACAGATCTTCCGGCGTGGTATCGATAATCTCCTGCGCGGCCTTGATGGCGGGCGTGTATTGGCCCAGGAACATGGCGCCGTAGATGGCGAAATGATGGTCGTGGGTGCGGTACATGGCATAGACGTTCATGGCGCCTTCCTTGGCCAGGAATTTCCGGTCGGCGGCAATGGCCTTTTGATTGTAGACCACCACGTCGCGGTATTGGCCGCACAGCACGTCGATATGGGTCGGCATGTGGATCAGATGGCCCGCGTCGGGAACCAGGTCGCGCAGGCAATCAGCGGCGCGCAGAGCCTTTTGCGGAAAGGGCGACATTTCCATGAGGTGGATATAGAGGTGGAGCATGCCGGGATGCTCCCAAGCGGCGGGCAGCGCGGCGAAGGCCCGTTCCAAAACCCCCTGCGCCTCCAAGGTGCCCGCGCCCTTGGCGACGCCGCCGGTTTTCAGATCCCACATCTTCCAAGGCGTACGGTTCATGATCGCCTCGGCGAAAAGGGCGCAGACTTCCAAATCATCCGAATGGGCCGCGTGCACCTCCCGCATGGCATCGGCGTAATCATTATCCCAGCCCCGTTGATCGTCAATGGGGTCACGTTGGGGATAGCGGGCGGGCAGGGCGCGGATCAGGGCCTGTTCGACCTCCCCGGTCCCTGCGGCGTGGGACAGCGCCAACTGCGTGGCGTCATGGCTGGCGGCCAGCGCGGCCGTTTTTCCGGCCGGGTCCAACCGCACCCACGGCAGATTATAATTGGGGCCGGAGGCATAGGCGATGCCCCAATGGGCCATGGCGCAGGCGTCGTCATGTTCCAAGGCGCGTTGGAAACAGGCAATAGCCTCGGCATGGTTATAGCCGTACATCCAGTTGATGCCCCGATCGAACCACAGTTGCGCCTCGGGAGATGTTGTCGTAATGGCGCGCTTGAACGGGCCGAGATCGTAATAGTCCATGTAATCCTCGCTACTGATACTGCGCGTCTATGACGCGCGCCGTTGAGCCGTCGCTGCTTCATCGAGATTCAGATCGGGGGTAATGACCACGCCGTAGTCCCTGGCCGCCGTGTCGATGGAGATCAGACCATCGGTCACATCTTCCAAAACCTGTTGCGCCTCGCGCAACATGGGATCGCCGTAGCCACCCCCCGCCGGGCCGACGCAGACGAATTTGTCGCCGGCCTGAACGGCGGTGTGGGGCACTTTCGAGGGCAGTTCGCCTCCCTCCTTGTCATTGCCGTTGGCGCGGTCCAGGCGCAGGCCGGCGGCGCCGCCGTCGTTGCCGCCCCGGAAGCCCCAGGGTGGGAATTTATGCCCCTCGCCCTCGATCGAGGCGCCGCCGTCGTCCAGATATTCGAACTCCCGGATCGAGCCCAGGCCGCCGCGCCATTGTCCGGCGCCGCAAACATCCTCGCGCAGCTCATAACGGCCCACGCGGAGCGGCAGGTGGCTTTCGATATCTTCGATGGGATTGTTGCGGGTGTTGGCATACAGCGTATCGACGGCGTCCATGCCGTCCTTGCCGTCCCGGCCGCCGTAGCTGCCTTCGAAGATTTCCATGTGGACCCAGTGTTCGGAGTTCCGCAGGCCGGAAAACGCGATGACCCGCAAATTGCCGATGCCGGCGGAAACCTGGCTGGGCGCGACCTCGGCCAGGGCCTTCATCACCGTATCGGCCAGCTGGTTGCCGGGACAGAACCGCGCGATGGTGGGCGCGGGGAAGATGGGATTGGCCAGGCAGCCCAGGGGCGCGACGATCTTGATGGGCCGGACCAGGCCGTCGTTGACGGGGATATGGCCGTGTACGGCGGTGTCCAGCAGCACCGAACGCACGGTCAACCAGACGGCGATATCCACGGTGCCGTGCAGGGGCATGTTGATGGGCTTGTCATCGATCTGCTTCGCCGTACCGGTCAGATCCACCACCATCTCGTCGCCCGTGACCGTAATGGCGACGCACAGGGGCAGTTCCCGATATGCTGGATCGGGATGATCGAGGAAGCCGTCGATATAGGTGGTGGCGGAATAGGTGCCGTCGGGCAGGGCGGCGATGGCCTGGCGCATCAGGCGTTCGGAATGGTTCATGACATCTTCGCAGGCGGCTTGAAAGACCGTCTTGCCGTAGCGGTCGATCAGCTCCACCAGCCGTTCGCCGCCGATGCGGGCGGCGGCGATTTGGGCCTCCATGTCGCCCACCACCAGGTCGGATACCCGGATGTTGTCGCGCAGGATATGCCAGACCGGCATCACCTTCTCGCCCTGCTCATAAAGTTTGATGGCCTTGAATTGCAGCCCCTCGGCATAAGCATCGATGGCATCCACGATGCCGCAACTGCCCGGTGTCAGGGAGCCGATATCCAGGTGATGCGCCGTGGTGGCGGAAAAAGCGATCAGCTCGCCGTCGTAGAATACCGGTACAATGAAGCCCACGTCCGGGACATGGCTGGCGCCGGCATAGGCATCATTGTGCATGACCACGTCGCCAGGCCGGAATTCCTCGCCGCGTTCGGCCATGATTTTCAGCACGCCCCGCACATAGCCTGGAATGGGTCCGGATTGCAGGGGTGTCGATTGGGCCGATTCCGCCAATCCACGGCCAGACAGATCCACCAACCCGGCCCCGAAATCCTCCGACTCCCGGATGATCGAGGAATAAGACATGCGCATGAGCTTGTAGCCCATTTCGATGGAGATATTCTCCAAGGCGCCCTGAATGACCGAGGCGGTGACGTGGTCCACGGTCGGGGAATTCTTTTGGATGTTCATTTCTACGCTCCTGTCTCGATCAACAGATTGCCCCCGGCCTGGGCCGTGGCCCGGGCGCCTGGGGGGATAACGGTGGTGGTGTCTTTTTGCAGGATGATGGCCGGCCCTTCCACCGCCTGCTCGATGGGCAGTTTGTCCCGTTCGTAGAGGGACGTCGCCATGGCCTGCAATTCGCCATCGTGGTGGAAGTGGCATGGCACTTCTTCGAGCTTGGCTGTGGCGAGTTCGCCACCTTGTTCCAAGGTCGGCAGTTCGATCTTTGGCATTTGGCCGATGCCGGTGACGCGGATATTGACGATTTCGATGGGGCTGTCCTCGAACACATGGCCGTATTCCGTGGTGTGGATCGCTTCGAAAGCCTTGAAGATATCCGTCAGGCTGGCGGCATCCACCGGGCCGTCGGCCACGGGTACCCGCAATTCATAGCCTTGGCCCACATAGCGCAAATCACCGCTGCGTTGGTAGGCCACGTCGTCCGCTTCCAGGCCGTCGGTCTTAAATTGTGCCGCAAGGCCGTCCCGCATGGCGTCGAAGTCGCGGCTCAGACGGGCGCCATCCACATCGCCGCTGACCTGGAATTCCGTGCGGATGGCATCGTACTTCAGATCCGTGGTCAGCAGACCGGCGGCCGAAGTAATGCCGGGGTAGGGCGGAATGATCACTTCCGGAATACCGAGGTCGCGGGCCACGTCGACGCCATGCAATGGCCCCGCGCCGCCAAAGGCAACCAGGGAAAACTCGCGCGGGTCGTGGCCTTTTTGCACGGTGCGGGAGCGGATGGCATTGGCCATGTTGGCGTTGATGATGGTCAGAACGCCGCTCGCGGCGGCCTCCTTGGTCATGCCAAGCTGTTCCGCCAGATCGGCGATCGCCTTATGGGCGGCATCCGCATCCAGGGTCATCTCGCCGTCAAGAAAATTACCCGGCTGCAAGCGGCGCAGGACCACGTTGGCATCCGTTACCGTTGGCAAGGTGCCGCCGCGTCCATAGGCGGCGGGGCCGGGCTCGGCGCCGGCGGATTGCGGTCCGACGCGAAACGCCTGCCCCGCGTCCAGATGCGCGATGGAGCCGCCGCCCGCGCCGATGGTGTGTATATCGATCATGGGCGCCATCAAGGGATAACCGCCGATCCAGGTATCCCGGGCCGTGGCCTCGGCGAATTGGCCGTCCACCACCAGGCCGATATCGGCCGAGGTGCCGCCCACGTCAAAGGTGATCAGGCGGCTGCGGTCCGAGCGTTCGCCGCTCATGGCGCCGCCCAGAACACCCGCCGCCGGGCCCGACAACAGGGTCAGGACCGGTCGCTCGGCAACCATGGCGGAGGTCGCGACGCCGCCGTTGGAACCCATGACATGCAATTCGGCCTTGAAGCCGTTGTCCACCAGGGCGCTTTCAAGTTCCTTCACGTAGGTGCGGACTTTTGGCCCGATGAAGGCGTTCATGGCGGCGGTGGTGAAACGCTCGAATTCCCGGAACTGGGGCGAGACGGCGGATGACGTGGTGACGAAGCAATCGGGATATTCCTCCCGAATGATCTCCGCCGCGCGATCTTCATGGGCCGAATTGATATAGGAAAACAAAAAACAGACGGCAATGGCCTCCACCCCGGCGGCCTTCAATTCGCGGGCCGCCCGGCGCACGGCAGGCTCGTCCAGGGGCGTCAGGACGGCGCCGTCGGGGGGCGTCAGGCGTTCGGCCACCACCTTGCGGTGGCGCCGTTGGACCAGGGGGCGGTCCTGCCAGGGTATGTCCTGCATGATGGAATAATGTTGCGGCCGCTGATGACGGCCGATGTGCAGGATGTCTCGGTAGCCTTCCGTGGTGACCATGCCCGTGGTGGCGCCCTTGTATTCCAGCACCGCGTTGGTGGCGATGGTGGTGCCGTGCAGCACATGGTCCACCGCGGCCCGGTCCACATCAAATCGCTCACAGACCTCCACCATGCCCTGAATGACGCCCCGGCTGGGATCGTCGGGGGTGGTGGGAATTTTGTGAATGGCCACCGCCTGGCTTTCCGTGTCGCCGTACATGACGTCCGTGAACGTGCCGCCAACATCGACGCCTATGAGTTTCATGTCTTGTTCTTGTCCTTCACTCAGGCGGCAATATGACGCCGGCGGTTTCGGTAATCAGCCCGTATTGGTCGGGCTGGCGGTGTTCGGCGAAGTTGAACACCGTGTTCTTGTAATGATTACACGCATCCAGATCGCAATCGGCAACCACCAACTCATCATCCAGGGTGCGACCCTGGGCCACGATCTCCCCCGTCGGCGCGACGATCAGGGTGCCGCCCAGCATGTCGCAGCCCTCTTCACAACCCGCCTTGGCCACGCCGATCACCCAGGTGGCGTTCTGATAGGCGCCTGACTGCATGGACAGATTGTTGTGCAGGCCGGCCAGGTGGGTCGGCTCGAAACCCCAGGGCGGTTCCGTGGCGGGGGTGTTGTAGCCCAGCATGATCATCTCCACCCCTTGCAGGCCCATCATGCGGTACGTCTCGGGCCAGCGGCGGTCGTTGCAGATGCACATGCCCATGATGCCGCCCATGGTGCGCCAGACCGGAAAACCCAGGTCGCCAATGTCGAAATAGGCCTTTTCCAGATGCTGCCATTTGCGTTCGGGCTTATGGTCCGCGTGGCCCGGCAGATGCACTTTTCGATACTTGCCGATGATCTCGCCGGATTTATCAACCAGGATCGCCGTATTGAAACGCTTGCCATCTGTCTGCTCGGCAAAGCCCAGGCAGAAGCCGATGCCGTATTCGGCCGCCCTGTCGAACAGGGGCTGGGTCTCGTTGCCGGGCATCGCACTTTCAAAGAAACGGTCAATGTCCTCCGCGTCTTCGAAATACCAGCGGGGAAAAAACGTTGTCAGGGCCAATTCGGGAAAAACCACCAGATCGCAGCCCCGCTCATGAGCCCGGTCGAGCAGGGCCAGCAAACGGGCGACGACCGCGACCCGGCTTTCGTTCAGACCAATGGGGCCAAGTTGCGCCGCCCCCACGGTGACCATGCGATTTGATTTTGTCATGCGTGGTATTCTGCACCCAAGCTGGCGTGAATGGAAACAGCCGTTATGATCAGAAAAACGAAGATAGGAGACCAGTATGAAATACGGCGTATCTTTTCCACAAACCCAAATCGGCAACGATCCCGTTGTCATTCGTAATTTTGTCGAAACGGCGGAGGAACTCGGCTTCGAACGCCTGACCCTGGTGGATCATATCCTCGGCGCCAAGGAGGCCAAGGACGCCCCCTGGGCCGTGCATTACACCATTGAATATGGCTTTCACGAACCCATGACCCTGTTCGCCTGGATCGCCGGCTTCACCACCAAGATCCGCCTGGTCACCGCCAACGTGGTGCTGCCCCAGCGGCAGACCGAACTGTGCGCCAAACAGGCCGCGCAGATCGATATTCTGACCGGCGGGCGCTTGGATCTGGGTATCGGCGTCGGTTGGAGCAAGTCGGAGTTCGAGGCCCTGGGGATGAATTTCGCCAATCGGGGTGATCGGATCGAGGAACAGATAGCATTGATGCGCCGGCTGTGGACCGACGAGGTGGTCGAATTCGAAGGCAAATGGCACAATATCTCCGACATGGGCATGAACCCCCGCCCCATCCAGCGCCCCATCCCTATCTGGTTCGGCGCCATGGCCGAGGTTGCCGTCAAGCGTGCAGCGCGCATCGGCGACGGCTGGTTGATGAACCCCCGCGCCGAGCCGGACGACGGGATGAAACGCCTGGTGGAAACCTTCCACGAGACGGCACGGGACGCCGGCCGCGACCCCGGCAGCCTGGGCATCGACGCTACAGTCTTCGCCGAGGACCGGGGCCCCAACGAATGGCTGGCCGAGGCCCAGGCCTGGCGTGATATTGGCGCCACCTCGGTCACCTTCCGTACTTCCGAATCCGGTTTCACCCATATCGACCAGCACCTTGACGCCATGCGCAAATTGGCCGACGCGGTGAATTAGGAGTGCCCTATGTCTGAACTACCCGTTGCCATCGGCGACAGCGCTAGTTTCACCAAGACCGTGGGCGAGAGCGACATCTATGGCTTTGCCGGCATCACCGGCGACTTCGCCGCCCCGCACGTGAACGAAGCCTTCATGCAGAAATCCCAATACGGCACCCGCGTCGCCCACGGCGCCCTGTTGGTGGGTTTCATGTCCACCGCCTCGGCCATAGTCGCCACCCGGGTCATCGAAGCCCGGGACGATTTGACGCCCATGTCCATCGGCTATGACCGCGTACGCTTTATCGAGGCCGTGAAGATTGGCGACACCATCACGGTAACGTACGAAATCAAGGAGCTGGAGCCTGAGCGCAACCGCTCCCGCGCCGCCGTGACGGCCACCAATCAGCGCGGCGAGACCGTCGGCGTGGCGGAGCACATCATGAAGTGGCTGATTAATCCGTGAGCCATGAGGCGATCAGGTCGCATTATTGATATTACCTTGGCTCTCCATTCAAGAGGGCACGATGACCCCCGATCTGGTGAAGGCTCGCTACGTCGCAACCGAGATACCTTCACTTTTCGTTGAGATTGCAGCGGCGTCTTACACCCAAACTATGGTCAATTATTGTTCACGAGCAATGGCTTGTTTGACCCGTAAGACAAGTGTGATGCGCATAATTAGCAATGGAAATGATGCATTTTCGTTGTAGACCACGCCGAATTGCACTTCAACTTAGACAGCGGAATTGCAAATAGGCTTGCTAGTATATTTAGATAAAATTCTTTCCAACGCAATACTATGTAGATTTTTGCGATGATTTTAACTTTTTGTTAATGTTATTTACTCAATTATGTCCAATTACGTTGAATTCATATTGGTTGTATGAACCGGTGAATTGAGGAGGGCAAAGGCATAATCTTGTTCTCTAACGGGATACTTAATGTGATTTGCCCAATTAAGTATATCAGCCCTATCGGCGCCACCGTGTTGCTGTTGGCTATGCTCAATGCAACGTCCCCATATGCGGACGAAGGCGCCTTCGAGGTTGTGCCGACGGCGCTAACGAGCGAACACGGAACGTCCGGCAAAAAACTACAATCGCCGGGAAAAAATCTGCAAATCACACGACTGGGAGGCGATAACTGGGTTGTGCAACTGGTAACCGGCTCGGTTCAATTTTCCGGTTCGGGCCGGCCGGTTGTAAGCGGCGACAAAGTGCCGACGGGTGAACGTTTGGTTAGTGGCCCTGGCGGTCGAGCCTTGCTGGTGCGTCGCAATGACAAAATTACGATGTCGCAAAACAGCAGCATGTCAGTTGGAGAAAACTTCGGCGATAGGCTTTTGACCAATATTATTCAGGGCATGAGCACGTTGCTGTTTCAGGTTGAGAAAAACCCCGGCCAGCAATTTCATGTGGTCACGCCTTTTCTGGCCGCTACCGTCAAGGGCACGACCTTTACCGTAAGCATACGGCCCGAAGGGGCGGCCGTGCATGTGACCAATAGCGCGGTGCAGGTCGCTTCCCGCCGCGGCCGGCGCGCGGTTATTTTGCGACCTGGATAGACCGGTTCGGTTTCCTCGAAACCGGGTGCCGAAGTGGAAGTTCGCCGGCGTGAAGGCAAGGGCAAGTCATCGACCGGAACCAAAGCCAAATCAGAAGCAACGAAACAGGCGCCAAAAATTAGAGACGATGAGAGCGGCCGGAACGGCCAGAACGGCAAGATCGAGAGGAGCAAGAACGGAACCGATACCGCCATCGCCAAGAACCGCGGGAATACCGGGGAAACAGTTAAGAAAAAATCCGCCAAGGCTAAGACGGCACCGAAAATTGCCAAAGGCGGCCGCAAAGGCAGGCGAGGCGCCAAGGCCGGCCGCAAGGGTAAACCAGGCGCCAAGGCCGGCAAGCGCGCGAAAGTTAGCAAATCACTGAAACGCAAGCGGCGATTGGCCCGGGCAATCGGGTCCAGGCCCGCTAACTTTGCAAAACTGACCAAAGGGTTCGCCGGAAATATCACGCGGCCTGTCAAAAACAACAAGGCCAATCGCGGCAAGGGAAAATCAGCTGGGAATGGCGAAGGCGGCAAGCGCAAGAAGCGCGCTGGTGTGGTGTTCAAGGAAATCTCCGCCTTGGGCGGTGCCTTGCGTGGCAAGAGCAAAGCTTCCAGGAAAGGTGGGCCGCGTCCAGGCGTGAGGTTTCGCGTGACTGTCGCCGCGAACAGAAAATCTGGTGGCAAGGCCAGCGTTGGTGGCGCTGGCAAGGCCAAGGTTGCGTCAGTTGCCGGCGTCGTGCTCCGCGGGCCGGAGCCGAACGGTAAAGCGGCCGGTAGCAAACGCAAAGCCGTCAAACGCAAAGCCGCCAGACCGAAAGGCGGCAAACGCAAAGTCGCCAGGCGGAAGGGCGGCAAAGGCAAAAAATAGCAAGAACGGCACAAATTGAGACCACCAGTTCGAGCCCGTCCGCTGCATGGATCTCAAAGGGAGGCGCCTGCGTCATTTAGCAGAATTATGACGGCTTCCTGATTATTGCCATGGTATCATGCGGCGTGAACAGGAGGGTGGTCATGACCGCAACATCAATTAAATGGCCCGTAAAACAGCGGGATTTTCACAATCATCATTTCGATTCCACGATTTGGGACGATTTCAATTTTCGCGACGACGACATTGTCATATCCACCTACGCCAAATCCGGCACCACGTGGCTGCAACAGATCGTCGCCCAGCTGCTGTTTCCGGGCCAGGAGGGTATGGAAGTGGCGGAAATGTTGCCCTGGATGGATTTGCGGGTGCCGCCCAAGGCGGTCAAGCTGCCCGAGGTGGAGGCCCAAACCCATCGCCGCTTTGTAAAGACCCATTTGCCGGCGGATGCTCTGGTCTTTTCGCCAAGTGCCAAATACCTCTATATCGGCCGCGATGGCCGTGACGTGTTCTGGAGCTTGTACAACCATCACGCCAATGCCAACGACTTTTGGTATGGGGCCCTGAACGACACGCCCGGCCGGGTTGGCCCGCCCATCGAAAAACCTGTTTCCGACGTCCGTCAATATTTCCTGGAGTGGTTGGCGGGCGATGGTTTCCCCTTTTGGCCGTACTGGGAGAATATCCGCACCTGGTGGGAGATCCGCCATCTGCCGAACGTATTGTTCCTGCATTTCCAGGATATGAAGACCGACATGGCGGCTGAAATACGCCGGGTGGCGGAATTTCTGGAAATTCCCATTGATGAAGCCAAATTCCCGCAAATGCTGGAATTTTGCGGTTTCGATTACATGAAGGCGAATGCGACCAAGTCCGTGCCCCTGGGCGGCGCCTTTTGGGATGCCGGTGCCCAGGTATTTATTCACAAGGGTGAAAATGGCCGCTGGCGGGATATTTTGACCGCCGAAGATTGCCAGGCCTACGAATCCCGCGCCCGCGAGGAACTTGGCCCCGACTGCGCCCGTTGGCTTATCGAAGGCGGTGGGTCGGAATAACGCAGCAACTGGATGAACATTCCGTAGATGAACATTCCAATTCTGGACTTCGCGCAATCGAACGATTTCATCGTGATGGAATTGCGGCGTGCGTTGGAAGACGTAGGGTTTTTCGCCGTCGTCAATCACGGTATCGATTGGGCCGGGGTGGAGGCAATTGTTGATGCCAATCGGCGCTATCATGCCCGTCCCCTCGCCAAGAAGTTGGCAAGCGCCTTCAACGCCTCGTTCGCCGGCTATTTGGCCCAGTCCGACAACACTATTCGTACTTCAGACCTGAATGAAAATGACAAGGGTGATTTGAACGCCGCCTTTTTCATGGAACGTGACCGCGTGCCCGACGGCATTCAATCGCCCCGCGCCCGGGCTTTCAGAAGCCCGAACCAGTGGCCCGACGACATGCCAGGATTTAAGGACACAGTGTCGGGTTACTACCAATTGATGGAGGGTTTCGGCGCTCGGCTGCTGCCGCTTTATGCCCGTGCCCTGGGTCTGCCGGAAGATTATTTCGATGCCGCCTTTCGCTGGCCCCAGGCCAGTCTGCGTTTGTCCCACTATCCCCCCGCACAACGCGCCGACAATCAATTCGGCATTGCGCCGCACACCGACGCGGGCTTTCTGACCATCCTGCCGCAATCGGACGTCATGGGTTTGCATATTCGTCCGCCCAATGGCGCCTGGACGGCCGCCCCACGGGTTGAGCAGGGCTTTTTCATCAACTCCGGCGACATGCTGAAACGCTGGACCAACGACCGGTTCCTGTCGACCCAGCACATGGCCATCAACGAGGCCGGCATCGACCGTTATGCCACGGTGTTTTTTTACAGCCCGGACCTGGAATTCGAAATGGCCTGCCTGCCGACCTGCCAAGGCCCGGACAATCCGCCGAAATATCCGCCAATCACCTACGGCCAATACCGTGACTGGTTCATGAACGCCAACTATCGGGATGGCGTGCAGGACAGGCCGGCAGACCCTGCCTGACGATCACAATAGGTCTTTATCAGCGTCGATTGGACCAACGCCCGTTGTCTTCAATTTTGGAAAACCGGGATACCAAGCGCGGTGGTTGACGGCAAAGTTTCCCGCCCCCGGCTTGGTCAAACACCCACGCGGCGCTATGTAGCTGTAGATGTGGCGGTCGGGAACCTCCGACCAGCCGATGTTGAAGGCGCAAAGCTTGGGGAAGAATTGCAGGCGGCTGTAGGGTAGGTGGTCGTGGATCCACCAGGCCAGCGCCCGCCAATCGGCACCCTCGGCAAATTTGTCGGTGAACCAAGGTACCAGCACGCAGGCCATGGCGCCCATGTGACCGTTGCTGTCCAGATGATCCCAGACATGGCGGCCCTTGGCCCGCTCCGGATTGGCGCAGTTCAGGTTATGCTTGTTGCCGAAGGCGTTGACGGCGGCGTTGCGGTAGGACGAGCGGATGGACAGACCGCCGAAGCTGGCCTTCAGCGGTTCCAGCAATTCGGTGCATAGTTTGGTGCCGGCGGCGATGGCCCGGTCCGGGTTATCAGGGATGTTGGGGATGCCGTGGAACGAGGAAATCTCGCTGTAGAGAAAATCCCGCATGAAGAACGACGGCGACAGGCGGACCCGGCCGAATGCCTCCAACCCCTTCATGCTGCCTGGTTTGCGCACGCCTACAACACCGCCAAATTCGGGTCGCAGATCATGCCGGTGCGGATGGCGGCGCCCTTGTCAGCCTCGGCGAAGGCGGTGTTGATCTCGGCGATGGGATAGAGTTGCGAGAGCACGTCTTCGAACGGATAGCGCGCGCGGTTGCGCGCTAGCAGTTCCAACCCCCGGCGCAGGGCCCAGGCCTGATAGCCGCCGACACCGACCATGCGGCGGTTCTGATGCACCAGCCAGGCGGGATTGAAGGGAATGGTGTGCTTGCCGCTGATATTGCCGATGACCAGATAGCGGCCTTCGTTGCGGGACATTTTCAGACCCTCGATCAGGGCCGAGGGATGGCCCACCAGTTCCGCCACCACATGGCCGCCGCCCCCCGTCAGATCGGCCACGGCCGAGATACGCTCTTCCGGCGTTCCGAAGTCATCCACGTTCAGGACATGGTCGGCGCCGAAGCGTTTGGCCAGGGCCAGGCGGTCCTCGCGCTTGTCCAGCACAACAATATTGGTCGCGCCCGCCTCCCGCGCCACCGCCGCGGCGTACAGGCCCAGACCGCCCGCGCCCTGGATCACCACCGTTTCACCGGCCGTCAACGAGACTTGCTCCAGGCCGTAGATCACCTGGGCTAGGGCGCAGTTCAGGGGTGCCACCACCCGGTCCGATAAATCATCGGGCGTGCGGAGGACGAAATGGCCGGGCCGTAAATAGAAATATTCCGCATAGGCGCCGGTGAAATGCGGCGGCTTGTCGCTTGTCGAACGGCCGGCGCCGATGCGCCGGGACTCGCAATGAAGGCGGTCGTTGGCCAGGCAGGGTTGGCAATGATGGCAGGGGTAGAAGTAGGAATAGACGATGCGGTCGCCCTCCGCCAGGGGCTGCCCGGCCGCGTCCATTTTGACGTTGCTGCCAAGGCGTTCCACCCGCCCGGTCATCTCGTGGCCCATGATCGTGACGGGCTTGCGCGGCGTATCCCCATGCCAGCCGTGCAGGTCCGAGCCGCAAATGCTGCTGACCGTGAGCCGGACCAGAATGCCGTCCGCCTCGACCTCCGGAACGGGAAATTCCCGCGCCTCGAACGGCTCGTTGGCGCCTGTGTAGACATAGGACCAGCCTTGCATCGCGTCTTCCTCCCAAATTGGATAATGTCACAGAGTGACATACTTCTGCCTCTGCTCATATAATCGGCGAACGAAATGTATTTGTTTGGGAGAGTGATACATGGCCCTTCAAATCACGCCGCTCTGCCCCGCCCTCGGGGCGGAGGTCAGCGGCCTTGATCTTACCCGGCCCATGGATGGGGCGGAGGAGCGCTCGGTGCAAGAGGCTTTCCTGGCCCATCACTTGCTGTGTTTCCGTGGCGCGCCGCTGAGCGCGGCGGATTTTGCCACCCTGGCACGACGGTTTGGCGAGCCGCAGGTGCAGTTGCTGCGCCAGCAACGCCATGACCTGGTACGGGAGGTTTCCATGCTGGACAGCACCTATGCCCGGGCCGAGGACAAGCCCGACGATATGCGCCGGATGCGCCTGACGGGTTGGCACACGGACGACAGCTATTTCGAGGCGCCGGCCAAGGCGACCCTGCTGCAATCCATCGAGATCCCCGACAGCGGGGGCCAGACCAGCTTCTGCAACACCCGGGCCGCCTATGAGGATCTCGATGCCGCGGAGAGGCAACGTCTGGCCGGCTTGCATGCGGCCCACCGCTATGACAGCCCCCGCGCGCCGGTCAGGCCCAAGACACGGACCAGCGATGAAGCGGCGGAAACGCCCGAAGTGGTCCACCCCCTGGTGCGCACCCATGAAGATACCGGGCAAAAGGCGATCTATTTCAATCCCAACCGGACCGACCGCGTGGTGGATGTGAGCCATGACGAAAGCGAGGCGGTTCTGGAGTGGGTCAACGAACGCATGACCCGGACGCAATACCGCTACGACCATGAATGGCGCGTGGGCGACCTGCTGATCTGGGACAATCGTTGTCTGGTGCATTCGGTCAATATGGATTTTCCCGTTGGCCAGACCCGCCTGCATCAACGTATCCTGCTGCGCGGCGAGAGACCCGCATAGGACTGACCAAGGAAGAGAGCATGAACGATCAAACATATCAGCCGGTGACCGACGCCAGCGCCTGGCATGCCGCGGAATTCGAGGCGGACCGGTCCTGGGAATACTATCTCGATGACGGCCACATCGCCGAATTGACCCAGGCCTTGGCCGCCGTCAAGGATCGCGGTCTGGCCTTGGCCCAGATCGGCCCGGATGATTTTCCCTTGCCCACGTTATCCGCGCGGCTGCGGTCCCTGGGCGATGATCTGGCCACCGGTCGCGGCTTTGCCCTGGTGCGGGGTTTTCCGGTGGATGGTTTTTCGACCGAGGATCTGTCCTTGATGTATTACGGCCTGTGCCGCCATATCGGCATAGGCATGACCCAGAACAGCGACGGCGGCCTGGTCCATTATGTCACCGACGGCGCCCTGAAACCGAACCAGGGCAAGCGCGGCGTGGGCTTTCCCAAGGCCTCGCGCCTGCATGTGGATCTGATGGATATCGTTTCCCTGCTCTGCGTCCGCCAGGCCGCCGATGACCCCCATAGTCATCTGGCCAGCTCCACCACCCTCTACAATGAAGTTCTCAAGCGCCGGCCCGAATTTCTGCCCCGCCTGTTCCAAGGCTATGAATGGGACCGCATGGACGAGCACGGCGATGGGGAAGCGGCCACCTCGGGGTATCAGGTGCCGCTGTTCAGCGACAAGAATGGCGCCGTGTCCTGCCGTTATAACCGGGCCTGGATGATCGCGGCGCATGTGAACGCCAAGGCGCCCCTGTCGGCGGCGGATGAGGAGGCCTTTGACCTGCTGGACCGGATCGCGGCGGAAACCCGGTTGTCGTTTCCCTTTGGCGAGGGGGACATCCAGTTTTGCAGCAACTACACCGTCTTGCATGGCCGCGAAGGGCACCGGTTGGAGCCGGATGAAGAGCGCAAACGGCTGTTGATCCGCATCTGGCTGAATGTGCCGGAATTCAGGCAATTCGCCGACGAGGCTATCGTACGTCACGGTATCGGATATCATGGCAACCTGGGTTGGACCGCCGGGGAGCTGCTGGCCGGCGCCAACAAGACACCGCGCATGCGCCGGGACGATGGCGCCATTTCGACCAGGCTATAATTCGACCAGGCTATAAAGTGCCGCTTGTAATCTGAGTTGGTAGCGAGCCCAATAAGGCCGCTGATTTCGGTTGGGGGGAGGCCACATGACACAGGACCAGCACCAGAACCAAAAAGCCGAAGATCTGAAGCGCGACGCCAACCATTTCCACCGCTGGCCGGTGCCGGGCAAGATCGAAGTCACCCCCACCAAGCCGCTGGCCAATCAACGGGACCTGGCCCTGGCCTATTCCCCCGGCGTCGCGGCACCGTGCGAGCTGATCGTCGCGGATCCGCGCGAGGCCGCCAACGTCACCGCCCGGGGCAACCTGGTCGGCGTCATCACCAACGGCACCGCTGTATTGGGCTTGGGCGCCATTGGGGCCCTGGCCTCCAAGCCGGTGATGGAGGGCAAGGCGGTATTGTTCAAAAAGTTCGCCGGTATCGATGTTTTCGATATCGAGATTGACGAAACCGATCCGGAAAAATTCATCGAGATCGTCCGCGCCCTGGAGCCGACCTTTGGCGGCATCAATCTCGAGGATATCAAGGCGCCGGAGTGTTTTCAGATCGAAGCCGGCCTGAAGCAACGCATGAAAATCCCCGTCTTCCACGACGACCAACACGGCACCGCCATTTGCGTCTGCTCGGCCCTGGTCAACGGCCTACGCCTTGTCGGCAAGGAGCTCGGGGAGGTAAAGGTGGTCACCTCGGGTGCCGGGGCGGCGGCCATTGCCTCGCTCAATCTGTTGGTCAGCCTTGGCATGCCGGTCGGGAATATTTACATCACCGACCGCAAGGGCGTTGTTTACAAGGGCCGGGAGGGCCATATCGATGTCTCCAAAAAGGTCTACGAAAAAGACACCGACGACCGCACCCTGGCGGACGCTATTCGGGGCGCCGACGTCTTCCTCGGCATGTCCGGCCCCAATGTACTGGATGGGGACATGGTCAAGGCCATGGCCGACAATCCCATGATCCTCGCCCTGGCCAACCCGAACCCCGAGATCCTGCCGGAAGTGGCGCATGCCGCCCGTGATGACGTGATCATGGCCACCGGGCGTTCCGACTACCCCAACCAGGTCAACAACGTGCTCTGCTTCCCCTATCTGTTCAGAGGCGCCCTGGATTGCGGCGCCACGGAAATTAACGAGGCCATGAAGCGGGCCACGGTCTATGCCATCGCCGATCTGGCCATGGCGGAATCCTCCGAAATTGTCGCCCAAGCCTACATGGGGGAGAGCCTGGCGTTTGGCCGTGACTATCTGATCCCCAAACCGTTTGATCCCCGCCTGATCCTGGAGATCGCCCCGGCAGTGGCCAGGGCGGCCATGGACAGCGGTATCGCCCAGCGGCCCATCGCCGATTTCGAGGCCTATCGCGAGACTCTGGAACGCTTTGTCTATAAATCCGGCATGGCCATGAAACCGGTATTCGAAAAGGCCCGCGCCAATCCCAAACGGGTGGTCTATGCCGAGGGCGAGGACAAGCGCGTCCTGCGCGCCGCCCAGGTGCTGATTGATGACGGGGTCTGCCGCCCCATCCTGATTGGCCGGCCGGGCGTGATGGCCGAACTGATTGGGGAACTGGGCTTGCGCATGGTACCGGGCGATGATCTGGATGTGGTTGATCCCGACAACAACCCCTATTTTGAAAACTATTGGCCGGTTTATCACCGGCGTATGCAGAACCACGGCGTCTCGCCCGACGAGGCCCGGATCATGACCCGGCGGACTGCGACTGTACTGGCATCCCTGATGCTGGACGGCGGCGACGCTGATGCCATGATTTGCGGCACCGTGGGCCGCTATCACAGTCATCTGCGCCACCTGGAACAGGTCGTGGGTCTGGGCGATGGGGTGGAAAAGATGTCCAGCCTGAATGTGCTGCTGCTGCCCCAGGGGCAGATGGTCTTCATATGCGATACGCAAGTTGCCGAAGACCCTACGCCCCAGGAAATTGCCAACATGACCATGCTGGCCGCCGATCAGGTGCGCCGCTTCGGCAACACGCCCAAGGTGGCGCTGCTGTCCCATTCCAATTTCGGCTCCCTACACTCCGTCTCGGCCGCGAAAATGCGCCAGGCGTTGGAACTGATAGGGTCGGAAGCGCCCGATTTGGCGGTCGATGGGGAGATGCATGGCGACGCGGCCCTGAACGAAGCCATCCGCAAGCGCCTCTATCCCAATTCCCGCTTTGACGGCGTGGCCAATCTGCTGATCATGCCCACATTGGATGCCGCCAACATCACCTACAACGTGGTCAAGACCGTCACCGGCGCGACCTCGATCGGCCCGATCCTTCTGGGCGCGGCCAAACCGGCCCACATCCTGACCACCTCCGTCACCTCCCGCGGCATCGTCAACATCTCCGCCCTCGCCGTCGTCGACGCCCAGGCCTAGATTTTTTTACTATGACGTAATACCTATATAAGCCATTGATAAAAACTATTATTAAAATTCAACAGTTTATATAAGTATTCCGTCACCGTATTAAGTTCCTGCTAGCCGAGGCGTTCGCGCAGGGGGGCGATGACCTCCGCGGCGAAGCGTTCCAGGCTGCCGGGGATGTCCTTGCGGAAGGGGGCCGTGGGCACGACCACGCGGTCGATGCCCATGTCGGCCAGGCGCAGGGCGGAATTCAGCGGGTCGGCGGGGTCGATGCCGGCGGTGATCTGGATCTCGGCCGGATCGCGGCCGGCGCGTTTGGCTTCTTCGCGGATGATCGCCAGCAGGGGCTTGTAATCGCCGTCCCAACCGGTGGCCGGGAAGAAGCCGTTGCCCAAGCGTCCGGCCCGCCGGGCGGCCGCCTCGGAATGGCCGCCGATGATGATGGGCAAGGGTTGCTGCACTGGTTTCGGGTTGCAGCTGATGCCCGCGAAGTTGACCAGTTCGCCGTCATAACTGGCGTCATCACCGGCCCAGAGGGCGCGCATGGCGGCGATGGTTTCGTCCGCCCGCTGGCCTCGGCGTTCGAATGGCACGCCGATCGCCTCGAACTCCTCGCGCAGCCAGCCGACGCCGATGCCCAGTTCCATGCGCCCGCCGGACATGAAATCCATGGTCGCCAATTGTTTGGCCAGCACGACCGCATTGCGCTGCGGCAGGATCAGCACCCCGGTCATGAAGCGCAGGATTTTGGTACAGGCGGCCATGTGGGTCATCCAGACCAGGGGGTCGGGCAGCAGGGTGGTCGGGTCGCCCGGCAGCTTACCGGTCTGGTTATAGGGGTATTTCGAATTGTAATCCGTGGGCCAGACCACATGCTCCACGGCAACGGCGAAGGAAAACCCCACGCGCTCCGCCGCCTGGCAAAATTGCACCGCGCGGTCGGGTTGCGGATATACGGTGGAGACAAAATGTGCGCCGAATTCCATGGGGCCGTCCTCCTGTTTGAAGTTTTCACCATGTTGGCAGGCCGGGAAAGTTTGGGCAACCGGGCCGGGAGCGGTTAGTCTTACGCCAAACAAATTTGGATAGGAGAGCAAACATGACTGTCGTCGAGACGGAGCGTCACGGACAAATCCTAGTGGTCAGAATGAACCGGCCCGAGCGCCTGAACGCCCTGAATACGGAGATGCGGACCGAGCTGGCCCGAACCTGGACCGAATTCCGCGCGGATGACGGCTTGGAAGTGGCCATTTTCACCGGTACGGGGCGGGGGTTTTGCGCCGGCGAGGATATGAAGGAAACCCTGGAGCACAAGACGCCGGGCGGCAAGCCCCTGGCCTTGGAGAACCCGTTTATGTCCGGCGCCCTAGAAAAACCGGTGATTGCCGCCATTAACGGTTTCGCCATGGGCGGCGGCTTCATGTTGGTGGAACAGACCGACCTGCGCGTCGCCGTGCACGACGCCGTGTTCGAAGTGTCCGAGGCCAAGCGCTGGCTGTTGGGCGGCTACAACCACGGCCATCTGGCCAATCTGCCCTACGCGCTGGCCATGGAAATGGCGCTGGGTTTCCGCTTCACGGCGCAGCGCTTCCACGAAATCGGCTTTCTCAACCGGGTTGTCGAGGCGGACGCCCTGATCCCCACGGCCATGGAGATGGCGGAGCATCTGTTGACCCTGCCCCCCGCATCCCGCGTGAACACAGTGCATATCATGCGGCGGATACGGCCCTCTATCGCGCCCAACATGGCGGATCTGGCAACGGCCTTGCATGACCACGGCGCCAAATCGGACCTGATGGAATCCCGCGCCGCCTTCGCCGAAAAACGCCCGCCCAATTTCAAGGGCTGGGACGATCCCGAGGACCGCTACCGCTTGCCGACTTTGAAAGATTAATTCGCCTGCGCCTTGCGCTCCGCCATGCGGTCCAGGAAGTCCTGGGTGGTGTTGGTGCGGGGGAAGGGGGCGGCGGGCACGGGCAGGTCGAGGAAGGCGCAGAGCGGCGCCCACCCTTCGGCCACGTCAAAGACCAAAAGCCGTGCCTTGGGCAGGCCGGCCCTGACTGCTTCGATGTTGCGGCGGTAGGCGGCGAGGACGTGATCCCGGTCGTCCAGTTTGCCGCCAAAAACCCGCTCGACGATCAGGTCCCGGGTCATGCGCCGCATGCGCAACCGGCCCGGGTCCAGCACCGCGTCTTTTTCCTGGAAGTTCTTCAGGATAGTTTTGGACATGCTCTGCCACCAGGCCTCTTCATCGCGGACGGTCAGGATCACCTTGGCATCTGGATAATGTGCTGCCAGCGGTTGCCAATAGTGACAGGCCGGCCAGTCCGCCGTTGCTTGATAGCCACTCAGGATTTGATCCCAATCAGCCTTGCCACTTTGTGCCGCGTCGTACCAGGCGTCCGCGTTTTCCGGCCGGTTCATGACTTCCAGCATGTGATAACAGGGCCCCAGGCCCAGATGCTCCAGGGCGCCCTTCATGGATAATGTTCCCGTGCGGCCGAAACCGGCGCCAATTACCTTTAGTGTCACCCATTGATCCTTTTGCCTACTGCCGATTTGGTTGCGGCCGGTGCAGTTCCGGCAGGGTCTGTGAAAAGGTCTGCCGGCCCCGTTTAAAGCCGTACAGGGGCCGGGCGATGGTGGCGACGGCCTCGGCGGGGCTTTGAGCATTCCAGACCACCAGGTCGGCGGGTTTTCCGAGGCCAATGCCGTAGTTATCCCGGCGCAGCAATTTGGCCGAACGGTTGGTCAGCATCTCGAAACAATCCGCCAGTTCGTCCTGGCCGCCGCGCTGGGCCACGTTGGCATACAGATTGGCGATGCGGATCAGGGAGCAATCGCCGAATGGCGTGAACGGGTTCAGCACATTGTTGGTGGAGAGCGAGCAGTTGACGCCGCAGGCCAGCAGGGCATTGGCGTCCGCCACCCCGCGCATGACGCTGTGGTCTTGATGCCGGCCCATGACAAACAGATCCGTGGCCGGCAATACGGTGACGGCCACCCCGGTATCCGCCAGTCGCCGGCCCAACTCAGCCAGGGGACCCGGCGCCAGGGCGGAATATTTGGTACCGTGGCCCACCGCCACCCGCCCGCCCCAGCCGTATTGTTCCGCCAGATCGCAGACCAGGTGGATGTCCATGTCATCCGTGGTCGGGCCCACGTCGAGGTGAATATCCACATCCACGTCGAAGTCCCGCGCCAATTCGAAAATGCGCCTGATCTGCCCGCCATGGTCCGGGTCATAGCCCGGCGCGCCGCCGATCACCGTCGCGCCGTTCTTCAGGGCGGCCACCAGGTTGGCATCCGTCTCCGGTACATTCGTCAGGCCCTCCTGGGCGAAGACGCAGATTTCAATGTCGATCGCCCAGCGGTAGTCATCGGCCAGTTGCTTCAGCGCCTCGAACCCACGCAAGCCGCCATTGGGATCCAATTCGGCATGGGTGCGCATATGGCTGGCACCGTTGACCACGCATTGTTCCACCGTCGCCCGGGCCCGGGCATAGACGTCTTCCTGGGTGAAGCCCGGTTTGACGGCGGAAACCCTGTCCATGTGGTCGGTGCCCCGGTCGGGTGCCGCCGTGCAGCGGTCCATGATACGGGATTTATCCAGATGGATATGGGTCTCGATCAGGCCGGACGACGCGAGGCGGCCGCCCACGTCACGCTCTTCGCCCGATCCCGCACCCGACAGATCGGTTTCGATGGCGGCGATGGTCTCGCCCTGAATGCCGATATCCATCAGGGGCGTATCGGGTGCCGTGCCTGCAATACGGGCATTGCGCAAAATCAGATCGAAAGTCATGCGGTCTCCAGGAATGGCGGCGGGTGACGTTGCGCCAATGATAGCTTAGCTTGTTGCCGCCCGCCATCGAGAAGGATTTCGCGCCATGTCCGCTTACCCGCATCTGTTTTCGCCTCTGCAAATCGGTACCCGACGGGTGCGTAACAGGGTCGCCGTGCCGGCCACCTTGACGAATTTTGGTCAGGGCAACCGGATCACGGAGAAGTGGCAAAACTATCTCATCGAACGGGCCAAGGGCGGCGCCGGTTTGATCGTCTCGGAAATTATCGCGGTGGATGCCGAGGCCATAGCCCATGGCGCCGTGGTCACGGGATTCGACGACCGGAATGACGACGGGTTTACCCAGGTCGCCGCCGCCGTGCACGGGGCGGGCGCCTTGCTGGTGGGGCAGCTGTGGCATCCGGGCCGCCAGCAATTGTGGCACCCGACCAAATCCCCCATGGGCGTCTCGGACCAACCAGACGCCTTGAGCTGGACCGTGCCCCACGTGATGTCGGTGGGCGAGGTCGGCCGCGTTGCCGCCGCCTATGTGGCCGTGGCGGAACGCCTGGCGCGGTGCGGCTTTGCGGGGGTGGAGCTGCATGGGGCTCATGGCTATCTGATCGGGCAGTTCCTCTCCCCGTGGTCGAATACCAGGGATGACGATTATGGCGGCGGTATCGAGGGGCGGACCCGCTTCGCGCTCGATGTCGCCCGGGGCATTCGCGCGGCCTGCGGCGCGGACTTCATCATCGGCCTGAAAATGCCCGGCGATGAAGGGGTGGAGGGCGGCATTGATCCGGACGAAGCGGCCCGCCTGACCAAGCGTTTGGCCGGGACCGGCGATTTCGACTATTTCGCCCATGGCCAGGGGAATTTTTCTCTCTCCCTGGAAACCCATGTGCCCGATCTGCATTTTCGGCCCGGACATTTCAAGGATATTGCCAAACGCATGCGCCAGGCCGCGGGCGGTATTCCGGTCATGGCCCTGGGCCGGATTGGTGAACCGGACCTGGCCGAGGAGATCATCGCTGAAGGTTATGGCGATCTGGTCGGCATGACGCGGGCCCATATCGCCGATGCCGCCTGGGCCCGCAAGGCGGCCGCCGGGCTGGCGGCGGAGATACGGCCATCGGTCTTCGACAATTGGGCCTGGGGCGAAATTCATGGCGGCAAACCCCTGGCGGAACATCACAACCCCTATCTGGGCCAGGCGGGCGAGGCGGATGCCCATCCCGCCTCTCAGCAAGCGCCCGCGCCGAAGACCATCGCCGTGGTCGGGGCCGGCCCGGCGGGCCTGGAAGCGGCCTGGGTCGCCGCCGCGCGGGGTCACCGGGTCACTCTGTTTGGGGCATCGGCGGCGGTCGGGGGTAAGTTGACCCTGGACAGCCAACTGCCGGGACGCTCGGAAATAGCCAAAATCATCGCCTACCAAACGCATATGGCGGCGCGGCACGGCGTCCATCTGATTTTAGGCCATAGGGCGGGCGTGGACGATATCCTGGCCATAAAGCCCGATGCCATCGTCCTGGCGACGGGCGGCACCCTGCGCCGGCCCATGGATCTGGCCATGAATCTGGCCGGCGATGCGGACCAGGTGATGGACGGCCAGCGTTACATCCAGGCGCCAACCAAAGGCGGCGCAGCTGTCCTGTTCGATCAGGATCACGGCCCCACGGTGTACGGCCTGGCCGATCTCATGGCGCGGCAATTTGAAAAATTGGTGCTCGTCACCCCGCGTCCCGGTATCGGCCAAAACGTGAATTACTGCAGCGCCATTGGCGTGCATCGCCGGCTGCACCAGGCCGGTGTCGAGATATTGCCGTCCCATAATTTGACCGACTTTCGCGATGCCCGCGTGACATTGCGCAATGTCTTTACCGGTGGGGATAAAATACTCGAAAATATCGACCAGGTGGTTTTCGCCACGCCGCGCCTGGCCAACGATGCCCTGGCGGACAAGTTTGGCGACATTCCGGTGCATGCCATTGGCGACTGCCACTCGCCCCGCAACCTGATGGCGGCCATTCACGGCGGCCATATTGTCGGTGCGGCGTTATAGCGTGCTAGGTTAAGGAAACAGAAAAACAGAGAGGAAACGAAGATGGGCAGACTGGATGGCAAGGTGGCGGTGATCACCGGCGCGGGTTCGGGTATCGCGCGGGCGGCGGCCAGCATTTTCACGCGGGAAGGCGCCCAGGTGGTGGTGGCCGAGATCAATCCCGAACTGGGTGCGGCGGCGGCGTTGGAGGCGGGCAACAACGCCTTGTTCGTGCCCACGGATGTCACCGATGAAGACAGCGTCAAGGACACCATGGCCCAAGCGGTGGAACATTTCGGCGGCCTGCATATCCTGTTCAATTGCGCCGGCGGCTCGGTAATTGAAGACGCGCGGGTCACGGACGTGGACATGGCGGTTTGGGAACGCACCATTCCCCTTGATCTGAAGGGGCCGTTTCTGTGCAGCCGCTTTGGCATTCCCCACCTCATCGCCAGCGGCGGCGGGGCGGTGGTCAACGTATCCTCCGTCGTGGCCTTGCGCGGCAATCATCCCGCCCACGTCTATTCCGCGGCCAAGGGCGGCCTGATCTCGTTCACCCGTAGCCTGGCCGGCGCCTATGCCGATGAGGGCGTGCGCGCCAATGTGATCTGCCCGGGCCTGATCAAGACCGACCGCGTCAAGGCACGCTATGTGGCGCGCAAGCCGTCGGAAGATCGCAAGGGCACGGTGGGCACTTTTGAAAGCTATCCCTTCGGCGTGGGCGAGCCCGAAGATATCGCCAACATCGCCCTGTTCCTGGCCTCGGATGAATCGCGCATGGTCAACGGCGCCGTGATCCCGGCCGAAGGTGGAATTTCGGCCTATTAAGCTTATCAAAGGGGAGTGCGCAAATGCTGTTCAATCGTCAACGGGCCGAAACGATCATGGCCCGCCATGGCCTGGATGCCCTGGTGGCCGCCTCGCCCGACAATGTTCTCTACGCCACCGATTACGAGTGCGTGACCCACTGGCTCAACAAGGGATTTCAGCTCTATTCCCTGTTCTCGCCGGGGCACGATCCCGTGGCCTCGCTGATCGCGCCCGAATTGGAGCTGGACGCCATCGTCGACGGCGATGTCTGGGTCGAGGATGTGTATCTGTTCTCCCCTTTTGCCCGGGGCCCGGCGCAATTGGATGCCATGGACCAAACCGGGCGGGCCGCCAAGGCCTTGGTGGAGCGGGCCCATCCCGTGGCCCGGGCCCTGGACGGCCTGGTTGCCGCGATCGAGAGCCGGGGCCTGGAGGGGGGCCGCATCGGCGTTGATGAAAGCGGCATCTCGCCCCTGTTCTGGTGGGAATTGCAGCAACGACTGCCCAACGTCGATATCGTCTATGCCAATGCCATCTGGTGGGAAATCCGCATGGTGAAAACCGCTGCTGAAATCGAACGCCTGACCCGCGCCTCTGAAATAACCGAGGCTTCCATCAAGGCCGCCCTGCGCCTTGTCAAACCCGGCACCACGGAGCGGGAGGTGATCAATGCCTACCACAGCGAGATTACCGCGCGCGGTGGCCGCTCGACATTTTGCATCCTTGGCAGCGGCAGCCGCACGGCCCAGCCCCATGCCCTGGCCAGTAACAAGGTGATCGCGGATGGTGATCTGATCCGCTACGACATCGGTTGCACCTATGGCTATTACCACGCCGACAATGCCCGGGCGATGGTGCTGGGGCCGCCCAGCGGCGAGCAGAACAGGATCTGGGAGGCCATGGCCGAGGGCGTCGATGGGGCGGTGGACCTGATGCGGCCCGGCGCCGATGTGCGCGATGTCTATCGGGCGGCCATGGCGCCGGGACAGCGTCTGGGTCTGGAAAATTTCGAACGTTTCCATTGTGGTCACGGCATCGGTGTCAGCGTTTATGACCCCCCCGTAATTACCCTGGCCGATCCCGCCACCTCGGCCTTTTTGATGCCGGCCGTCGATGGCGGCCTGGAGGCGGGCATGACCTTCAGTATCGAGGTCGGATATTATATCCAAGGGGTCATGGGATTTCTCTGCGAGGACACGGTCGTGGTCACGGAAACGGGCGTTCGCCGCCTGACCGGTAATTCGAAGTCCCTGGATTTTGAAGCTTTTATTGCCTGAGTAATTTTGAATAGGAAGTAGGTACGAGATGTCACGCTGGAGCAACCGCCGTCGGAAATTTCGGGAAATCCTGGCAGGGGACGCCTGCGTCTATCCCGCCTCGGTCTATGATCCCATCTCGGTCCGTATTGCCGAACATATCGGTTATGAGATGGGCATGTATGCCGGTTCCCTGGCTTCATTGGCGGTATTGGCGGCGCCCGACCTGATCCTGTTGACCCAGACCGAGTATGCCCAGCAGGCCCATCGCATGGGCCGGGCGGCGGAGTTGCCCCTGTTCGCGGACGCCGACCATGGCTATGGCAATGCCCTGAACGTCAAGCGGACGGTGGAGGAGTTGGAGTTCGCCGGTCTGGCCGGGTTGTCCATCGAGGATACCAACCTGCCCCAGCCCCACGGCAGCGGCGGCAAGGCGTCATTGTTGTCTATCGAGGAAGGCGTGGGTAAGATGCGGGCGGCGGTGGCGGGGCGGTCGGACCCGGACATGGTCATCGCCGGGCGCACAAGTGCCGCCGCATTGACCTCCATCGATGATGCCATCGCGCGGTCCAAGGCCTATGTGGTGGCGGGTGTTGACGCCATCTTTCTGGTCGGGGTGGCGAACCGGGAGGCCTTGGAAACCATCGCGGCGGAGATCAGCGTGCCGATCTTGCTGGGTGGCGGGGCCAGGGATATGCGCGATCCGGCCTGGCTGGCCAGCCAGGGCGTGCGCTTCCTGTTGCGGGGCCACCACATATTCTCGGCTTCCGTCCAGGCCATCCACGATACCATGCGGGCCCTGCGCGACGGCGTGGCGCCGGAAGATGTCACGGGAACGGCCTCGGGCGATCTTATGCGGGCCGTTACCAAGGCCGATGATTATGCCCGCCAGGGCAAGGAATGGCTGTAGGGACGAGGCGCCGATGGAAGGTAATGCGATGTCGAAACGGCTTGAAAACCAATCCGCCCTGGTGACGGGCGGCGGTGCCGGGATTGGCCGGGCCATCGCCGTGCGGCTGGCCAGCGAAGGCGCCTGGGTGCTGGTGGCGGATATCAACGATGATGCGGCGGGCGGGACCGTGCGCCTGATCGGCGATGGGGCCTCCGCCATACATCTTGATGTGACCCAGCGCGCTTCGGTCGCGGCAATGGTGGCGGCGGCGGTCGAGCGCCATGGACGACTGGATATTGCCGTCAGCAACGCCGGGATCATGGACTGCATGCCGTTCCTGGAGATGACCGACGAATTCTGGAACAAGGTGATCGGGCTAAATCTTTCCGGTGCCTTCATGTGCGGCCAGGAAGCGGCCCGCCAAATGGCCGCCCAGGACGGCGGTGGCGGGCGCATCGTCTTCGTGGCCTCCAATTCCGGGCAATTCGGCGGCCGGGGCCGGGCCGCCTATGGCGCCTCCAAGGCCGGCCTGATGAACCTGACACAAAGCATGGCCATCGAATTAGCGGAGCATGATATTCGCGTCAATGCCGTCGGCCCCGGCCCGACAAAAACCCGTGACGAACAGGGCGATGTCCCGTCACCCTGCGTTATGTCCCGCATGCCCCTGGCGCGTTTCGGCCGGCCGGAGGAAGTCGCCGCCGTTGCCGCCTTTTTGGCTTCGGAAAACAGCAGCTTCGTCACCGGCCACACCTATTTCGCCGACGGCGGCTACACGGTCGCCGGGATGATGGAGGGCTAGCCAATTGAGGCTATCAGCCCTATTTTGGGGCTCTGGATTTTAGGATGTTTATCATGAATGCTCCCACTTCGAAACAGGATGCCGTTCGGGCCGAATTGACGTTCATCGTACCCCAGGACGAAAAACCCTATTTTGAAAGTTCCGCCCTGACCGGCGAGCAGCCGAAGGTATTTTTCAAGACCGAGGATCTGGTCGTCACGATCAATGATATGCGGCCCCTGGTCCATGAACTGTCGGTTGATCGCCACGGCTTTGAATTAATGACGTCCGCCACCGCCGTGGACGATCTGTATGATGACGAGGCCATTGCCGACATCTATGAAGCTGAGTTGATCGCGCTGTTGAAATCTCATCTGGGCGCGGACAGGGCGGCGGTGTTCGACTATACGCGGCGTTCCGACAGTAATGCGGGGGCGGCCAACGCGGATGGTTCGCGCGGTCCCGCCAGCCGGGTGCATGTGGATTACACGCCCAGGTCCGGGCCCCAGCGGGCCAAGGACTGTCTGGGTGCGGACCAGGTGGACCGAATACTGGGCAGCGGCGGCCGGATCTCGCAAATCAATGTCTGGCGGCCCATCAACGGTCCCGTGCGGCGCACGCCCCTGGCCTTGGCCGATGCCTCCAGCGTGGCAGCACGTGAGCTGATCGCCACGGACCAAAGATTTCCCGACCGCACGGGCGAGATTTTTCAATTGGCCCATGGCGATGGCCAGCGCTGGTTCTGGGCGCCGGATATGGCGGATGATGAAGTGTTGTTGATCAAGGGGTGGGACAGCCTGGATGATGGCCGGGCCCGCTTTACCCCCCATGGCGCCTTCAAGCTGCCGGGCCAGGACAACAATGAGGATAGCGGCGCGCCGCCGCGGGAGAGTATCGAGGCGCGCTGTTATCTTGTCTACGAAGCCAAAGCTGCATGAACACCAGCCGAAAATCGACCGTGATCTCCGCCCTGGACGTCAAGGCCAAGGCCCTGGAACTGGGCGCCGATCTGGTCGGCATCGCCTCGGCCAAGGTGCTGAACGCCTTTCCCCCCGACCCCCGTTATCCGCAAACCCCGGAGCGTATCTCGCCCCGGGTGAAAAGCGTCGTCGTCATCGTCCAGCATATTCCCGCCGCCGGCTTCCGCTGCAAGCAGATGGTGCCGGTGCAATACCTGGATATGATCGTCCTGCGCCGCATGGACAAGATCGCCGCCCGCATCGCCTACTGGCTGGAAGAACAGGGTCATCCCGCCTTTGTCACCGCCGCCCAGGAGACGGACTGGAACATGAAGAAAGCCAGCTACGGCTATCTCTCCACCCGGCATCTGGGTATAGAGGCGGGCTTGGGGAATTTCGGGCTGGAGGTCAATATCCTGACGCCCGAATACGGCCCCCGGGTTTATCTGACCGGCATTTTGACCGAGGTGGAGTTGGAAGCCGACGGCCCCATGGCGGAACAGGTCTGCATCGGCGAGGGCTGTTCGCGCTGCCTCTATTCCTGTCCCGGCGATGCGGTGGGGCATTTCGATATCGACAAGCCGGCCTGCGCCCAATTTGCCCAGGAATTCGGTTATATGACCGTCACCGCGATGATGCAGAAGTTCGCCAAGGCGGACCGGGCGGAGAAACTGGAAATGCTGCAATCCCGTGATCTATTTGGCTTCTGGCAGGGAATTTTGCGGGTCGTCGGCTCGTTCGGCGATTGTCCCCGCTGTCTGGCGGTCTGTCCCGTGGGTGTCGACTATCATGCCTTTTTGGCCGACGATCAAAAGCATATCCCGGAACAGACACCGGAAAAGGTGGCCCTGGGCAAGCGCTTCAAACAGGCCCGGGAGAGGGGCGATGATATTCCCGGCCTGAACGAATGGAATATCCGCTGGGTCGGCACGGATGGCTATACGGGCAAGGCGGCGAAGAAAGTCCGGCAGGACTTTCGCGCCGAACAGAAACGCCTCATTGCCGATGCGGGCGAGGTAGAGTGATATGGATCCAATTTATCGTGCGCCCCTAACCGCCGAAGAGGTCAAGGCCAAGGCAAAGTCCTTTGGCGCCGATATCGCCGGTATCGCGGACGGCAAGGTCATGGATGAATTCCCCCCCGACCCCGACAATTCGCGCCGGCCGTCCGATGTTACCGAATATGACGGCGGCCGCGCCATTGTCTTGGGCAAGCGCCTGCTGTCGGGCCCGACCCGGTTGCCCCGCTGGGACGAGCGGCACAAATATTATAACGACGAGTTGACCCTGACCATGCTGGAGGAAGCGGCGCTGGAACTGGTGCTGTGGCTGGAAAGCCAGGGCTACCCCGCCCTGATCATCCCGCCCACCCATGTGGACCCCTGGCTCTATTTCGGCAAGCCGGCGCAGCATCTCGCCCCCTTGCTCTCGGCTTCCCACGCGGCTGTGGAGGCGGGCCTGGGCACCCTGGGCCTGAACGGCCAGCTCCTCACGCCGCAGTTCGGGCCGCGCCTGATGGTAACGATTGTGCTCTGTTCCCTGGATGTGGCGCCCGATCAGCGCATGACCGAACCGCTGTGCCACGGCCCCGAATGCGGGCGCTGTCTGTCGGCCTGCCCGGGCGATGTGATCGGCCATTGGGATCGGGATTGGCAGGGCTGTGACCGCTATCGCTCTCCCCACGGCTTTAAGGCGGTTTCGGATTTCCTGACAAAGGTCTTGCAGGCTCCCGACAGTGATGCCCAGATGAAACTGGTGCGCTCGGAGGAAAGCTTCAACATCTGGCAAAGCACCCTGCGCGGTGCCGGCGTTGTCACCGGTTGCCGCCGCTGCCAGGACGTCTGTCCCGTGGGCGCCGATTATGCCGCCATGGTGGAAGATGCCCTGCACGAAATTGCCGAGGACACCCCCGAAAAACAGGCCCGGCTGGCGAAGATGGTGAAGGCCGAAAGTGACGGCAAGATGCCGGAATCATTCATCCGCGAGCGGCGCTGGATTGGCGAAGACTGATATTGTCGGTCAAGGTCAGTTTGGAATGATCAGATCCAGGGTTGGAAAAAAGCCTTTATATCGGCCCACATCCCGCGTGAGCAGACGATAGTCAGAGACCGCGGCATGGGCCCCAATGTAGAAGTACGGCATCGGAGAGGTCCGTGAACCACCGCGCTGGCGATAGGCTAGAAAGCATTTACCGGCCAGGAACGCAGCCTCGTAGGGCAGGTTGTCGCGGCGGTGCATGGATGTTGGCAGCGCATATTCCAAATCCTCGATGTTGCGGTAGCCAACCGAAACTTCGGCGTAAACAAGTGGATTAATCACGAGGATCGCACTGTTTGCGGCTTCGGCTAGTGCGTTGGCCGACCAGTTTTGCCATGTCTTGTCATTGCCCGCGACATCCAGAATGACGTTGCTATCAACGAGAACCGGTCTCATGAATCGCGCGTCAATGCCATGATTTCGTCGGTGGTCATGGAAATATCGCTCGTCCCCCGTAGTCGCCGAATGATCTCGGCGCCCCGGCCGGTGCCATCCTTGGACGGAACTGGGATGATGCGAACCGCGCTGCCATCATACTCGAATTCAACCTCGGTATTCGGTAATAGACCCGCGCTTTCCCGTATTCGGGCGGGAATGGTCACCTGCCCCTTCGATGTAATCCGCATGCCAATCATCCTAAATTCCTACTTGGAAAAGTAAGAGTAGGAAATATTGCCCAAATTGGCAGCAGCTTGCGATCTCCTTCGTGGCGGCTGGATCAAAATGTCTTGCATTTCGGCCTTGAGAGCCCTACCAAAGCGGCGTAACCGGCTGCATCGATATGGTTCTTCCATAAATATTCGGCCCAGATCATTCGTAGAGGCGTCTTCTCTAATTCTTGGGTGCGGCGCTGAAATTTCGTATTCAGCGCTTAATGGACGGACGGCATATTGAACAAGTCTGAGTTTGACGCGGAACGTACAACTGGGCTGACCACAACACGTGAATGGTTGCGGTTGCTGGCGCCGTACCGCGAACCAAATCATATCCGCAGTTTTGGCGAGCTGTTCCTGACCGGTGCCATATTTGTGGCGTTGTGGGTGGCCGCGTGGTTGGCATTTTCCATCAGTTATTGGTTGACCCTGGCGATCTCGGTCTTGGCGGCGGGCACGTTGGTTCGTCTGTTCATGATCCAGCATGATTGCGGCCATGGCGCCTTTTTCCGGCGCCGGGCCATAAATGATTGGGTGGGCCGGCTGCTCGGCGTTTTGACCATGACGCCGTACAAGGTCTGGCGGCACAGCCATTCAACCCATCATGCGACGTCGTCCAATCTGTGCAAGCGGGGCATCGGAGATATTTCTACCCTGACGGTGCGGGAATATCAGGTCCTGTCAGGCCCCCGGCGCCTGGCTTACCGGCTATATCGCAGTCCGTTGGTTATTTTCGGCATTGGGCCGGCCTTTCAATTCCTGCTGCGCAATCGACTGCCCCAAGGGATCCGCCGTGAAGCCTTGACCAACTGGGTCTCCGCCATGGGGACCAATCTGACGATATTTATTGTCGCCGGCGTGATGATTTACGCCGTTGGCGCCGGCCCTTTCCTGCTGGTTCATTTGCCGATCATCCTGCTGGCCTCTTCTATCGGGGTTTGGCTGTTCTACGTCCAGCACCAATTCGAAGATACCTACTGGAGCGAGAACCAGGCCTGGAGCTTGCAGGACGCAGCCTTTCAGGGCAGTTCCCACTATGCCCTGCCCCAGCCGTTGCGCTGGTTCACCGCCAACATCGGCGTCCACCATGTCCACCACCTGCAAAGCCGCATTCCTTACTATCGCCTGCCCCAGGTCCTGCGGGATTTCCCCGAATTGGCCGAAGTCCGCCGCATGAACCTCAGGCAAAGTTTTGCCTGTGTCCGCCTGCGCCTGTGGGACGAGGGCCGCTCCAAGCTGGTCACCTTCGCCAAGGCGCGCAAGCAGGATTGAACGCGAAGCTATTTTGTAAGCGACCGGGCGACCCGGAAACCGGTGAAGTAGTCGCGAACATTATGCTTGGTCCAAAGTCGATAGGCCGAGCGCAAATGCGAAACTCCACTCATCGCAGAGCCGCCGCGAACGGCATGTCGATAGCATTCGCCCCAGGTTTTGGCCGCACCGTCCTGCGGCGCGTCATAGTAATCCTTTTTCTTGCAATCCCGCACCCATTCCAAGGCGTTGCCGTGAAGATCGTGGAGGCCGAAAGCATTCGCCTTATACCGGCCAACCGGCGCGGTTCGCATGCCATAGCCGTCATCGCAATATTTGTACCGCCCGTCGATGTCAGTATTTATGTCGGCGCCATTCATGTGATCGCAGAGGGCACCAGGATCGTCGCCAAAGCTGTATATAGTCCGGCTGCCCGCGCGGGCGACGTATTCCCATTCGGCCTCGGATAACAGCCGATAGCCGCCGCCGGATATTTCATTCAGCCATTTGATATAGGCTTGCGCGTCTTTCCAGCTGACACAGACGGCGGGATCATTATCCGTCTGGTTATATCCGGGGTCGCGCCAGCTCCGGCTGTGGTCCAATTCAATTTTTTCACCATTGAAGAATTGGCAGCCATCCGTGAAGTTCTTACCTGTCGATTGCACAAACCGGGCAAACTGTTGGCGTGTAATTTCAAACTTACCCACCGCAAGTGGGTAATCGATTTCAACCTTATGCACGGGCCTTTCCTGCTTCTTGCCTTTGCCGCTTAAATCGCCCATGAAAAACCTGCCCGGTGGGATCACCACCAGTTCCGGGCAGTCCGGGCAATCCTTGAACGTCTCGCCGGGCCGATGGTCGCGCCGACGATTGGGATAGGTGCCCACCGCTGGTTTCGCCCTGCTGGGCGCCGTAATTCTGGGCGGAATAAGGGCCGCCGTGCGGGCGGACAGGGCGGCATGTAATTTTTTGGCGCGGGCGGCAAAACGGCCCGATGGATGCGCCTGTAGAAACGATGCCAGGACCGAAGGCACGTCACTATCCCTGACCGTTTTCCAAAAGTTTAATTCATCGCCGTCAATCGGCGCCAACAGGGTGGCGAAAACATAGCCGGTCCCGCCCCCTGGCTGTTCGATCCGCAACCACCTGCCGCCGGCGGCTTCCCCCGTTACCGTCACGCCGGTATCCTTGGCGATGCGGCCTTGCTTTGCCGATGATGTGGTGGGTCGGGACCGCACGTTGGCGTTTTTCAGGGCCACGTAGCTGGCGTAAATTTCCTTGATACTTTGGTCCGGCGGTTGCAGGGATGCCGTCTGTGTCGGTTTAAATTCTTCGATCTTGATACGGGCCAGGGGGGCGAAGGGGCCGTTGGGATATTGGTTCAGATAGGCCTGAAAAACGGCATGATTGCCGCTGTCCTTGATGGATTCCCAAAACATCAATTCAGCGGAATTGCTTTCGGGCTTGCTCTGTGATGTCGCGGGCGCGGGTGCTGCCATTTTGCCGATGGCGGTCTCGTTGAATATAAAATCCCCCTTGATGGAGGACGTGATCCACGGGTCCTGCTTGCCGTTGGTGGCGGCCGATACCCGCCGGGCGGTTTCCTTGAAGACATCCTCCAGCTTCAGGCCGGGCCGGTCCAGCACCGCCAGCAACGCGCCCGTGAAGACCCCGTGCCCGCCCTTGGGGCCGTCCTGGGCGGTCTGTCCCAGGGCAGCGGAATAAACCATGGCCATGCCCCCGATGCCGGCGGGTGCGGCGGTAACGGTCAGGCCGCGGGAGGCGGAGCGGCTGCGTTTCGGCAGGGGATTGTCCCGGCAGGCATCCATGATGACGATATTGAGGCAGCTGCCCGCCCGTTTCATGGCGTGGAGGAAAGTATCCGCCCGGATGGCTTCAAAATCCAAATCATCCTCCACCTCGATCTCGGCGTTCGCGGGAATGATATAGTTCGCGCCACGGGCCTTAATGCCTTGGCCGGCATAGAACGCCAGGCCCACGTCCGCCCGTTCCAGTTTGCCCTCGAATTCGGCGATGGCACGGCCGATCTGGCGGCGGCTGGCGTCCAGTTTGACGATCACCTCGAAGCCGAGGCTGCTCAACTTTTTGGCCATGCCGCGGGCATCGGTGGTGGCGTTGTTCAGACTGGGCAGGGTGGCGTAGGTATCAATGCCGATCACCAGAGCGACCCGCCGCGCCGCCGCCGCATCAAAGACGGTCAGTAAGAACAGCAAGGTGATGATCGTAAGCCGGAATGTCTCATCGTTCGCTCACCGTGATCACGAAAGAGGCTTCCGATACCACGGCATCGGGCAGTTTTTGAAAGGTGGGCGATGGTTTCAAGGCCATGCCGGGGGGCAGGGGGGCCGGGGAGTTACCCGAACGTTTCATGCCGGCCAGAATGCCGTTAGCGGGGATGCCGTCCAGGGCCAGGTCGGATTCTTCCTCGATCCGGGCATTGGCCGGGATCAGGTAGTTCTCGCCTTACGATTGGATACCGTGGCCGGCATTGAACACCAGCCCCACGTCGGCCTCGCGCAATTGTCTCTCGAACGCCGCGATGGCCCGGTA
>JAYGEA010000148.1:0-8448 GCA_046582635.1 Alphaproteobacteria bacterium
ATCGACGATCACCGCATTCTCCACGTCGATTAGATAGTTGGTCGCATAAGCAAAGAAGGCCGGACCTTTATGTGCGCCGGTCCACTGCGCCGCCGGATCGGAGGGTGAGATGAACTTCGGCACCTTCGGGCTGGCCGCACCTGCCCGATAAATCGTCCATCGCCGTGTTGCCATTCGATAATATGTCCGGCGATCCAGAGCAGGAATATTTCTTGGACGGCCTGACTGAAGATATCATCACAGCACTTTCCCAGGTCCATTGGTTGTTCGTGATCGCCCGCAATTCAAACTTCACCTATAAGGGCTCGACCGTGGACGTGACCCGTGTGGCAAAAGAACTCGGCGTGCGATATGTCGTCGAGGGCAGCGTGCGCAAAGTCGCGAACAGAGTTCGCATTACTGCACAGCTGGTCGATGGCACGACTGGAAGCCATGTCTGGGCTGAGCGCTACGACCGTGAACTGGAGGACATCTTCGCAATTCAGGATGAAGTCACCGAGGCGATTGTCGGTCGCATCGATACCGAGGTTCGCGGCAGCGAAATAGACCGCGCCCGCCGCAAACCGCCCGTCAACCTGGATGCCTGGGAACTTTATCAGCGCGGCTTGTGGTGCGTTTATACGGTTACCAAAGAGGGCAACGAAGAGGCGCGCAATCTTTTCCTGAAGGCAGTCGAACGCGATCCGGATTTTGCGTTGGCACATGCGGGTATCTCGCTCAGCTGCTACAATGAGGTAATTGACGGTTACAGCGTCAATTCAGCCAAGTGGTTAGCACAAGGGCTCGCGGCGGGCGAAAAGGCCGTCACCTTAGACGACAAAGACAGCTTCTGCCACTTCGCGCTTGGACGGACGTTCGCCTTGGCTGGCCAAGGTGATCGCGCCATCGCCGAATTGGAGAAATCCGTCGGCTTCAATCCGAGTTTTGCCCAAGGTCACTTCGGTCTCGGATTTACCCTTAACTGGTACGGCAGGGCGGCGGAAGGTATCCCTATGTATGATTTGGCTATGCGACTGAGCCCCAACGACCCGCACCTTTGGGCCATGCAGGCCAGCAGGGCGCACTGTTGCAGCAATATCGAGAACTACAAGGAGGCGGAAGAATGGGCACGCAAAACCGTTAATACGCGTGCCGAATTATTCTGGCCCAATGTCAATCTTGCGGATGCTCTGTCGGGGCAAAATCGACACGATGAAGCTCGGGTCGCCATTGAAGCGGCGCGCCGCGTGAATCCGGACATGTCGTTGTCCATGATCAAGCGTGTCATGCCGAACATGCATCCGGAATACCTGAAGCGCCGTCTCGATTCCCTGCGCAAGGCCGGGATGCCGGAAGAATGAGCGCAGCCATTCGGGGGTGCCGGACCGGGACCGATGTGAAGACGCATCGCAATATGGCATATGCGCGGTTCCGGGGTATGCTGCCAGATGAACAATCGCGCCTGCCGCAAAGGGAACATCATGCGTGAACTGACCGCCGAACCGATCGACGCCGCCGCCTTTGAGCCCTATGGCCAGGTGCTGTCCGACCCCAGCCCCGATCGCCGCAAGAATAATGCCGCTCAGTTGAGCAACGGCCGTCCCGGCGTGGACATCAATCTGGCCGTGACCCGGGCGCAGCCCCCCAATGCGCTGCCCCTCGAGGTGGCGAAGATGGAGCGGCACCCGCTGTCATCCCAGGCCTTCCTGCCCCTGGATTGCGACCGCTATCTCGTCGCGGTGGCCAAACCGACGGGCATTGACGGCCCGCCCGATCTATCAACCCTGCGGGCCTTCACGGTGCCCGGCAACACGGGCATCAACTACAACGCGGGCACCTGGCATTGCCCGCTCACCTCCCTGGACCGCCCCGCGACGTTCGGTCTGCTGATGTACATGGACGGCGGACCCGAGGACGAGGATTGGCATACCCTGTCGGAACCGTTGTTGCTCAACGTGGTGTAACGCCGCGCGCCCATGACCGCGACAGATAACATGACGGACGGCGTTGCCGCCGATTACAACGGGTTGAAACAGGTAGCACCATCGCTGCCCGCCGCCTGGTATTTTGATCCGGAGCATTTCAAAACGGAGATGCGGGCGGTTTGGTCCAAACACTGGCTGTATCTGTGCCGAAGCGCGGCCTTGGGGGCGCCCGGCGCGTTCCAGACCCTGTCCGTCGGCGATCAGAATATCCTGGTACTGCGCACCCCTGCGGGGCGCTTGGCGGGATACTTCAACGTCTGCCGCCATCGCGGCTCCATTCTGGTCACGGCAGCGGCGGGCGTCTTGCCCTCCGCCAACCTCACCTGCCCCTATCATCAATGGTGTTACGGGGGCGAGGACGGCAGGCTGATCGGCACCTCGTCATACGCTGACCCGGCGGATTTTGACCGGGCGGACTACAGCCTGTTTCCCATTTCAGTGCGGGAATGGCGCGGCTTTGTCTTCATCAATCTGGACCGGGAGGCGGTCTGGGACGATGACGCGGCCTTTCAACGGGGCGCGGATAAATTAAATGATTATCCCCTGGAAAATCTCGTGTCCGGCCACCGCTGGGTGAAACGGATAGACTGTAATTGGAAGCTGTTTTGGGAGAATTTCAACGAATGCCTCCACTGTGCCTCGGTTCACCCCGGCCTCAGCAAACTGGTGCCCCTCTACAGCCGCCGCCTGATTAATGAAAAAGACCGCCCTGACTGGCGCCAGCATGCCCAGGACCCGGACCCGAAATACCGCGGCGGCCTGCGGGCGGGGGCCGAAACCTGGTCCATGGACGGCAGCGCCCAGGGCCGCATCATGCCCGAGCTGTCACCGGCGGACGTGGCGCGCGGGCAGCTTTATGCCGTGGCTTTGCCTAGTGCCTATATCGGCTGTTATGCCGACCATGCCCGCATTGTGCGCCTGCTGCCCCTGGGGCCGGAAGGCATCGAACTAAGCGTGGAATGGCTGTTCCCACGGGAAACCCTGGACGACGGCAACTATGATCGGGCGAACGTGGTCGACTTCGCCGTCAACGTGTTGGAGGAAGACGGCCGGGCCTGCGCCCTGAACCAGCGCGGCCTGCACGCCGCCCCCTTCCAGGGGGGTGTCCTGATGGGGGAGGAATATCACCTGAAAACATTCCACGACTGGCTGCGGGCAGCACTCAACCGCTCGTTCGAAACCGGTAAGTAGGTTAGAATTTGCACAATGACTTTTATGACTTCGATTTTTATCACTTCGATTTGGAGGCGAACATGACCGAGGATACCTACGCCGCCCTGTGGCCGCGGGGCGAAAAAACCGTGGAAATAGCGCCCCTGGCGCCGCGCCTGGATACCTTGGAGGGCAAGACCGTGGCCTTCCTGTGGGACTATCTGTTTCGGGGCGACGAGATCTTTCCCATTCTGGAGGCGGAGCTGTCGGCGGCCTATCCGGACATGAAGTTTGTCGGTTACACCACCTTCGGCTCCACCCATGGCCATGAAGAGGGCCGGATCCTGGCCGACCTGCCCACCACCCTGGCGGAGAACAAGGTGGACGCGGTCATTTCCGGGATGGGTTGTTGAGGCAGCTGTACCCCCGCCGTGTTGCGGGCATCAGCCGCCGTTGAAGCTGCCGGCGTCCCGTCCTCCTCCCTGGTCTGCGATGGCTTTTTGGGCCAGGGCGCGACCACGGCGGTGGGATTGGGCCTGCCGAACCTGCCCATGGCGGCGGTGCCGGGCCATGTGGATACCCAGACCGATAGCGAGCTGCGGGATAATCTGACTTCTGTCACATTGGCGGCGGTGATTGAGAACCTAACTTCCGCCCCGGCGGCGGCGGTGATGATCCCTGAACCGGGCCCCCAAGACGTGGTCATGGACGGCAGCTTCGAGGAGATCAACCGCTTCTTCTACGAAAACGGCTGGTCCGATGGCCTGCCCATCGTGCCGCCCAGCCGGGAGAAAGTGGAGCGTTTCCTGGCATTTGCCGATCTGTCCCCCGAACACGAGATCGGCAAGATGGCCCCCGACAACCGCCAGGCCACGGTCTGGAATGTCGCGGTGAACGGCGTCATGGCCGGCTGCCGGCCGCAATATATGCCGGTGCTGGTCGCCCTGGCCGAAGCCATGTGCGATCCCGGCTATGGGGTTGAGCATTCCGGCAACACGCCGGGCGCCGAAACCCTGATCACCATCAACGGGCCGATCATCAAGGAGCTGGAGTTCAATTACGAACAAGGCGCCCTGCGGGACGGCTTTCAGGCCAATACCACCATTGGCCGCTGGTGGCGGCTGTATCTGCGCAATGTGGCCGGTTTCCTGCCCCATCAGACCGACAAGGGCACGTTTGGCAATACCTGGCGCGTGGTGCTGGCGGAAAACGAGGATGTGCTGGCCAAGATCGGCTGGCCGCCCCATGCCGCCGATTTCGGCCATGGCCGGGGCGACAACGTGGTCACCATATCCCGCTTCACGGGCGGCGATGTGATCGCCTCGGTATTTGGGCAAAAGCCCGAGGACATGCTGCCCTATCTGGCCGATGCCTTGATCAGCCAGACCGGCTGGCAGTTGATTTTCACCGTGGGCATGGCGGACGGCAGCTATAACCCGATGTTGGTGCTCTCCCCCATCCTGGCCGAAACCATGGCCAAGGCGGGCTGGTCCAAGGATGACGTGCGCCAATGGCTGTTCGAGAACGCCCGTATTCCGGCCCGCAAGTTTGAGCAATACATTGTCGAGTACACCAACTTCTATTCCGGCGGCCGCTCCATGTTCGAATTGGCGCAATTGGGCAAGGCCAACGAACTCTATGGCCTCAGCCAGGATCCGGACCGTCTGGTGCCCCTGGTCTGCGATCCGATGGACATCCAGATCGCCGTCAGCGGCGATCCCGGACGCACCAACGCCCAGGTGTTTTCCCACAACGGCATTTTGGGATTTCCCACGGCGCGGGCCATACGGCTGCCGAATGACTGGCAAAACAAGCTGGCCGGTGCTGAATGAGCGGTGCCGAGTGAGCGAGACGGGGTCTCTTTGGGTTCTATTGCCCACGGGGCAACGGGCCTCGGGTGAGTGGATTGACGACACCCTGCGGGCCCGGGCGGAGGAGCAGGGCCTGCTGGACCGCCTGACCCAGGTTGCCGCCTTCCCCCGGCAGCGGGTGGAGGTGGTGCGCGGCCCGAACGCCGGGGCCCAGGTGAACGAGACGTTCTACCGCCGGGGCTGGACCGACGGCCTGCCCATCGTGCCGCCCACCACCAATCGGGTCGATGGCATGCTGCGGGCGGGCGGGCAACCGCGAAACAAAGTGCTGGGCGAGGCGGAACCCCTGAAGGGCGTGGTTACGGTAGAAAAAGTCGCCATCAACGCCGTCATGGCCGGTTGCGAGGATGCTCACATGCCGGTGGTTCTGGCGGCGGCGGAGGCCTTGCTGGAGCCGGAATTCAATTTGCGCGGCGTGCAGACCACGGACGAGAACGTCACGCCCCTGCTGGTTCTGTCGGGCCGCCTGGCGAAAACCTTGCACATGAACAGCCGCTTTGGCGCCCTGGGGCCGGGCTGGCGGGCCAATGCGGCCATTGGCCGGGCGGTGCGCCTGATCATGCACAACTTGGGCGGTGGCTGGCCGGCGGCGGTGGCCTTCGCCGGACTGGGCCAGCCGGGGCGCTACAGTTTGTGCCTGGCCGAGGATGATGAGTTCAATCCGTGGGAAAGCCTGCGGGAGGAGCTGGGTTTCGGGCCGGATGACGATGTCCTGGTGGTGCAGCGGGCCGAAAGCGTGGTCAATGTGACGGGCGGCCTGGACGATCTGGCCTCCGTCATGGCCTCCGCCACCTCGGCCTTTTCCCGCATGCATGGGGGGCAGGTCGCCGTGATCATCGCGCCCTATGTGGCCAAAATGCTGGCCGACGAAGGCAAGTCAAAGGCCGACGTGAAGGCCTATCTGCATGAACACGGCCAGTGCCGGGCGGCGGAGTTTGAGAAATCCTGGCTGCCGGCCCGCCTGGACAGCAAAACCAAATGGCCCCGCTGGGTTCGCGACGGCGTGGCTCGGGACTCTGTTCCGGCGGTAGAAAGTCCCGATCATATCACCGTCATTGTGGCGGGCGGCGATATCCCCATACCACAATGTGCCTATCTGCCCACCTGGGGCTTCCCGCCCTGCCGCATCGCCAAGAAAATCCAAAAGACGAGTGTTTGAATGCCCAGAGCCCCCCGCACATCCCACCAGGTTATCGTTATCGGGGCCGGCATCGCCGGCCTGGCGGCGGCCACGGAAGCCGCCCGTTGCGGCCTGAAGACCGCCCTGTTCGATGACGGCCTGTTGGGCGGCCTGATCACCAATGTGGGCAGCATTCATGGCCATCCGGGCGCCGAAGGCGGCACGGGCGCCGATCTGGTCAACACCATGTTGGGCGCGGCGCTGGAGGCCGGCGTGGATTATCAGCCCGGCGCCGTCACGTCCCTGGAACGCAATAGCGATCCCCATTGCGGTTATTGGCGCTTGCCCGATGCCTCCGCCCCCAGCGTGATCCTGGCCACAGGCGCCGAACTGCGCACCCTCGGCGTGCCGGGGGAGGCTGAATTGGCGGGGCGCGGCGTCTCCCAATGCGCATATTGCGACGGCGGTCTGTACAAGGGCCGGGATGTCGCCGTGGTGGGCGGTGGCGACGGCGCCTTTCAGGAGGCCCTGCACCTGGCCACATTATGCGCCAACGTCACCATGATCCTGCGTGGCCTGAAACCCCGCGCCCGCCCGGCGTTCGTGCGCCAAGCCGCCGATCTGGGCAACCTGCATTTCCGCTGGCAGACCGAGGTGCGGGAGATTACCGGCACGGATGGCGTGGATGCGGTGCAACTGCATGATCTGAACAGCGGCGAAGGGAAAAGTCTGACGGTCGCCGCTGTTTTCACGTTCATCGGCCTCGTGCCCCGGACGGATTTGATCACGGCGGGTTGCGATGACGGCGGCGGCTTAACTGTCGGTCAAAATATGCAAACGGACCAACCCGGCCTTTACGCGGTTGGCGCCGTGCGCTCGGGCTATGGCGGGCAAATCGCCCACGCCATCACCGACGGCAAGACGGCGGCCCTGGCAATCTGGATGGCGCAAACAACAAGGTGATCCCATGACAAGCGAACGACCCAACCCCACACTCGGCGCAAAGATGATTTTTCTGATCAAACGCCGGGCCGAAACCTCCCGCGAAGAGCTGATCGCGCACTGGTTCGCCAATCACATGCCCGGCACCATCGCCCGGCAGGAGCAAAGCCGACTTGCCGGCGGGCCCCACGCCCGGCGTTACATCTGCACATTGTTCGACCCCAGGGCCGACAAACCACATACCTGGGATGGCATGGCCCAGGTATGGATGGAACAACCGCCCGCGGCGCCGGCCACCGCCCATGGCATGGTTCCGGTGGATACGTTTCAGGAAAAGGTGGAACCCTATGGGCAATGGGCAACACGGGAATACGTCGTCATGGACGGCGCCCTGCCATTGAACCCACAGACCTTGAACCCGGCCTTCCCCTGCACGCGGAGCGGTTTTTTCAAGTTGACGTTCCTGATTGCTCTGAAACCGGGTGCCGACTGCGCCGGCTTTTTCGAACACTGGCTGGACGTTCATATCCCCAACGTGTGCCAGACCATGGATGCGGTGGGCGGCTTTCGCTATGTGGTGAGCCCCAGCCTGGAGCCGGCGATTGAACCTTACGTCGGGATGGCGGAATTGTACTTCCCCGATGCATCGGGCTGGGCGGCTTACCGTAAACACATAAAGTCGGACGGCATGGAACGCTGGGTTGATTGGGGCGAGATGGCGGTATTCTACGGCGGCACCGAAATGGTGGGGATACCCTAATCTGGATTATTCAGGCAGGCCGGCTTTTCGCGGGCCGTCGGCGTAGTGATCGATGCCCTCTCGCAGGCGTCAACCAGTTTGTCGCAAATGCCGTGACGCCGTACCGACTGATCAGCTAATACCACTTTGTGCTGATGGGGCCCGAATACGGATCGATTAATTGATACGAATAAGAAATCTTACAACAATGTCAAATTGTATTAGCATATAAGAATATTAATTTTAATATTTCAAGATAATACTAATTGAGGTGAATTTTCGCTGTTGAGCAATCCAAAATCGGCTTAACCATTGAGGAAAAGTTGGTATGAAGAAATCGGTATTGTTCGGACTGGGTCCCCTCATATTCATGTGGCTGGCAAGTTGTGCGGCACCACTTATTCAAAGCGAAACTCTTGTTGCTTCCGACGACGTGCCGCGTGCAGCGGAGCTGAAAGCGCGCACAGCTGCTGAAAAACAACCTGTGCTGAAGGCGACAATGCACCGGCAGCGAGTGGTCTATGTCGGTACTGAAGTCGTTCGAACGAAAACCAGCGATGAAAATGATGATCCAAGGAAATCCTACCTCGTCATTCAGTACCGATATGACGACGACACGGCCATTCATTCCATTGTACGTCCCGCGGATGGATTTGTGCT